>JAOPWH010000224.1 GCA_025965795.1 Blastococcus sp.
TCGGCCCCGGGGAACTTCTCGAAGGCGAACCGCGGGATCTTCACCACGACGTAGTCCAGCGACGGCTCGAAGGACGCCGGGGTGACGCCGGTGATGTCGTTGGTGATCTCGTCGAGGGTGTAACCGATCGCGAGCTTGGCCGCGATCTTGGCGATCGGGAAGCCGGTCGCCTTCGACGCCAGCGCGCTGGACCGCGACACCCGCGGGTTCATCTCGATGACGACCAGCCGGCCGGTGTCGGGGTGCACGGCGAACTGGATGTTGCAGCCGCCGGTGTCGACGCCCACCGCGCGCAGCACGTCGATGCCGACGTCGCGCATGTGCTGGTACTCGCGGTCGGTGAGGGTCATCGCCGGGGCGACGGTCACGGAGTCGCCGGTGTGCACCCCCATCGCGTCGATGTTCTCGATCGAGCAGATGACCACCACGTTGTCGCTGCGGTCGCGCATCAGCTCGAGCTCGTACTCCTTCCAGCCGAGCACGGATTCCTCGATGAGCACGGTGTGCACCGGGGAGTCGGCCAGCCCGTGGGCCGCCATGCGCCGGAGCATCGGCTCGTCGGTGGCGATGCCCGAGCCGAGGCCACCCATGGTGAAGCTGGGGCGGATCACGACCGGATAGCCGACCTCCTCGGCCGTGGCGAGCGCCTCCTCGACGCTCGAGCAGACCGTGGAGCGGGGGGCGTCGGCACCGATGGAGCGGACGATGTCCTTGAAGATCTGCCGGTCCTCGCCGCGGTTGATCGCGTCGACGTCGGCGCCGATGAGCTGCACCCCGTACTTCTCCAGGACGCCGTTCTCGAACAGGCCGATCGCGATGTTGAGAGCGGTCTGGCCACCGAGGGTGGCCAGCAGTGCGTCGGGGCGCTCCTGCGCGATCACCTTCTCGACGAACTCCGGGGTCAGCGGCTCGATGTAGGTGGCGTCGGCGACCTCGGGGTCGGTCATGATCGTGGCGGGGTTGCTGTTGACCAGGCTGACCCGCAGCCCCTCCGCCTTGAGCACGCGGCAGGCCTGGGTGCCGGAGTAGTCGAACTCGCTGGCCTGCCCGATGATGATCGGCCCCGAGCCGATGACCATGACGTGCTCGATGTCGCTCCGCTTAGGCACTGGGCTGCTCCTTCGAGGCCGCCATGAGGTCGACGAACCGCTGGAAGAGCGGCGCCGCGTCGTGCGGCCCGGCCGCCGACTCCGGGTGGAACTGCACGCTGAATGCCGGCACGTCGAGGCAGCGCAACCCCTCGACGACGTCGTCGTTGAGGCCGACGTGGCTGACCTCCACCGGCCCGTAGGGGGTGTCGGACGGCCGGTCCAGCGGGGCGTCGACGGCGAACCCGTGGTTGTGGCTGGTCACCCGCACCGTGTTGCTGACCCGGTCGAGCACGGGCTGGTTGAGCCCGCGGTGGCCGAACCGCAGCTTGTAGGTGCCCAGTCCGAGAGCCCGACCGAGGATCTGGTTGCCGAAGCAGATACCGAACAGCGGCCGGCGCGCGTCGAGGACGCCTCTCACGGCAGCCACCGCGTAGTCGGCGGCGGCCGGGTCGCCGGGGCCGTTGGAGAGGAACACCCCGTCCGGGCCGGCGGCCAGCAGCTGCTCGGCGGTGGCCGTCGAGGGCAGCACGTGGGTCTCGACGCCGAGCTCCGCCAGGTGCCGCGGGGTGGCGGTCTTGATGCCGAGGTCGAGCGCGGCGATCGTGTACCGCTTCTCCCCCACGGCCGGGACGACGTAGCTCTCGGCGGTGCTCACCTGCGGCGCGAGGTCCGCCCCGGTCATGCTCTCGGCGGCGGTCACCCGCGCGAGCAGCTCGTCCACGTCGGAGATCTCGCTGCTGATCCCCACCCGCATGGCGCCGCGGTCGCGCAGGTGCCGGGTGAGCGCGCGGGTGTCCACTCCGCTGATCCCGACGACGCCCTGCGCCGCCAGTTCGTCGTCCAGGCTGCCGGTGGCCCGCCAGTTCGCCGGGCGGCGTGCCGGATCACGGACGACGAACCCGGCGACCCACATCCTGCGGCTCTCGTCGTCCTCGCGGTTGACCCCCGTGTTGCCGATGTGGGGGGCGGTCATGACGACGACCTGCCGGTGGTAGCTCGGGTCGGTGAGCGTCTCCTGGTAGCCGGTCATCCCGGTGGAGAACACCGCCTCGCCGACCGTCGTACCCACGGCGCCGTAGGCCTCGCCACGGAACGTGCGCCCGTCCTCGAGCACGAGGATTGCGTTCAAGGCTGTGCCTTTCCGTCGAGCATCGGCGAGATCGGCGATCTCGCACGGTTCGGGGCCTGAAAACGAGCGAGATCGGCGATCTCGCCACCGGCGGGGGTCACCTCTGCGCCTTTCCGTCGAGCACGGTCGGGACGCCGCGGAGGAACGTCGCGACCACCCGGCCCGGGAGCTCCCGGCCGGCATACGGGCTGTTACGGCTCCGGCTGGCCAGCGCGGCGGGATCGACGACCGCCCGGGCGGCGGGGTCGAGCAGCAGCAGGTTGGCCGGCTCACCAGGGGCGAGCGGGCGGCCGTGCCCGTCCAGCCGGCCGATTCCCGCGGGGCGGACCGACATGCGGTCGGCGACGCCCCGCCAGTCGAGCAGACCGGTGGCGACCATGGTCTCGACGACGACCGACAGCGCCTGCTCGAGCCCGAGCATCCCGGGCCGGGCCTGCGCCCACTCGCTCTCCTTGTCCTCCACCGCGTGCGGCGCGTGGTCGGTGGCCACGGCGTCGATGGTGCCGTCGGCGAGGCCGGCCCGGAGCGCGGCCACGTCGTCGTCCGTGCGCAGGGGCGGGTTGACCTTGAACACCGGGTCGTAGCCCTCGACGCAGGCGTCGGTGAGCAGCAGGTGGTGCGGGGTGACCTCGGCGGTGACCTGGACGCCGCGGGACTTCGCCCACCGGAGCAGCTCCACCGAGCCCGCCGTCGAGACGTGGCAGACGTGCAGCCGGGCGCCGACGTGCCCGGCCAGCAGCACGTCGCGGGCGATGATCGCCTCCTCCGCGGCGGCCGGCCAGCCGGTCAGGCCGAGGCGGGCCGAGCGGTCGCCCTCGTGCATCTGCGCGCCGAGGGTCAGGCGCGGCTCCTCGGCGTGCTGGGCGACGACCCCGTCGAACGCCTTCACGTACTCCAGGGCCCGGCGCATCAGCGCGGGATCGGCCACGCAGTGGCCGTCGTCGGAGAACACCCGGACGCGGGCGGCGGAGTCGGCCATCGCCCCGAGCTCGGCCAGCCGCTCCCCGCCGAGCCCCACGGTCACGGCACCGACCGGGACGACGTCGACCAGTCCGGCCTGCTGACCCAGCCGCCACACCTGCTCGACGACGCCGGCGGTGTCGGCCACCGGATCGGTGTTGGCCATGGCGTGCACGGCGGTGAACCCGCCGAGGGCGGCCGCGCGGCTCCCGGTCTCGACCGTCTCCGCGTCCTCGCGGCCGGGCTCGCGCAGGTGGGTGTGCAGGTCCACCAGGCCCGGCAGCGCGTCCAGCCCGGCCGCGTAGTCGACCTCCAGGCCCGGAACGGTGAGCGATTCGCCTAT
>JAOPWH010000147.1 GCA_025965795.1 Blastococcus sp.
CCGGCGCGCTTGGCGATCTCCATGACGCTGACCGAGTCGAAGCCGCGTTCGGTGAACAGGTCGGCCGCGGCGTCGACGATCCGAGCCCGGGTCTCCTGGTAGCGCCGCTCACGTGCGCCGCTGCCCCCCTTCGATCCCCCGGCCGGCGTCTCGGCGGGCGTCTCGGCCGGCGGTCGGGTGGGCTGCTGGGGCTCCTGCGGCGGAGCGTTCCGGCGGGCCGGCACGGCGGGGCGGGTGGGCATGGTCCGGATCACCGCGCCGGTGGTGCCGACCTCCGGCGCGGACGCCGCTCCCGCCGAGGGAACCGCATCGGAATGCCCCGGTACGGGCTCGGTTCGGGGCAGGGCGTGGGCCACTCCAGTCACATCCGCAACGCTAGTCACAAGTCGGTAACGGTCCCGCGCGAGGGGCGAACGCCGCGCCGCCCGCGTGTCGCTGCTCCCGTGGTGTCGGACACGGTGCGTGACTGACAGGTCGCCGTCGCGCGTCGGACGGCGGGGCGCTCAGCTGAGCGTGAAAGCATGCCGAACATGCGCATCGGCACGCTTCGGCGCGGGCGGGACCAGGAGTCCGGCCCCGGTCAGGCCGGCACCGCCCGGCTGGACCGCCGCACGAAGAATCTGACCAAGCGGCTGCGCCCCGGCGACATCGCCGTCATCGACCACGTCGACATCGACCGGGTGAGCGCGGACGCCCTCGTCGGCACCAAGATCGCCGCGGTGGTGAACGCCGCCCCGAGCATCTCCGGCCGCTATCCCAACCTGGGCCCCGAGATCCTCATCAACGCCGGCATCCCGCTGCTCGACGATGTCGGGCGGGAGGTGTTCACCCTGCTGAAGGAAGGCGCGCGGGTCCACCTCGAGGGGAACCAGCTGCTCACCGAAGACGGCACGGTGGTCGCCGAGGGCACCGCACACACCAGCGAGTCGGTCGCGGCGGCCATGACCGAGGCCAAGGCGGGGCTGTCGACCCAGCTCGAGGCGTTCGCGGCGAACACCATGGAGTACATGAAGCGGGAGCGCGCGCTCCTGCTCGACGGCGTCGGCGTGCCCGACGTCGCCACCGATTTCGACGGCCGGCACGCCCTCATCGTCGTGCGGGGCTACGACTACAAGGAGGACCTGCACGCCCTCCGCTCCTACATCCGCGACTACCGGCCGGTGCTCATCGGTGTCGACGGCGGCGCCGACGCCCTCATCGAGGCCGGGTACCAGCCGGACATGATCGTCGGCGACATGGACTCGGTCAGCGACGACTCGCTGACCTGCGGCGCCGAGGTGGTGGTGCACGCCTATCCGGACGGCAGGGCGCCCGGCCTGCCCCGGGTGGAGGCGCTGGGGGTTCCCGCGATCACCTTCCCTGCGGCCGCGACCAGCGAGGACATCGCGATGCTCCTCGCCGACGAGAAGGGGGCCAAGCTCATCGTCGCCGTCGGCACGCACGCGACGCTGGTCGAGTTCCTCGACAAGGGCCGCGGCGGCATGGCCTCGACCTTCCTCACCCGGCTGCGGCTCGGGGGCAAGCTCGTCGACGCGAAGGGCGTCAGCCGCCTGTACCGCAGCCGCATCTCAACGGCAGCCCTCGTCGTGCTGGTGCTGGCCGCGTTCGTCGCCATCGGGTCCGCCGTCGCGGTGTCGGCCGCCGGACGCGTGTACCTGGACCTGCTGCTCGACCAATGGAACAGCTTCGTGTTCTGGTTGGAGAACCTCTTCTCGTGATCGACTTCCGCTATCACCTGGTCTCGCTGATCGCCGTTTTCCTTGCGGTCGCTCTCGGCATCGTCATCGGTACGACGGCGCTCAACCAGCCGATCCTGGCCGACATCAAGAGCCAGGTTCAGTCGCTGGAGCACGACAAGCGGGGGCTGGAGGACCAGACCCAGGCCCTGCAGTCGCAGCTCGACACCTCCGACGCCTTCGATGCCGCGGTCGGCCCGACCCTGGTCGGCAACAGCCTGGCCGGTCGCCGCGTGCTGCTGATCGTCAGCAACGAGGACGTCCCCACCGAGACGATCGACGGCGTCAGCGGGCTCATCGAGGAGGCCGGCGGCACCGTCAGCGGCACCCTGCAGCTGCACCCCGCCTACAGCGACCCCTCGGCCGCCTCCAGCCTGCAGAGCTACGTCACCGGCCCGGGTCTGCCCACCGGGGTGCAGCTGCCCGAGGCCGATGACGCCGGGCAGCTCGTCGCATCGGTGCTCGCGCAGGTGCTCATGATCCCGCCGAACGGCACCGCCGCCGACCCGTCCGGCATCTCCTCGGTGACGGCGGGCCTCAATGCCCTCGACGCCCTGTCGGTCGACAGCTCCGCCGTGACGGCCGCCGACTTCGCCGTCGTCCTGACCGCCGGTGCCTTCCAGGGCGACGACGCCGCGGAGCGCAACGGCGCCCTGACCGACCTCCTGACCGCACTCGATGCCGCAGGCTCCGGTGTGGTCGTCGCCGGGGACGCCGCGTCGGCGGGTGCCGACGGCCTGATCGGCGTCGTGCGGGGCGATCCCTCGCTGTCCGGAGCCGTGTCGACCGTCGACAACGCCCCGACCGCAGCGGGCCGGATCAACACCGTGCTCGCGCTCGTCGCCGAGGGGAACGGCACGTCGGGCAACTACGGCGCGGGTGCGGACACCCAGCCGGTGCCGCCGGTGCCCGTGCCCGCGCCGTGAGCGGCCGGCGGAAGGCGGCGCTGGCCCTCGGGGGCGCCGCCGTCGGACGTGCGGCCCTGACCCTGGCCGGGGGGCTGGCCGCCCGTCCTGCCGGGGCAGCGTGGCGCCGCACCAACTACGCCGGTCGCCCGCTCACCCTGCTGGGCGGACCGGTCCTGGCGGCGTCGGCCACCGCCGCGTCCGTTCTGGGCGCCCCGACCGGTACCCGGGCCGCCGCGGCGCTCGTCGGCACGGTGTCGGGTCTGGTCGGCGGCTACGACGACCTCGTGGGGGCCCGCCCCGAGCAGGCCCGCGACAAGGGCCTGGCCGGTCACCTGGGGGCACTCCGGGCCGGCCGGATCTCCGCCGGAGCGGTCAAGGTCGCCGGGATCGTCACCGCCTCGGCCGCGGCCGCGGCGCTGACCCGGAGGGACCGGAGAGCCGGCACGCTGGTCGACGCGGTCCTCACCACGGGCCTGATCGCAGGCGCGGCCAACCTGGTCAACCTGCTCGACCTCCGGCCCGGGCGCGCGGCCAAGGCCGGGGTGCTCGCCTCGGTGGCGACGCTCGGGGGGCCGGCCGGGGGACTGGTGGCCGGACCGCTCGGCGCCACGCTCGCCGTGCTGCCCGCCGATCTCGGCGAGCAGGTGATGCTCGGCGACTGCGGCGCCAACGCCCTCGGCGCCCTCGTCGGCCTCCGGCTGGCCCAGCTGCCGGGGCGCGGCTCCCGGGCCGGCCTGCTCACCGCGATCGTCGCCCTCACCCTGGCCAGCGAGAAGGTCAGCTTCACGAAGGTCATCGAGGCCACTCCGGGACTACGCGAACTGGACCGCCTCGGCCGCCGGCCGTCGTGAGCGGACCCCGGCTCGCACGCGGTGTCGCCGGGGCGGCGGCGCTGATCGCCGTCCTCACGCTGCTCGCCCGGCTGGCCGGGTTCGGCCGCACGCTGGTGTTCACCAACACCGTCGGTGCCGGCAGCACGGGTGACACCTACCTGGCCGCCAACACCGTTCCCAACATCGTCTTCGAGGTCGTCGCCGGGGGAGCCCTCGCCGGCCTGGTCATCCCGATGCTGGCCGGGGGAATCGCCGTCGGGGACCGTGACCAGGTCCGCCGGACCGCGTCGGCGCTCCTCGGCTGGACGCTGCTGATCCTCGCCCCGCTCGCGCTGCTCACCGCCCTGCTGGCCCAGCCGATCGCGCGGCTGCTCCTCGGCGCCGGCAACGAGGCGGAGGTGGCTCTCACGGCCCGCTTCCTGCTCGTCTTCGCGCCGCAGGTGGTGCTCTACGGCATCGGGATCGTGCTGACCGGCATCCTGCAGGCCCATCGCCGGTTCGCCGGCCCGGCCCTCGCCCCGCTGCTGTCCAGCGTCGTCGTGGCGGGCGCCTATCTGATCTTCGCCGCGATGGACGGAAGCGGGCAGGTGGCCGGGCTGACCCGGCCGGTCGAGCTGGTCCTCGGCGTGGGGACGACGCTCGGCGTCGTCGCTCTGAGCCTCAGCCTGCTGTGGCCGGTGCGGCGGCTGCGTCTGGGCTTGCGGCCGTCGCTGCGCTTCCCGGTGGGCGCCGCCCCCCGCGTGCGGCGCCTCGCCCTCGCCGGGGTGCTGACCCTCGCCGGTCAGCAACTGGTCGCGGCGGTCGCGATCCGGCTCGCCAACGACGGCGCCCCGGACGGCACCCAGGTCGTGTACTTCGCCGGCATGACCCTCTTCCTGCTGCCCTGGGCGGCGCTGGCGGTGCCTCTGGCGACGTCGGCCTATCCGGGGCTCGCCGAGCGCGCGGAGTCCGGCGACGAGACCGGGTTCCAGCGGGCCCTCGCGCCGGTCGCCGTCCTGGTGGTGGCCTCCGCCGCCGTGGCCGCCGCCGTTCTCGTGGCCGTCTCCGGGCCGATGGCGCGGGTCTTCCTCGGCGCCGGCACGGACGCGTCCGTGACGGCCCTGCGGAGCACGATCATCGCGTTCGCGCCCGGACTGGTCGGGTACGCGCTGGTCGCGCTGCTCACCCGCGCCCTGTACGCGCGCGGGCTGTGGAAGGCCCCGACCGTGTGCGTCGTCGGCGGATGGCTGCTCGCCGTGGTCGCCGACGTCCTGCTCTCCTCGCTGCTGCCGGCCCAGGATCGAGGCCTCGCGCTGGGCGCGGGGCACAGCATCGGCGTCACGATGGCCGGGGTCGGACTCCTCGTCGCGGTGGCACGGGCCGCCGGGCCCGGAAGCCTGGCCGGTGTGGCCCGCGCCGGCGTTCCCGCCCTTGCCGGTGCGGCGCTCGGCGCCCTCGTGGGGCTCCTGGTGGCCGGGACCCTGGGGGCCGACCCGGTGCCCTCGCGCGGTGCGCTGGCGGCCGTCGGTACCGGCGTGCTCACCGCAGCAACCGTGCTGGTGATCGCCTCGGCCGTCATGATGGGAACGGCCCGCGGCCCGCTGGCCGCCGCACTGCAGGCCCTGCGCGCGCCGGACCGACAGGAGGTGCACCGTGACTGAGCGGGCGCCCTTGCACGGCCGTCGAATCGTCGAGGTGCTGGCCACGAGCGCCGGCGGCGTGGGCACACACGTGCGCTCGATCCTGCCCACCCTGGCCGCCGCCGGCGCCGACGTCCGGGTCTGCGGTGCGCCGGCCACGGAGGAACTTTTCGGGTTCTCCGCCGCCGGGGCCGAGTTCCACCCCGTGGGGATCTCCAACGGACTGGCTCCGGTGGCCGACACGCGCGCGGTTCTCCAGCTGCGCGCCGCGGTGGCCGGCGCCGACCTGGTGCACGCGCACGGCCTGCGTGCCGGGCTGGTCGCCGCGGCGGCCCGCCGCCTCTCACGGGAGCGCCCTCGCCCGCTCGTCCTCACCCTGCACAACGCCCTGCTGCACCAGGCCGGACCGCTGCGGCGGGTCCTGGCGGCGGTGGAGGCCGCCACGATCCGCAGCGCCGATCTGGTTCTCGCCGTCTCCAGCGACCTGGCGGACAACGCGCGGCGGGCCGGTGCGCGCGACGTCCGGGTCGCCCCGGCGCTGGCACCGCCGCTGGCGCCCGCGAGCCGCTCCCGCGCCGAGATCCGCACCGAGCTCGGCCTGGACGACGCCCGGCCGCTGGTCGTCGCGATCGGCCGCCTGCACCCGCAGAAGGGCTACGACGTGCTGCTCGAGGCCGCGGGCCGGTGGGCCGGGCGGCAGCCGCCGCCGCTTGTCGCGATCGCCGGCAACGGGCCTCTCGAGGGCGAATTGACGGCGCGGATCACGGCGGAACGCCTGCCGGTACGGCTGCTCGGCCGCCGCGACGACGTCGCCGACCTGCTGGCGGCGGCCGACGTCTGCGTCCTGCCCTCGCGCTGGGAGGGCAGCCCCTTCACCGCGCAGGAGGCGTTGCGCGCGGGCACTCCGCTCGTCGCCACCCGCGCCGGGGGCATCCCTGAACTGGTCGGCGCCGGTGCGGACCTGGTGCCGGTCGGCGACCCCGCTGCCCTCGCGGCCGCCGTCGCCCGCGTCCTCGACGATCCGGCGCACGCCGCCGGGCTGTCCGAAGCCGGCCGGCACCAGGCGGCGACCTGGCCCGACGAGGCCGGCGCCGCCCGCCGGCTGGTCGCCGTCTACCGCGAGCTGCTGGGTGCCCCGGCGGACGGGTCACCATGACGTCTCCCCGCCGCGCAGTGGCGGCCCTGCTCGCGCTGCTTCCCCTGTTCCTCCTCGGCAACGCGCCGCCCGCTACGGCGGCGGGGGAGTCGACTGCCGACTCCGTGGTGATCGTCGGCGTACCGGGCCTCACCTGGCGCGATGTCGACCCCGACGTGACCCCCGAGCTGTGGGGCCTGGCCGACGTCTCGCCGATCGGTGCCGTCTCGGTGCGGGCGGGCCGCTCGACCACCTGTGTGCTCGACGGCTGGGCCACCCTCGGCGCCGGAAACCGGGCGCGCTACCCCGGGCCCGAGGAAGGCCTGCCCCCGGTTCCGCTGCCCACGGTTCCACTCCCGGACGAGCCGGCCGGGGCGACGGCCACCCCCGCTCCCGACGACGCCGGGCAGCCGCGTCTGGACACGTCGATGTCGCACTGCGGGCTGCAGGAGCGGACTGCCGACGTCGGCCTCGCCGAACCCGGGGAGACCGTGCGGCGTACCGCCGAGGACCCGGGGACCGCGCGGTTCGGCGCGGAGCCGGGCGCGCTCGGCGCCGCCGTGGGCTGTGCGGCGGTGTCCGGCCGCGCCGCCGCGCTCGCCGTGGCCGCCGAGGACGTCCGGCTGAACCGGACGGACGCCCTTCCCGGGGACAAGGCGGAGCTGGCCGCCTTCCTCGACGAGTGCCCGCTCGCCCTGGTGTCGCTCGACGAGCTCAGCGACGCCGGCACCCCCGGCCCCGCGAAGACCGACCAGGGCACCGAGCCCGGCCCGCGGTCGGCCGCGCTGGCCGCGATCGACGAGGAGGTCGGCCGGATCCGGGCAGCGGTGGCCGACCTGCCCGGCGACACCCTGCTCGTGGTCGCGGGCATCGCCGAGGTCAACGACGGCCGCGCCCAGTTGCACGTCGGGATCGTGTCGGGTCCCGGCTTCTCCTCGCCGGGCTGGCTCGGCTCCGCCAGCACCGGACGGGCGCCGTACGTCCAGCTCATCGACGTCGCCCCGACCGCGCTCGAGGCGCTGGGCCTGAACCGGCCCGCCTCGATGAACGGCCAGCCGCTGCGGGTCGCCGGCGACCGCCCGCCGCTCGGGGACGCCATCGCTCAACTGGACCGGATCAACACGGCGGCGACGGTGCACTACCGCACCGTGGGCCGCTTCTTCTGGCTGCTGGTGATCGTCTCCGCCGCGCTCGTGGCGTCCGGGGTCCTCGTCCTGGGCAGTGGCCGGTCGGGCCGGCCGAGGCCCGCGCGTGGGGGGCGGGCCCTGCGCATCCTCCGGACACTGGCCCTGGCCGCGGCCGGGCTCCCGATCGCGACCTACCTCGCGGGTCTGGCGCCCTGGGAGGCCGCGGGCGCACCGCTGCCCTCCATGGTGGCGGCGGTGATCGTCGCGGACGTCGTCCTCGTGGCGGTCGCCGTCCTGGGGCCGTGGCGACGACGGCGGCTGGGGCCGCCGTTGGCCGTGCTGGCCGTCACCCTCGGCACGCTGCTGGCCGACGTCCTCACCGGGTCGACGCTGGAGCTGAACGGCCTGCTCGGCTACGACGCCATCGTCGCCGGCCGGTTCACCGGCTACGGCAACCTCAGCTTCGGCCTGCTGGCGGTCAGCGCCCTGCTGGGCACGGCGGCGGCCGCCACCGCGGCCGGACGGCGCGCCGGCCCCGACCGGGCCCGCCGGGTCTCCGGTGCCGTGGTCCTGGCCGTCGGGCTGGTCACCGTCGGGATCATCGGGGCGCCCGGCCTGGGCCGTGACTTCGGTGGTGTCCTGGGGGCGCTGCCGGGCTTCCTCCTGCTGGCGATGTTCCTGGCGCGCGTGCGGGTCACCGTCGTCCGGCTCGTCGCCGTGCTGGCCGCCGCCGTGCTGGTCGTGGGCGCCGTCGCCGTCCTGGACTGGCTCCGGCCGGCCGACGAGCGCAGCCACCTCGGCCGCTTCGTCGAGCAGGTGCTCACCGGCGAGGCGTGGACGGTCGTCAGCCGGAAGGGCGCGGCCAACCTCGACATCCTGCTGGGCAGCCCTCTGGCCTGGATGCTGCCCGTCGCGCTCGTCGCGGCGGTCTGGCTGGTCCGGCCCGGTGGGCTGCTCCGGCACGGCTCGACCGGGCGCGGTGCGGGGCCCGGCGGCCTGTCGGCGGCGGATCTGGCGGTCCTGCGGTCGGCCCTGGTGGCCTGCGCCCTGAGCCTGACCATCGGCGCCGCCGTCAACGATTCCGGCGTCGCCCTGCCGGCCACCGCGGCCGCCCTGCTGGTGCCGCTGATGGTGTGGCTGGCGGCGGCACCGCGCCCCGCGGTCCCCGCCACCGACCCCGGAACGGGGGAGGACGACGGCACTCCTGCGCGGTCGGGGCCGGCCGAGGGACCCGATCGTGTTACGGTCGTCTCCCGTGGATCGACCGTCTGGAACACGTGATCACTCCCGGCACACGGGCCTTCTGCACAACTCCCAGCCGACGAAGTACGTCTTCGTCACCGGCGGCGTTGTGTCCTCTCTCGGCAAGGGACTGACAGCGAGTTCGCTGGGCGCCCTGCTGTCCAGCCGTGGCCTCGAGGTCACGATGCAGAAGCTGGACCCCTATCTGAACGTCGACCCCGGAACGATGAACCCGTTCCAGCACGGTGAGGTCTTCGTCACCGAGGACGGCGCCGAGACCGACCTCGACATCGGGCACTACGAACGGTTCCTCGACACCGACCTCACCGGGCGGGCCAACGTCACGACCGGTCAGGTGTACTCCGAGGTGATCGCCAAGGAGCGCCGTGGTGAGTACCTGGGCGACACGGTGCAGGTGATCCCGCACATCACCAACGAGATCAAGTCGCGGATCATGGCCGGCGGGGGTGGCGGGGACTCGGACGACCAGCGGGTCGACGTCGTCATCACCGAGATCGGCGGCACCGTCGGTGACATCGAGTCGCTGCCGTTCCTCGAGGCGGCCCGCCAGGTGCGGCACGAGATCGGCCGCGACAACTGCTTCTTCCTGCACATCTCGCTGATCCCCTACATCGCGCCGTCGGGAGAGCTGAAGACCAAGCCGACGCAGCACTCCGTCGCCGCGCTGCGCAGCATCGGTATCCAGCCCGACGCCCTGGTCTGCCGCTCCGACCGCGAGATCGGCACCGGCCTCAAGCGCAAGATCAGCCTGATGTGCGACGTCGACGCCGAGGGCGTCATCTCCTGCCCCGACGCGCCCTCGATCTACGACATCCCGAAGGTGCTGCACCGGGAGGGCCTCGACGCCTACGTCGTCCGGCGGCTCGGCCTGCCCTTCCGGGACGTCGACTGGACGGTCTGGGGCGACCTGCTCGACCGCGTCCACGCGCCCAAGCACACGGTCACGGTGGCCCTGGTCGGCAAGTACATCGACCT
>JAOPWH010000276.1 GCA_025965795.1 Blastococcus sp.
CCGGGTCGGCGGCCAGCGCCAGGGTGGCCGAGGCGACCATCAGCAGGTATGCGGTGCTCGTGACGACGTCGAGGCCCGGTGACGGGACGGCCACGGCGAGCGCGCCGCTGACCATCGCCACACCGAGCGAGGCGAAGCAGGCCAGCAGCCAGCCGGCGGCGGGACGGCGGGGAGCCGACACCCCCGCCAGCGTCACCAGTCCGACGGCGCAGAGGACCGCGGCGACGGCGGGGTAGCCGAGGGTGAGCAGCTCGTCGGCCGCCGGTCCGGAGGTCGGCGTGGCCAGCGGGACCACGACCTCGAGCAGGGCACCGAGGGCGGTGATCGCGACCGCGGCGTCCAGGACGACCTGGGCGCGGATCCGGCCACGGGTGGAACGGACGAGCCGGACGCAGATCAGCACGGCGACCGGGCCGGTGGCCGCCAGGGCCAGGTCCGACGGGCCCGAGGCGGTGGGGTTCATGCCGTCGCCGCCCGCGGCGCGGAGCACCTGGCCGAGCGCCAGCAGGGCGGCGATCCCGGCGAAACCCTGCCAGGTCACGGTGGAGAGTGCGTCGAGCCGGCGGCTGTGGCGCAGTACCAGCAGGCCGACGGCGAGGGTGGCCGCGCCCAGCACCGCCGGCGCCGCGTGCGCGGTCCACTCGGGCCACAGCAGTTCCTGCGCGCCGACCATCACGGCGACGACCGCCAGGACCCCGACGACGGCGGAGCGTGGCCAGGGCGCCGGCCGGGAGCCGGCGCCGCTCACCGGGCCCCGACCAGTCTCGGCAGGAGCGCATCCGGGTTGTTGGTCAACATCTCCACGAGCTCGGCCGGCGGCATCGGGCGCGAGATGAGGAAGCCCTGCGCGAAGCCGCACCCGAAACCGTCCAGGGCGGCGAGCTGAGCCGTGGTCTCGACCCCCTGGGCGACGACGTCCAGCCCCAGGGCGCGGCCGATCCCCACGATGGACTCGCAGAGGGCGCGGCTGCGCCGGTCACGGTCGAGCCGGGCGATCAGCGAGCGGTCCAGCTTCAGCACGTCGAAGGGCAGCTGGGTCATGTGCGCCAGCGCCGAACCGCCGGTTCCGAAGCCGTCCAGGGCCACGTGCACGCCCATGAGCCGGAGCGTGTCGAGATCGAGCCGGATGCGGTCCTCCCGGGCGCCGAAGGCGTCCGCGCCGATCTCCAGGATCAGCCGCTCCGCGCCGAGGCCGGACCGCACCAGCGCCGCCTCCACGTCGCTCACGAGCAGCCCGGTGCGCAGGTACCCGGGGGACACGTTGATACCCACCCGGAGCGGCGCCCCGGTGCTCGGCAGCAACGCCGTGGCGGTCATGGCGGCGTCGAACACCCAGCGCTGGAGCTCACCGATGAGTCCGGCGCTCTCGGCGATCGGCAGGAACTCCGAGGGCAGCACCTCACCGAGCAGGGGATGCCGCCAGCGCACCTTCGCCTCGATGCCGGTGACCCGCTGCTCCCCGAGAGAGACCACGGGCTGGAGCAGCAGGGAGAACTCGTTCCGGGCACACGCTCCCGACATCTCGCTCCGCAGCTGCTCCTCACGAGCGGCGGCCGCCCCGAGCTCGGGGCCGTACCGCGCCGTGGAGCCGACCCCACTGGCACAGGCCGCCCTGACGGCCAGATCGGCCCGGCCCAGCAGCGTCTCGACGTCCACCCCGGGCTCGAGCTCGGCCAGACCCACCCCGGCCGTCAGATCGATGATGCCCGCCGACGTCAGGAAGGGTCGCTCGACGACCGAGTGGCAACGGGCCGCCAACTGGTCCACCTCGTCGGCCGGCCCATCGGCCAGGAGCGCGAAGGCGCCCCCGCCCATGCGGGCGACGACGTCGTCGGCCCGCACCGTGGCACGCAGCCGCCGGCCCATCTCGGCCATGACCGTGGTGACGACTTCGCGCCCGACCTGCTCGCGCACCGCGACCAGCCCGTCGAGCGCGATCATCACCAGCGTCGCCGGCGCCCGCTCCTCGGCCGACACCATCGTGCGCAGCGTCTGCTCGAGACCGGCCCGGTTCGGCAGCCCGGTCTTCGGATCGGTGTAGGCGACGCTCTGCAGCGCCTGCTCACGGGCGTGACGGTCGGTCATGTCGCGGCAGTGCAGGACGACGGCCCCCACGTCGGGGTCCTGGCGCAGGTCGGAGACGCCGGCCTCCAGGTAGCGCCAGACGCCGTCAGCGTCCTGGAGCCGAAGGAGGAGGAGGCCGGTTCCCACCCGTGCGTCGGTGGCCGCGGCCAGGACGCCCGCCAGAGGACTCGCGTCGTCGGGGTGCACGGCCTCGAGCAGGAGCCGGCCGACGAGATCGGCGGCGGCGGACCCGAGGGCCCGGTCGAGCGCGGGGGACGTCCAGCTGATCCGCAGGTCCTGGTCGACGATGACGACGGCGTCCCCGCTGGAGCGCACCAGCGAGCGGAAGTAGGCCTCGCTCCGGCGGAGGAGGGCAGCCATCCGGCGCCCGTCGCGAGCGGTGACCCAGCGGTGGACGGCAGCGAGCGCCACCGAGACCACGATGCCGACGACGGCCACTGCGTTGGGGGCGGATCCGGACACCGCGAACCCGGCGACGACGGTCACCGCGACCAGCATGGCGAGGTGCGGGAGCAGCTGTCCGAGCTCGGCGGTCCGGCAGGGACCGGAGAGCTCGTTCGACCGCACCCGCGGCGGAGTATCGGTGAGGACGGCGACGGCGAGCAGCCAGAGGCCGGTGACGACGAGCATGCGGCTGGCGTCCGTGACCGCGGGAGCGCCGGCCAGCAGCGCGGACGTGCCGAGACCGCGGCCGGCGGTCAGGGCGACGGCACCGACGAGCAGCACGAGTGCCATCCGCCGTCGATGCGCCTCGACGGCGCCGAGCAGGGTCAGCGCGGCGGCCATGGTGGCGGAGGTGACCACCACGGCGGCGCCGAGAACCAGCTGGGCCGAGGGCGGGAGGCCGCCCCACTGACCGGCCGGCCCGAGCACGAGCAGCTGGACGACGACGAGGGCGGCGGTGGTGAAGAGGGCGAGCTCGACGGCCAGCCGGAGTCCGCCGGCGCGCAGTCGCGCCGGCTCGACCAGAGTCAGGATCGCAGCGATGGCCAGGACGTAGCCCGGCACCGTGGGCACCCAGCGGACGATGACCGCCTGGACCGGGTCGACCGGGGCCATGACAGCGGCCATCAGGGTGCCGACGACCGGGAGCATCGGCGCGATCGCGAGCAGCCGCCAGCTGGACCGGCGGTTGCGGCGACCGCCGACGACCCAGAGGATCGCGGCGGCGCTCAGGCCACTGACGACGACGGCGAGATCGCCGAGGTGCAGCAGTGCGGGGTTACCGGCCGCGAGCACACAGGCGATCGCAACCGGCACGACGCCCGTGAGCAGCCACCATCGACGTGGGTCCACACCGAAGATGTCGGCACGAAGCGCTCCGCTGAGGAGCCGGGTGGGACACCCCTCACCCGTTGGGGGGATCCCCCCAACGGGTGGCGGCGGTCAGCCGCAGATGGCGCCCTGTGCCGCCGAGCCCACGAGCTTGGCGTACTTGCCGAGGACTCCGGTGGTGTAGCGAGGCGGCAGGGGCGTCCAGTCCGCGAGGCGCCGCGCCAGTTCGGCCTCCTCGACCAGCAGGTCCAGCGTGCGCGCGGCCAGGTCCAGGCGGATGCGATCGCCGTCCTGGACCAGCGCGATGGGTCCGCCGTCGGCGGCCTCGGGGGCCACGTGCCCGATGCAGAGTCCGGTCGTGCCACCGGAGAAGCGGCCGTCGGTGAGCAGCAGGACGTCCTGGCCCAGACCGGCCCCCTTGATGGCCCCCGTGACGGCGAGCATCTCGCGCATGCCGGGACCGCCCCTGGGTCCCTCGTAGCGGATGACCACGACGTCGCCGGGCTGCAGCGTGCCCTCGGTGACGGCGTCCATCGCGCCCTGCTCGCCGTCGAAGACGCGGGCGGTGCCCTCGAAGGTCTCCGCATCGAAGCCGGCGGACTTCACGACCGCGCCGTCCGGGGAGAGCGACCCCCGCAGGATCACCAGGCCACCGGTCCGGTGGATCGGGTTGCTCATCGCGTGGATGATCGCGCCGTCGACGTCCGGCGGGGCGATCTCGGCCAGGTTCTCGGCCATGGTCTTCCCGGTGACCGTGAGCGCGTCGCCGTGCAGCAGGCCGGCGTCCAGCAGGGCCCGCAGCACGACGGGGATGCCGCCGACGCGGTCGATGTCGGTCATCACGAAGCGGCCGAACGGCTTGACGTCGGCCAGGTGCGGAGTGCGGTCACCGATCCGGTTGAAGTCCTCGAGCGTGAGGTCGACCTGCGCCTCGTGCGCCATCGCCATGAGGTGCAGGACGGCGTTGGTGGAGCCGCCGAGAGCCATGACCACGGTGATCGCGTTCTCGAACGCCGGCTTGGTCATGATCTGCCGCGCCGTGATGCCCTTGCGGAGCAGGTTCACGACCGCCTCACCCGAGGCCACCGCGAAGGCGTCCCGCCGGCTGTCCGGCGCGGGCGGCGCGGCACTGCCCGGCAGCGCCATGCCGATGGCCTCCGCGACGCTGGCCATCGTGTTGGCCGTGTACATCCCGCCGCAGGACCCCATCCCCGGGCAGGCCGCCTTCTCGATGGCGTCGAGCTCGTCGGCGGTGATCCGCCCGCGGGCGCAGGCGCCGACCGCCTCGAAGACGTCGATGATCGTGAGGTCCCGGTCCCCGAGCTTTCCGGGCAGCGTGGAGCCGGAGTAGAGGAACACGCTGGCGAGGTCGAGGCGGGCGGCGGCCATCAGCATCCCGGGCAGCGACTTGTCGCACCCGGCCAGCAGGACCGACCCGTCCAGCCGCTCGGCGAACATGACGGTCTCGACGGAGTCGGCGATGACCTCACGCGAGACCAGGGATGCCCGCATGCCCTCGTGTCCCATGGAGATGCCGTCGGAGACGGAGATGGTGCCGAACTCCAGCGGATACCCGCCCGCAGCGTGCACGCCCTCCTTCGCCCGCTTGGCCAGCCGGTCCAGCGAGAGGTTGCACGGGGTGATCTCGTTCCAGGACGACGCCACGCCGATCTGCGGCTTGTCCCAGTCGTCGTCACCCATGCCGACCGCACGGAGCATCGCCCGTGCGGGGGCCTTGGCCATTCCGTCGGTGACCTCGCGGCTGCGGGGCTTGAGATCGGCGGTCTGCGCTTCGACGGTGGTCACGCTTCGGGATCGTAGGCGGGTGCCGCCGACCGCCGTGCGGGGCCGGGTTCCCGGTCGGGGGCTCAGTACTCGTCGACGACGTTCACCAGGGGCTCGCCGGCCAGCACGCGGGTGAGCTGGTCGACGACGGTGGCGGCCGCCCGGTCGCCGGTCTCGGGCACCTCGCCCCCCACGTGCGGCGTGAGGAGGAGACCCGGCGCCGACCACAGCGGGTGGTCCGGCGGCAGCGGCTCCGGGTCGGTCACGTCGACCGCGGCCCGCAGCCGCCCGCTGTTCAACTCGGCGACCAGGGCGTCGGTGTCGACGACGACCCCCCGGGCCGCGTTGACCAGCAGCGCGCCGTCGGCCATGGCGCCCAGGAAGCCGGCATCCACCATTCCGCGCGTCTCCGGGGTGACCGGGACGATGAGGATCACGACGTCGGCCTGCGGCAGCAGCTCCGGCAGGTCGGCGGTGGACCGGACGCCGTCCCGGGCGGTGCGCGCCACGAAGGTGAGCTCGACGTCGAAACCGGCCAGCATGCGGCCGATCGTCCGCCCGATGTCGCCGGCCCCCACCACGAGCACCCGGGCCCCGACCAGCGAGCGGTGCGTGCGGAAGGACCAGCGGCCCGCGTCCTGCTCGCGGACGAAGAAGGGGATGCCCCGCTGGGCGGCGAGTGTCGCGGCCACGGCCCACTCCGCCGTCGCGGGCGTGTGCGCCCCGCGGGCGTTGCAGAGGATCACACCCTCGGGCAGCTTGCCGATGAACCTCTCCGCGCCGGCGCTGAGCAGCTGCACCAGCTTCAGCCGCGGGAGTGCGTCGAGGAAACCGTTGTCGGGGATGAACGCGTCGCTGGTCCGCGGCACCCAGATCTGCGCCCGGGCGGCCTCGCCGGTGGCAGGGGCGTCGTCGGGGTTCACGCGGTGTGCCCTCACCCGCGGGGAGATGGCTTCGACGGCGGCACCGATCGCCACGGAGGGCACGAGCACGTCGAGGGGCTCGTCGGCGTCCAGATCCAGGCGGGCAGGGTTCGCGGGCGGCACGGCTGCGCACTCTAGGCCGCGTCCCGCGGACCGCACGTACTGTGAGTCGGGTGAGCCGGCGGACGGGAGAGCGGGCCTCCCCGCTGATCGTCGCCCTGCTGTCCGCCGCCCTGCTGACCGCCTGCACCGGCGGCGGCTACGAGTCGGCCGGGCCCTTCCGCCCGAAGCCCGAGGGCGCGCCGCCGGAGGTGGGCCCACCGTCGGCCACCGCTCCCGCCCCGATCCCGGGTGAGCCGGCCAAGCCCGGATCCGGCCAGAACGCCGGCGATCCGAACGTGGTGGCCTCGGGGCTGACCGTGCCCACCGGCCTGGTCCTGCTTCCCGACGGCAGCGCCGTGGTCGGCGAGCGGGACAGCGGCCGGCTGTGGCACGTGTTCCCCGACCGGTCGCCGAAGCAGCAGCTCATGACCGTGGCGGGCGTGGACGCCGCGGGCGACGGCGGACTGCTGGGACTGGCCCTCTCCCCCACCTTCGACCAGGACGGGCTGCTCTACGCCTACCTGTCGACGGCGACGGACAACCGCGTCGTGCGCTTTCCGCTGAGCGGCGGCACCCCGAACCCCGTGCTCACCGGCATCCCCCGCGGCGAGGTGCACAACGGCGGCGGGCTGCTCTTCGGCGCCGACGGGACCCTGTACGTCGGCACCGGCGACACCGGGAACCCGGAGCTCTCCGAGGACCCGGCGTCCCTGGCGGGCAAGGTGCTGCGGATCGACGTCTTCGGCCGGCCCGTGGGGGGACGCCCGTACTTCACCCGCGGGCACCGCGACGTGACGGCGCTGTGCCCGGCCGGCGAGGATCAGCTCTTCGCCACCGACGACGCACTCGACGGGCCCGACGAGCTCGACGTCCTGGTGGACGGCGGCGACTTCGGTGCGCCGCCGCGCGGGCTGCCTCCGGTGGCCGAGATCGCACCTGACGAGGGCGGGCTGGCCGGCTGCGCCGCCGCCGGGGGCACGGTGTTCCTGGGTGCGCTCGACGGCGAGCGGGTGCACGTCCTGTTCCTGGACGGGTCGGGCACGGTCACCGGCGATCCCCAGGAGCTGCTCGGGGGCCAGTACGGCCGGCTGCGCTCCACCGCGCTCGACGCCGACGGCGGGCTCTGGCTGACCACATCGAACAAGGACGGCAAGGGCACGCCCGACGAGGACGACGACAAGGTGCTGCGGGTCCTGCCCCCCGCCGCCCAGAGCGACTCACCGCTGTGACATCGCGGTCCTACCGGACCGCACCGCGGCCAGGAGCCGTCCCCCTCTGCGCTGAGCCGTTGCGTCGTTCCCGCCGGGAGCCCTCCGGGGCCCCGCGCCGGGAACGACCGAACGTCCTACAGCAGGCGCTCTTCGAGCATGCGCTTGACGGTGGCGGCGTCGGCCTTGCCACGGGTGGTCTTCATGACGGCGCCGACGAGCGCGCCGAGTGCCTGGACCTTGCCACCCTGCACCTTCGCCACCACGTCGGGCGCCCCCGCGATCGCGGCGTCCACGGCTGCGACCAGCTCGTCGGACTCCCCCATCACCGCGAGCCCGCGGCTCTCGACGACCGCCGCCGGATCGCCCTCACCGGCGAGCACGCCGTCGAGCACCTGCCGGGCGAGCTGGTCGTTGATCGTCCCGGCGGCGACCAGGCCGACCAGTTCGGCCACCTGCCCCGGCGTGACCGCGAGTTCGGGCAGCTCGACGCCGGCGTCGTTCGCCCGGCGGGCGAGCTCGCCCAGCCACCACTTGCGTGCATCGGCCGGCGGCGCGCCCGCGGCAACGGTGTCGCCGACCAGGTCCAGCGCACCGGCGTTCAGCAGCCACGCCATCTCGGTCGCGGACAGCCCCCACTCCTCGGACAGCCGCACCCGGCGGGCCGCCGGTAGTTCGGGCAGGGTGGCGGCCAGCTTCGCCACCCACTCCTCGTCGGGTGCGAGCGGTACCAGGTCGGGCTCCGGGAAGTACCGGTAGTCGGTCGCCTCCTCCTTGCTCCGTCCGGAGGAGGTGCTGCCGGTGTCCTCGTGGAAGTGCCGGGTCTCCTGCACGATGCGCAGCCCGTCGTCGAGAACCGCCGCCTGGCGGCGCATCTCGTAGCGCACCGAGCGCTCCACCGAGCGCAGTGAGTTGACGTTCTTGGTCTCGGTGCGGGTGCCCCACTCCAGGCCGCCGACCGGCGCCAGGGAGAGGTTGACGTCGCAGCGCAGGCTGCCCTGCTCCATCTTCACGTCGGAGACGCCGAGGGTCTTGACGATCTCCCGCAGCTCGGTGACGTAGGCGCGGGCCACCTCGGGGGCCTTCGCGCCGGCGCCCGGGATCGGCCGGGTGACGATTTCGACCAGCGGGATACCGGCGCGGTTGTAGTCGACCAGCGAGTGGTCGGCCCCGTGAATGCGCCCGGTGGCACCGCCCACGTGCAGGTTCTTGCCGGTGTCCTCCTCGAGGTGCACCCGCTCGATCTCCACGCGGTAGGTCTCGCCGTCCACCTCGACGTCCAGGTGCCCGGCCGTGCACAGCGGCTCGTCGTACTGACTGGTCTGGAACCCCTTGGGGATGTCGGGGTAGAAGTAGTTCTTGCGGGCGAAGCGGCACCAGGTGGCGATCCGGCAGCCCAGCGCGAGGCCGATGCGGATCGTCGCCTCGATCGCGGCCTCGTTGGCCACCGGCAGCGCACCCGGCAGGCCGAGACAGACCGGGCACGTCTGGGTGTTCGGCTCGGCGCCGAAGACGGTCGAGCAGCCGCAGAACATCTTCGAGGCGGTGCCCAGCTCGACGTGGGTCTCCAGCCCGATCAGGGGCTCGTAGCGCGTGAGGACCTCGTCGTAGTCCACCAGCTTGTCGGCGCTCACGGGGTTCGGTTCTCCTTCGGAGCGGTGCGGCCGGTCAGCAGCGCGCCCGCGGCGGTGAGGACGCCGAGCACGATGAAGACGGCGAACACGGCGCGGTCGGTCACGATCCAGCCGACGATGCCGGCCAGGACGACGAATGCGGTCAGACCCCAGGCGGCCTTCAGGGCCCCGTTCACGCGGCCCCCTCCGTCGCGTCGGCGGTGCGGCGGGTCAGCTGGTCGAGGAAGCGGAACCCCCGGGCGGCGTCCTGAGCCGCCTCGAGCGCTGCCGCGACGCGGTAGCACCGGTCGTCGGCGAGGGCCGGCGCCATGATCTGCAGGCCGACCGGCAGTCCGTCGGACAGCCCGCACGGCACCGAGATGGCCGGGACGCCGGCCAGGCTCGCGGGGAGCGTGCACAGGTCAGCGGCGTACATGGCGATCGGGTCGTCGACGCGGGCACCGAGGGGGAAGGCGACCGTCGGCGTCGTCGGGCTGACCAGGACGTCGACACGCGAACCGTCGGCGCTGTCGAACGCGGCGTTGAAGTCGCGGCTGATCAGCGTGCGCACCTTCTGCGCCTGGCCGTAGTAGGCCTCGTAGTACCCGCTGGACAGGGCGTAGGTGCCGAGGATGATCCGCCGCTTCACCTCGGGACCGAAGCCCTGCTCCCGGGTGAGGGCCATGACCTCGTCGAGGTCGCGCGTCCCGTCGTCGCCGACCCGCAGGCCGTAGCGGACGCCGTCGAAGCGGGCGAGGTTGGACGACGCCTCGCTGGGCGCGATCAGGTAGTAGGCCGGCAGCGCGAGGTCGAACGCCGGGCACGACACCTCGCGCACCTCGGCGCCCAGGCTCTCCAGCAGCGCGACCGCCTCGGCGAACCGGGCGAGCACGCCGGTCTCGTACCCCTCGGCGTGGCCGTCGCCACCCAGTTCCCGGACGACGCCGACCGTCAGCCCGGACAGGTCGCCCGCGGCACCGCGACGGGCCGACTCGGCCAGCACCGGCAGCGGGACGTCGATGCTCGTGGAGTCCAGGGGGTCGTGTCCGCCGATCGCCTCGTGCAGCAGGGCGGCGTCGAGCACCGTGCGGGCCATGGGACCGGCCTGGTCCAGGCTCGAGGAGAAGGCGATCAGCCCGTACCGGGACACCGAGCCATAAGTGGGCTTGTGCCCGACCAGCCCGGTGAGCGCGGCCGGCTGGCGGATCGAGCCGCCGGTGTCGGTGCCGATGGCCCAGGGCGCGAGGCCGCCGGCAACCGCTGCGGAGGAGCCGCCGGAGGAGCCGCCCGGGATCCGCTCCGGGTTCCAGGGATTGCGGGTGACGCGGTAGGCGGAGTTCTCCGTGGACGAGCCCATCGCGAACTCGTCCATGTTGGTCTTGCCCAGCAGCACCGTGCCGGCGCCCTTGAGCCGGGCGGCGACGGTCGCGTCGTACGGCGGGAGCCAGCCCTGGAGGATCTTCGAGCCGCTGGTCGTCGGCACGCCCTCGGTCACGACGACGTCCTTGAGCGCGACCGGCAGGCCGGCGAGCCCCGTGCCCGCCCTGCCGGCGGCATCGACCGCGGCCGCGGTCTCCAGCGCCGTCTCCGGATCGACGTGCAGGTAGGCGCCGAGGGTGCCGTCGTCGGCGGCGATCCGGTCCAGGTAGGCCCGGGTGAGGTCGACCGAGGTCGCGCCGTCCTTGAGCGCGGCCTGCAGCTCCGTCACGGTCATCGAGGTGACCGTGCTGTCCTCGCCTCGACTCCGCACCCGTTCCGCTCCTCCGTCGCCGGCGCTGCTCGCTCGCGCGTCGTTCACGGGGCTGCTCACGCCTCCTCCTGCAGGATGCGCGGCACCCGGAAACGGTCGTCCTCGGCAGCGGGAGCGCCGGCGAGCACGACGTCCCGCGGCAGGCTCGGCCGGGCGACGTCGGCGCGCATGACGTTGGTCATCGGCACGGCGTGGGTGGTGGGAGAGACGTCCTCCACCGGAGCCTCACCCACGTGCGCGACCGCGTCGAGCACCACGGCGAGCTGGCCGGCGAAGAGGTCGAGCTCCTCGTCGGTCACCGCCAGGCGGGCCAGGCGCGCCAGGTGCGCTATTTCCTGGCGAGTGACGCGGGCTTCCTGGGAGGGCGTGCTCATGCTGGGACGGAACTCCACTTCAGCGCTGCTCGACGGCTCGCTGTTCGGCCGTCAGGTGACCCGGCCACTCTACGGGGGCGCTCCGAGGCGCTGTCCCTGTCGATGCCGCCGTGAGAGGCTGCTGCCACCGCGATCGACGGAGATCGGCCCGCCCCGAGGACGACCCCGGAGGAACCGTGTCCTATCTCCTGCGCCTGGTGGTTCCCGACAGACCCGGCATCCTCGGCGCCGTCGCCACCGCGCTCGGCGTCGCCGGCATCGACATCGTGTCCGTGGACGTCCTCGAGCGGTCCGAGGGCGTGGCCGTGGACGACGTCGTGGTCGAGCTGCCCCGCGGCCGGGTGCCCGACAGCCTGATCACCGCCGTCCGGACCGTGCCGGGCGTCGAGGTGGAGTCGCTGCGGCCCTACGCCGGTCCACTGGACACCCACCGGGAGCTCGAACTGCTCGACGCGCTCGCCCGCGCGCCTGAGGGCACCACCGCCAAACTGCTGGCCGCCGAACTGCCACGGGTCTTCCACAGCGGATGGGCGACGGTGCTCGAGTCCACCGGCGAGGACCCCGGGCTGGAATGGACGGTGGCCGCCGCCTCCGAGGCCGCGCCCGCCTTCGAGGGCCTCGCCCTGCCCTGGATGCCGCTGCCGTATCCCCGGCTCCTGCCCAGCGACGAGGACTGGCTGCCCGACCGGTGGCAGGAGATGGCGATCGAGATGATGGCCGCTCCGTACGGCGGGCCGGGATGTGCGGTGGTTCTCGGCCGTTCGGGCGGACCGGCGTTCCGTCGCTCCGAGCTCGGACGCCTGGCACACCTGGCCGGCATCGCGACCACCGTGGCGTCACTTCCGCCGGCCTGAGCCTTTCCTCCGTGTCGGGACACCCCCGACCGGCTCGCGCGCCCTGATGTCTCCGCGCGTGAGCGGACGGATGACGGGGCCGACGCCGAGGCGGCGCGCCGGCTCGCCGCGGGCTGCACCGAGGCGCCCACCCAGATCGACCTGCTGGCCCGCACGCTGCGGTCCCGGCTCTACAGCGCGGGCTGGGACGGGCCCGACGCGCAGGCCTTCGCGCGGAACCGGGAGGGCCGGCACGCACCGGCGCTGACCTCGGTCGCCTCAGGGCTGCGCGCCGCCGCTGACCGGCTGATCAGCCAGGCGCAGGAACAGCTGGAGGCCGGCGGTGCCGACGGTGGCGCCCTGGCGGGCGCGCCCGTCCGGCGGTCCCGGGCGTGCTCCCGGACGTGCGCCGGGGCGTCCACGGCGGCCATGCTCGACTTCCTGAGCCGTATCACCGATCCGGACCTGCGCACCGCCGACTGGTCGGAGCTCACGGTCGAGGGCTAGGTGCTCGTCGCGGGAGGCCGGCTCGACGACGCGGACGGGACCATGGTGCCCGTCGTCCAGGTGACGCTGCGCTCCGCGACGGACGCCGACACGGTGTGGCAGACGCTGCTCGATGGCGCCGCGGACCTGCCGGAGGCGCACGAGGCGTTCCGCGCCCGGCGCCCGCACGGAACCGGCGAGGAGGCGGTGCTCGAGGTGGTGCACCGCGGCCCGGCACCGGCGGCATCCGGCTCAGCATCCTCCGCACGGTGTACCTGCCGGAGCGGTCGCAGGTGCTCAGCGTCGTGGCGACCTGCGGCGGGGCCGCTTCGCCGGAGTCCCGCGACGCGCTCCGCCGGATCGTCGCCCCCGTGGCCGTCTCGGCCGGCTGAGAGCCGCGGGTCACTCGCCCGGCGGTGTCGACCCGTCGCCGATCGTCGCCACCGCGCGGGCGGCATCCGGGCCCTCGGCGAGCAGGACAGCGAAACCGTCGTCGTCGAGGATCGGGGCCTTCACCTGCACGGCCTTGTCGTACTTGCTGCCCGGGTCGGCCCCGACCACCACGAAACCGGTCTTCTTCGACACCGACCCGGTGACCTTGCCCCCGCGTTCCTGGATCGCGGCGATCGCCTGGTCCCGGCTGTGGTCGCGCAGCGACCCGGTGACCACGACCGTGACGCCGGTGAGGGGTCCGGGCGGGGCGTCCTCACCCTCGTCTGCCAGGCGCACCCCGGCGCGGCGCCACTTGTCGACGACGTCACGGTGCCAGTCGACGGTGAACCAGTCGTGCACCGCCTTCGCGATCGTCGGGCCCACCCCGTCGGCCGCCGCCAGCTCCTCCTCGGAGGCGGCCTCGATGCGGTCCATCGACCGGAAGTCGCGGGCCAGGGCCTGGGCCGCCGTCGGCCCCACGTGCCGGATGGACAGGGCGACGAGCACCCGCCAGAGCGGAACGTCCTTGCGCGTCTGCAGGTTGGCCAGCAGCTTCGCCCCGTTCGCCGAGAGCGTGCCGTCCTTCTTCGTGAAGAACGACGCCTGCGACAGCCGTTCCTCGTCGAGGAAGAAGAGGTCGCCCTCGTCCTGCAGGAGGGAGCTCTGCAGCAGGGCCACCGCGGCCTCGTAGCCCAGGTTCTCGATGTCGAACGCACCGCGCCCGGCGACGTGGAACAACCGCTCCCGCAACTGGGCCGGGCAGGACCGGGAGTTGGGGCACCGGATGTCGGCGTCGCCCTCCTTCTCCGGCCGCAGCTCCGTGCCGCACTCCGGACAGTGGGTGGGCATGACGAACGGGCGCTCGGAGCCGTCGCGGGCCGCGACCACCGGGCCGAGCACCTCCGGGATCACGTCACCGGCCTTCCGGATGACGACCGTGTCGCCGATCAGCACGCCCTTGCGCGCGACCTCCGACGCGTTGTGCAGCGTGGCCAGCTGCACCGTGGACCCGGCCACCTTGACCGGCTCCATGTACGCGAACGGAGTGACCCGGCCGGTGCGCCCGACGTTGACCTTGATGTCGAGGAGGGTGGTGGTCGCCTCCTCGGGCGGGTACTTGAACGCGATCGCCCAGCGCGGGGCACGCGAGGTGGACCCGAGCCGGCGCTGCAGCACCACCTGGTCGACCTTCACCACCACGCCGTCGATCTCGTGCTCGACGGAGTGCCGCTGCTCGCGATAGCGCTCGATGTAGGCCCAGACCCCCTCGAGGTCGTCGACGACCTGGAACCGGTCGCTCACCGGCAGACCGAGCCGGCGCAACTTGTCGTAGGCCTCCGACTGGAGCTCGAACTCGACGCCGCGGCGCGCCCCGAGGCCGTGGACGACCAGGCGCAGCGGCCGGGACGCGGTGACCTTCGGGTCCTTCTGGCGCAGCGATCCGGCGGCGGCGTTGCGCGGATTGGCGAAGGGCGGCTTGCCCTGCTCGACCATGCCGGCGTTGACGTCGGCGAAGCCGGCCACGGGGAAGTAGATCTCGCCCCGGACCTCGAGCAGCTCGGGGATGTCGGGCCCCGTCAGCTGCTGCGGGACGTCGTCCATGGTGCGGACGTTGGCCGTGACGTCCTCCCCGGTCGTCCCGTCGCCGCGGGTGGCCGCACGCACCAGTCGCCCCGAGTCGTAGACCAGATCGACGGCGACGCCGTCCACCTTCAGCTCGCAGAGGTAGCTCGCGCCGGCGGCACCCTCGCGCTCGACCCGGGCTGCCCAGGCGGAGAGCTCGTCGCCGGAGAAGGCGTTGTCGAGGCTCTGCATGCGCTCGAGGTGCTGGACCGGGGAGAACGTGGCCGTGAACCCGCCGTTGACCTTCTGGCTCGGCGAATCAGGCGTGACCATGGCGGGATGGGCGGCCTCGATGGCCTTCAGCTCGCCCATCAATGCGTCGTACTGGCCGTCGCTGACCAGGGGCTCGTCGCGGACGTAGTACGCGAAGGCGTACCGGTCGAGCTCCTCGGTGAGGTCGCGGTGCCGGGTACGGGCGTCGTCGGGGACCTCGGTGAGGTCCTCCCGGTCGGCCGCGGCGGCGACCTGCGGCTCGCCCAGGTCGGCCGCGCTGTCGGTCGGGATGGTGCTCACCGGTGCACGGTATCCGGCAGGTACGACGGTCAACCGGGGTTCACCCGGACGGCGACACCTCGGCGTAGGGGCGCTCGGCGGCGGGCTCCTCCCGGGCCGGCGGCCGGACGTTCCACGACGAGGTCAGCAGGCCGAGGATCGCCAGTCCCGTCACGGTGAGGAAGAGGCGGCCGTGCAGGTCGTTCGGCTCCGCGAGGAGCAGCCACAGGCCGAGGGCGCACAGCATCGCCGCGGCGGCGTTCAGCACCCGGAACCAGGCCGGCCGCGCGCGGCTGACCCGCTCCCACCGGTGGATCAGGCCGGTCGTCCCCGGCGGTGGGTCGTAGGCGCCGCCCACGGAGGCGCGGAAGCCACCGAGGGCGCCCCGGCCGGGAACGTGCTCGCCTCCCACCGGAGCCCCGGCCAGCAGTGCGCGCACCTCCGGGGGCAGTCCGAGCGCCTGGACGACGTGCCCGGCGGTCTCCTCCGGCGTCCCCGCGACTCCGTGCAGGTAGGTGACATGGTGCCCGGGTCGTCCGGTCGCCTCGGCGAGCAGCGCGGGATCGCCAGGCGCGATGCCCCACCGGTGACGGTCGAGCTCGGTGCCGCCGCGGAAGAGGACGTACTGCAGATCGGCGTGGGCGCGGCGCAGGACGAGGGCGACCGAGCGCCTGCCGAGGACCGCCGTGATCTCGCCGAGGCGGACGGAGAGGGGAACGGCCCGGTCCGGCAGCACCGCCGTCCACTCGCTGTTGTAGACGATCGTGGCGTCGTACGCGGACATGCCCACGGCCTCCCGCACCCGGTACGCCGGTGCACGGACGACCAGGATGCCCTCGTCGTCCTCGTCGAGGGCGTCGTCCCCCGTCACCTGCAGGTCCAGCGGAACGGCGGCCCGCACCGTCTCGACGGCCTCGGCGCCCTCGCGCCAGTCCTCGGCCGACAGCGGGAGGCTGAAGCCGTCGGCACCGAACAGCAGCCACTCCCCCGGTGCGGTCCGGACCAGTCCCACGACATCCCGCCAGCGCACGGTGATCCGCTCGGCGTCGTCCAGGACGACACTGACCCCGTCGGCCCCCACCACCAGGCGGGCACCCTTCGGCGCGCCCGAGGACCGCCGGCGCGGGAACACCCGTCCGCTCACCACGTCGGTCGACCATTCGGGCAGTCGCGTCAGCCCCGGGAGCGGGGATCGGACCGGTTGCGGCACGGCCAGCAGCGCCCGGTCGGCGAACGCCCGGGCGCTCGCACGCACCGCTTCGACGGTGAGCCCCGCGGCGTCGGCCCGCATCTGTGCGGCCGTCCGCGACGGAGCGCCGGTCACGTGTGCCCGTGCCCGTGCCCGCACCTCACCCTGCGCCGACCGCGGGTCGGCCAGGAACGCGGCGAGGACGGCGCGCTCGTGCTGCAGGTCCCCGTGCTCGGGTCCGTCGTCGGCGAGCCGGCGGACCTCCCGCCAGAGCAGCGTGGCCGCGACGTCCTCCTGGCCGGCACGGACGTCCGTCGTGACGACGAGGAACCGGTTGTCGGCGTCGACGACCAGCTGGTCGGCCTCCACGGCGTAGGCGATGCCGCGCCGGTGCCGCAGCTCCTCCTCCACCCGCTCCCGGAGGACCGACACGGTCGCCGACAGCGCAGGCCCGTCCGGCAGCTCGGCACCGATGGCCACCCGGCCGTCGATCGCCATGACCCCCCAGGCCGGGGTCGGCAGGTCGCGGCGGATCACCGGGGTCCGAGCGGGACGGGGCCCGTCCGCCAGCGGGAGCGTGAGGCCGTCGGCCCCCGAACCGGACAGCCACAGCGCGGCGTTGCGCCGGGTGAAGTGCGTGCGGGTCCAGCCGCGGACGTCCCCGGCCGTCAGGGAACGGAGCGCCGGCTCGCGGACGGCCGCCAGCCCGAGTCCGCCCACCCCGTACACCTCACCGAGCAGGACCCCGGAGCCCGGCGCGGCCGTGGAGCTCCCCTCCGTGCGCAGGACGTCCACCTCGACGGCCAGTCGATCGGTGGGGAGGTCGGCGAGCGCGCGGCAGACCGATCGCAGAAAGGCCGCGACCTGGACGGGAGTGCCCTGGGCGGTGAACTCCGTGGTCGTGAGGTCGACCGAGGCGTTGCACTCGATCGTCTGCCGGCCGAGCGCACCCATGACCAGGTGCTCGACGAGGTGGGTCAGACCCCCGCGCACGAACGCCTCGTCGGCCCGGCCGACGCCGAAGACGAGTCCGGCGGCCAGCGGGCCCGGTCGGTCGTCGTGGAAGACGGGGATCCCGTCGATCGACGTCTGCAGCACCGCCGCAGGCTAGGGGCGGATCGACCGGACTCGCGGGCACGACGCCCGGAGCACGGCCGTGTCCGTCACTCCGGAAGCAGGTACCTCGCGGCTTCGCGGACGTGCGCCATCGCGGACCGGGCGTATCCGGGTGTGGCCCCGGCCAGACCGCAGGACGGCGTCAGCGTGACCGTGCCGGAGAGCTGCTCGACGGGGAAGCCGAGTTCGCTCCACCAGGCCCGCACGCGCGACGCCGTCGCCTTCGGGGTGGGCAGCGTTGTGTCGGTGCCCGGCACCACGCCGAGGAGCAGATGCGTTCCGGCCTCGACCGCGGTGCCGACGGCGTCGAGGTCCTGGACCAGGCCCAGATCGAAGGAGACCGCCTCGGCGCCGGCCGCGCGGAACAGGCCGAGCGGCATCCGGGAGGCACAGCAGTGCAGCACCACCGGGCCGGGCAGGGCGGCGACGGTCGCGGCCAGCTCCTGCTCGACGACCGTCGCCTCGACGGCAGCGAGCTTGCCGAACCCGCTCACGGTCGGCAGTCCGCCCTGCAGGACGGCGGGTACCGACGGCTCGTCGAGCTGCACGACGACCCGAGCCGACGGCAGCCGGGCCGCGACGTCGGCGGCGTACGCGGACAGTCCCTCGGCGAGGGACTGGGCCAGGTCGCGGCGGGCGCCCGGATCGACCACCGCCCGGTCTCCCCTGCTGCGCTCCAGGCCGGCCGCCAGCGTCCACGGCCCGGCCGCCTGCACCTTGAACAGCCCCGCGTAGTCCTCCGCGACGTCGGAGAGGGCGTCGAGGTCGCGGGCCAAGAACTCCGTGGCCCGCCGGTGGTCCATCCCGGGCCGCGGGACCAGCCGCCAGCCGGCCGGGGTCAGGTCGACGGCGATGTCGACGAGCAGCGCCGCGCTGCGCCCGATGAGGTCGGCGCCCGGGCCGCGGTCGGGCAGCTCCGGCTGGTGCGCGAAGTCGGGCAGTTCCCCGACGACGAGCCGGAGGGTCTCGGCCGGATCGGTGCCGGGCAGGGATCCGACGCCCGAGGCCGGCCCCCAGGAGATGGGGACCGGCCTCGGGTCGGGTTCAGCGTGCGGCGGGGTCACGGCGGCGACGGTAGCCCGCCACCGTGACCCCGCCGGTCAGCGGTGGATCAGCGCGCTCGCAGCGTGAACGAGGTGGACGCGGACTCACCGTTCTTCTGGCCGGTCAACCGCACCTCGAACTCCCCCGCCTTCAGGTTGTTCGGCACCACGAAGGAGATGGTCACGTTTCCCTGGGCGTCGGCCGTGGCCGTGCCGAGGGTGCGGGGGCCCTGGACCAGGACGGCGAACACCTTCTCGCCCTTGGCGAACCTGGTGCCCGTGAGGGTCACCCGCTGGCCGCGGTTGGGGGTGTCGTCGCTGATCGACGCGGTCGCGTCGCAGTTCGGCCCGGTGGTGCCCGGCCCGTTCACGCCACTGGTGCCGTCGGCGACCGCGGGAGGCGGCGGCGACGAGCCCTCGAGACCTTCCGCCGGCGCCGGCGGAACCGTGAACGAGGTCGGCCGGGCGTGGTCGGCGACGGGCGGCGCCACGGGGCTGTGGGCCTTGAAGTACGCCACCAGGGTGTCGATGTCGAGCGGGCCGGTCACCTGCTCCGATCCGCCGGTGAAGGCGGTGAAGGAGTCACCCCCGGCCGCCAGGAAGCCGTTGGCCACCACGCGGTACTCGGTCGTCGGGACGATCACCGTCTCCGGCGCGGGGCCGGTGCCGTCGGGGTCCAGCCTGATCGACGCGGGGTCGACGCGCTGGCCGTAGGGCTGATGCACATCGAAGTCGTAGTGGAAGTTGTCCGACGTCCCCAGGAGCAACTGGGTGTTACGCGCGCCGCCGGTGAGCGGTCCGGCGCCGTCCGGGTCGAGCTGGAACTGCTGCTCGAGCACCGCTCGGATCTCCGACCCGGACAGGGTGATCGCGTTCACCGTGTTGCTGAACGGCTGGACGGTGAACAGCTCGTTGTAGGTCACCGCTCCGGACTCGATGTTCGTCCGCGCGCCACCGGGGTTCATGAAGGCCACAACCGGGTCGCCGAACTTGGCCTCGGGCCGCAGTCCCTCGAGCTGCGATTGCGCCAGCAGATCGACCAGCGGCTGCTCCGTGGCCCGGTTGGGCCCACCGGCCAGGCCGATGCGGGCGGTGGCCGAACCGACGACCACGTCGCCGACCGGCGCCGCCTTGGCGTTCCAGTACTGCACGATCGCCGCGACGTCCTGGTCGGGGTTATCGCGGAGGACCGGGACGTTGGCCGCCCGGTAGTCCGCGCAGAACCGCTCGACGTCGCCGGTGGTGCCGTCGATCGTCAGGCGGATGTCACTGATCAGCCGGCCGTAGAAGCCGGCCTGGGTGACCAGCCGGGGCTGGCCGGCGGGGTCGTCGAGGAGGCAGTCGTAGGCCATGTGGGTGTGCGCACTGACGATGAGGTCGACCGCCGGAGCGATCCGGTTGTTGATGTCGACGATCGGCCCGGTCAGCTCGTCGCAACCGTTGTAGGACTTGGCGTCCGTCGTGCTGGTGTTGGCGCCGCCCTCGTGGATGAGGACGCCGATCGCCTGGATGCCCTGGCGCCGCAGGACGGGCACCCAGCGGTTGACCGCGTCGGCCTCGTCGATGAAGTCGACGTCCTGGACACCCTCGGCGGAGACGATGGTCGGCGTGGTCTCGGTGACAACGCCGATCAGCGCTAGCTTCTTGCCGCCACCCACGGTGAAGACCTGATAGGGCGGAAGAGCCGGCTTGTCGGTGTCCTTCACGAGGACGTTGGCCGCGAGGTACGGGAACTCGGTGCCGTGGAAGTCCTCCCCGGTGCTGTCCTCGAAGCAACCGTCCACGCCCGGGTCCACGCCCTCGCAGGCAGTGACGTCGTCGCTGTAGGTCCCGTCGGTGGCGCCGGAGATCCGGCGGAGCTCCTCGGTGCCGCGGTCGAACTCATGGTTGCCCACGGAGGAGACGTCGAGGCCCATCGCGTTCAGCACCTCGATCGTCGGCTCGTCCTTGAAGACGCTCGACTCGAAGGGCGAGGCGCTGATCAGATCACCGGCACCAACGAAGAACGAGGAGCTCTCCGAGCCGCCCTCGCCGACGAACGCCTCGCGGGTCTCGGTGACGGTGCTGGCCACGTTCGCCGCCCCGCCGACGGTCGAGGGGCTGCCGTCCGGGTTGGTGATCGTGGCATCGGTCCCCGTGGTGTCCGAGATCCGGCCGTGGAAGTCGTTCATGGCCAGCAACTGGACCGGGATGTCGGCCGCAACGCGCTCGGCGGAGACGGACGCGGGTGCGGCCGAGGCCGAGGCGGGCAGCCCCGCGACGGCGGCCGACGCCGCGAGGGCGACGACCAAGGAGAGGCGCGTTCGGCGCAAGGGGGTCCTCCAGAGGACATGCGGGAACAGACCACCCGCTGAGGTGGCCTGCGACGAGTGCAATGACGGAGCCGGGCTGACTGATCACGCTCAGGAGGCGGCTGGTCACGAAGCTAGCTTCTCCGGGCACGGAAACCAAGAGTCAGTGACGAACCGTTTCCTCACGTTCACGAACAGTCCGCACCGCGGCCTGTCCGAGCACCCGGTCGCCCTCGTCGGGGTCCGGCTCGTAGAGAACCGCCGACTGCCCCGCGGCCACGCCACGCTGCTCGTCGTCGAGGAGGATCCGCAGTCCGCCGTCCCCGGCCGAGGTCACCTCGCAGGGCACGGGAGCGCCATGGGCGCGCAGCTGCACCTCGGCGCGGAACGGGAGCGCAGGCTGCCCGCCGGTCCACGAAGGGACGGCGGTGCGCACCTCGCCGATTCCCGCCAGGTCGGCGGTGCCGATGGTGACCGTCCGGCTGACCGGCTCGATGCCGAGCACGTATCGGGGCCGCTGGTCGCCCGCGCTGACACCGAGGCCGCGGCGCTGTCCCACGGTGAACCCGTACGTTCCGTCGTGCTCGCCCACGGTCGTGCCGGTGGCCGCGTCGACGAGCGGCCCGGGCCGGCTGCCGAGTTTCCGCGCCAGGAAGCCACGGGTGTCACCGTCGGGGATGAAGCAGATGTCGTGCGAGTCCGGCTTGGCGGCGACCGCGAAGCCCCGCTCCGCGGCGATCTCCCGCACCCGGTCCTTGGTGATGGAACCGAGCGGGAACATCGCCGAGGCGAGCTGGTCGGCCCGCAGCACGCCGAGCACGTACGACTGGTCCTTGCCCGCGTCGACCGAGCGCCGCAGCTGCCCGTCGGCGAGCCGCGCGTGGTGACCGGTGACGACGGCATCGAAGCCCAGGGCCCTCGCGCGGTCCAGCACGGCGGAGAACTTGATCTTCTCGTTGCACCGCAGGCAGGGGTTCGGGGTCCGGCCCGCCGCGTACTCCGCGACGAAGTCCTCGACGACGTCCTCGGCGAAGCGCTCGGCGAGGTCCCAGACGTAGAAGGGGATGCCGAGCTCGTCGGCCACCCGGCGGGCGTCGTGCGCGTCCTCGACGCTGCAGCACCCCCGCGCCCCGCTGCGCAGGGTCTGCCGGTCCGGCGACAGGGCCAGGTGCACACCCGTGACGTCGTGACCGGCGTCCACCGCCAGGGCCGCGGCCACCGCGGAGTCGACTCCCCCGCTCATGGCGGCGAGCAGCCTCATGACCGGACCCTCATCGCCGGCCCAGCCCGGCACTGCGCGCCCGCTCGACCACCGGGGCGATCACGTCGAGCAGCGCGTCGACGTCGTCGTCGAGGGACGTGTGGCCGAGACTGAACCGCAGCGAACTGCGCGCCCGCTCGGCGTCGGCCCCCGTGGCCAGCAGGACATGGCTCGGCCGCGCCACGCCGGCGCTGCAGGCCGAGCCGGTGGAGCACTCGATGCCGCGGGCGTCGAGCAGCATCAGCAGCGCGTCGCCCTCCGCGCCGGGGAAGGACAGGTGCGCGTTGCCGGGCAGCCGCCCGGGCCCGCCGGCAAGGGCGTCGTCCAGCGGCGCACCGTTGAGCTGCGCGTCCGGCACCGCGCTCACCACCCCGGCAACCAGCCGGTCCCGCAGGGAGGCGATGCGCGCGGCCCGCTCCGGACGCGTGCGCACGGCCAGCGTCGTCGCCACCTCGAGCCCGACGATCGCGGCGACGTCGAGGGTCCCCGAGCGGACGTCGCGCTCCTGTCCTCCGCCGTGCAGCAGGGGCGTGCACTCGGCGTCGCGGCGCAGCAGCAGGACGCCGGCACCCATGGGGCCGCCCAGCTTGTGCCCGGTCATCGTCACGGCGTCGACCCCGCTGGCGCCGAAGTCGACCGGCACCTGCCCGACCGCCTGGACCGCGTCGGTGTGCAGCGGCACTCCCACCTCGTGCGCGACCGCGGCGAGGGCCGCGATGTCGCTCACCGTGCCGATCTCGTTGTTGGCCCACATGACACTGGCGAGGGCGACGTCGCGGCCGTCCCCCAGCGCCTCGGCCAGGACGTCCGGGCGGATGCGTCCGGTGGGCTCGACCGGCAGCCAGGTGACGTCGGCGCCGTCGTGCTTGGCGAGCCACTCGACGCTGTCGAGGACGGCGTGGTGCTCGGCCGGGCTGACCACGATCCGCCGACGTCGGGAGTCGGCCTGCCGGCGCGCCCAGAACAGGCCCTTCACGGCGAGGTTGTCGCTCTCCGTGCCGCCGCCGGTGAACAGCACCTCCGACGGCCGCGCACCGAGCGCCTCGGCCAGCCGCTCACGGGACTGCTCGGCGGCGCGCCGCGCGGCACGACCGCTCGCGTGCAGCGACGAGGCGTTCCCGACGCGGCCCAGCTGCTCGGTCATGGCAGCGAGCACCTCGGGGAGCACCGGCGTGGTGGCCGCGTGGTCCAGATACGTCATGACGCCGCCAGGGTAGTCGCGCTCCTGGCAACGGCCGGGGCCGCAGCCGGGGCCCCCGCGCGGGGCGCCAGGACCGCGCCCAGCAGCGCCAGCGCGGTCAGTACGACGACCGCGGCGAGGACGGCGGTGGAGAGGGTGAGCAGGGAGGCCGTCGCCGCGGCCACCAGAATGCCCACGACGCCCACGGTGAGCGCCGAGCCGGTCACGTCGGCGATCTGGAAGGCAGCCGAGTCCGCACCCCGCCGGTGCTCGGCGGACTGATCCAGGAGCAGCACGCCGACGCTGGGCATACCGAGCCCCATGCCGAGTCCGGCGACGGCCCAGCTCAGATAGGCCGGCCAGCCGCCGACGCCGGGCACCGCGATCCACGCCGTGGCGGCCAGGCCGACGGCGAGCAGGACGAAGCCGGTCCGCAGCAGCGCCACGCGGGCGACGTCGGGAAGGCGACCCTGCAGCTGCGAGGCGGCCGCCCATCCCAGTGCGCCCGCGGTGAGCGGAAAGCCGGCGCCGGCCGGCCCGTAACCGTGCAACTGCGTCATGGCGAGGGGCAGCAGGGCGTCCATGCCGAAGAACGCCCCGGCCAGCAGGCCGCGGACCGCGACGACGGCCGGCAGACCCGGGCGGGCGCGGACGGTGTCCTGCGGGAGCAGCGCCCGCAGGCCGGCGACCAGCATCACCAGGCCGAGCCCCGCGATACCGATCGCCAGGACGTCCAGACGCTGACCTGCGTACTGCAGCGCGCCGATGCCCAGACCGGCGAGCACCGCCCACCACCGCCGCGCGGGATCCGGCACGGTGTCGGTCAGGGGTGCGGCGAGCCGGCGGACGGCGGGCAGCACGAGTGCGAGCCCGACGGCGATCAGCGGCAGGAGCCCGAGGAAGACCAGCCGCCAGGACGCGTGCGCGGTGACCACCCCCGCGACCAGCGGGCCGATGAGCGCCGGCAGCACCCAGGCGGCGGAGATCGCCCCGAACAGCCGGGGACGGAGAGCGGGCTCGTAGGCCTGGCCGGCGACGACGTAGAGGGAGACGGCGATGCTCCCGCCACCGATCCCCTGGAGGGCGCGGGCCGCCACGAACAGCGCCATGTCCCCGGCGAGCCCGGCGAGCAGGAGCCCGGCGGCGAACACTCCGACGCCCACCAGAAGGGCCGCGCGCGGGCCACTGCGGTCGCCGACGTCACCGCCGACCACCATCCCGATGACCGAGGCGACGAGGAAGGCGCTGAACGGCCAGCCGTACCAGGCGAGTCCGTGCAGCTCGGCGACCGCGGTGGGCATCGCCGTGGCGACGGCCATCGACTCGAACGCCACGAAGGTGACGAGCATCAGCAGGCCGGCGGTGGTCAGCCGATGGGCCCGGTCGAACACCCCGGCCGCAGGACTGGTCTCCACGTTCCTCGCCAACCCGCTGTTCCGGTCGGAGCTTCCCGCTTCAGGCAGAATCTCCCGGCCAGCGATAGGTGCAGTCGGGTTCGCGTTCCTGGTTGCCGTCGCCCTGCTCGACCAGCACGAAGCCCGCCGCCTCGTAGCAGCGCCTGGCCCGCTCGTTGCGGGTGAAGACGTACAGGGACAGACCCGCCGGCCGCTCGCCCTTCACCGCGTCCAGCAGCGGCCGCCCCGAGCCCGAGCCGATCGCCTCGGGCTCGACGTGGCCCCTCTGCAGGGGCCCGCGCCGAGCTTGCGAGGCGTGGGGGGCAGAGGGGTCCTTTATTTCCGAGCGGCGATCTGCTCGGTGGCGGCCGGGACGACCGTGTTCAGGTCGCCGACGACACCGAAGTCGGCCAGCTCGAAGATGGGCGCCTCGGGGTCCTTGTTGACCGCGACGATCGTCTTCGACGTCTGCATGCCGGCGCGGTGCTGGATGGCACCGGAGATGCCGACGGCGATGTAGAGCTGCGGCGAGACGGTCTTGCCGGTCTGCCCGACCTGGAAGCTGTGCGGGTAGAAGCCGGAGTCGACCGCGGCGCGCGAGGCGCCGACGGCCGCGCCGAGAGAGTCGGCCAGCGCCTCGATGATCGAGAAGTTCTCCGCGCTGGCCACACCGCGGCCGCCCGAGACGACGATCGACGCCTCGGTCAGCTCGGGCCGGCTGCTCTTCTGCTCGACGACGCGGTCGGTGACCTTCGCCAGCTTCGCCTGGTCGGAGATCGACACCGACACCGTCTCCTCGGCCCCGGCCGCGGGGGCCGGCTCCGGGGTGACCGAGTTGCCGCGCAGCGTGTCGATCGGGGTGCCGACCGTCACCTGCGAGTGCACGATCGTCGCCCCGGCGAAGGCCACCTGGGTGGCAGTGCCGTCGGCGGCGATCTCGGTGACGTCGGTCAGGAATCCGCTGCCGGTCTTGATGGCCAGGCGGCCGGCGATCTCCTTGCCCTCCGGCGAGGACGGGATGACGACGGCAGCCGGTGACTTCTCGCTGACCAACTGCGCCAGGACCTCGGCCTTGGGCGCCACCAGGTAGGCGTCGATGTCGTCGGACTCGGCCACGTAGACCTTTGCCGCGCCGTACTCGGCCAGCGCGTCCTTGACGCCCGCGGCCGTGCCGGGTGCACCGAGGACGACCGCCGACGGCTCGCCGAGCGCGCGGGCGGCCGTCAGGGCCTCGAGGGTCGTCTTGCGGACTCCGCCGCCGGCCGCGTTCAGCTCGGCCAGGACCAGGACCTCTGCCATGGGGATGCTCTCCTCTTCCTTCGATCCGGGCTAGTGGTGGCGCAGCTCAGACGATCTTCTGGCTGGCGAGGTAGTCGACGAGCTTCTGGGCGCCGTCGCCCTCGTCGGCGACCTTCACGCCCTCGCCCTTCGGCGGGCGGCCGGCGAAGTCGAGGACCTTGCTCGTGGCGTTGGCCAGGCCGACGGCCGAGGCGTCGAGGCCGAGGTCGCCCAGCGTCTTGGTCTCCACCGGCTTCTTCTTCGCGGCCATGATCCCCTTGAACGAGGGGTAGCGCGGCTCGTTGATCGTGTCCCAGGTGGACACGATCGCCGGGAGCGGCGCCTCGACGGCCCAGTAGCCGCCGTCGGTCTGCCGCTCGATCTTCGCCGTGCCGCCCTCGACGGTCAGCTTGCGGGCACCGGAGAGCTGCGGGATCCCCAGCCGCTCCGCGACCAGCGCCGGCATCACGCTCAGCTGCGCGTCGGTCGCCTCCGCCCCGCACAGCACCAGGTCGTACTCCAGCTGCGACAGTGCCGCGGCGATCACCGCAGAGGTCTGCACCGCGCAGGACCCGTGGATCGCGTCGTCCACGACGTGGACGGCCTTGTCCGCGCCCATCGACAGCGCCTTGCGGATCGCGTCGGTCGCGGACGCCGGCCCGACGGTCAGCACCGTCACCTCGCCGCCCTCCCGGTCGCGGACCAGGAGCGCCTCCTCGATGGCGTACTCGTCCATCTCGTTGATGACGTTGTCGGCCGCGGCACGGGCAACGGTGTTGTCGGCCGGGTCCAGCTTGCGCTCACTGCCCGAGTCCGGGACCTGCTTGACAAGAACGACGATGTTCATCGCGCTGACCTTTCTCAGGACGCGTTCCAGGACGCGGGCACGAGGGCCCGCCTGGCTCCGATCATGGATGTTACTGGTCGGTAACGCCGGGGCGGACGCAGGGGACGGTGACGCGGGTCACGGGGCGGGATCCCACCGAGCGGTAGCGGCGAACCGGTCCAGCACCGCCGTGTGCGGCGCGAGGTCCAGCCCCTGCGCGGCCAGCCACCCGTCGGAGTAGTAGGTGTGCGCGTAGCGCTCGCCGCCGTCGCACAGCAAGGTCACGACGCTGCCCTGCCGGCCGGCGGCGACCATCTCACCGACCAGGGAGAACGCGCCCCAGAGATTGGTGCCGGTGGAGCCGCCGGCCCTCCGGCCGGTCGTGCGTTCCAGGTGCCGCATGGCCGCCAGCGACGCCGCATCGGGAACCCGGACCATCCGGTCGACGATCGTGGGCACGAAGGACGGCTCCACCCGAGGACGCCCGATCCCCTCGATGCGGGAGGCGCGTCCGGTCGTCGCTCCCGGGTCGCGGTCGCGCCAACCGGGGAAGAACGACGACCCCTCGGGGTCGACCACGGCCAGCCGGGTGGGCAGCCGCCGGTAGCGCACGTAACGGCCGATGGTCGCACTGGTGCCCCCCGTGCCGGCACCGACGACCACCCACTCGGGCACCGGGTGCCGCTCCCGCTCCAGCTGACCGAAGATCGACTCGGCGATGTTGTTGTTGCCGCGCCAGTCCGTGGCCCGCTCGGCGTTGGTGAACTGGTCGAGGTAGTGCCCCCCGCACTCGGCGGCGATCCGGCGGGCCTCGTCGTAGATGTCGGTCGGGTCCTTCACGAAGGAGCACCGCCCGCCGTAGAACTCGATCAGCTCGATCTTCTCGGGACTGGTCGTGGCGGGCATGACGGCGACGAACGGGAGCCCCAGCATCCGCGCGAAGTAGGCCTCGCTCACCGCCGTCGAGCCACTGGACGACTCGACGACCGTGCTGCCCTCGAGGATCTGGCCCGAGCACAGCCCGTAGAGGAACAACGAGCGGGCCAGGCGGTGCTTGAGGCTTCCGGTCGGGTGCGTCGACTCGTCCTTGAGATACAGGTCGACGCCCCACTCCGGCGGCAGCGGATACGTCAGCAGATGGGTGTCGGCGCTGCGCCGCGCGTCGGCCTCGACGGCGGCGACCGCACGGTCGACCCAGGACCGGCCGGACGGATCCGAACGGTCCACATCGACGGCGCTGCCGGAACTCGCGGGGGTCGTCACCTCCGCATGATCAGGCACCGGCCGCCGTCAGGACGAGGGACAGACGCATCCGCGTGTCATGGCCGACCCCTGGGTGGCCTGGCAGAAGCGCAGCGAGATCCGGTCGTGGCCGGCGATCGGGTGCGGGCAGACGGCGCAGGCACCGCTCTCCTCGACGGGAGGGCGCGGGGAGGCGAGGACGGGAGTAGGAGCGGTAACCATGGGACAACCTGACTGAGCCGGACCTGCCGGCACGCAGAAGGCGTGCTCCCGGTCCGGCACCGGCGCGGACGGCCGGTGCGCGAGGTGAACCAGAACGCCCCGACGCTACTCCCTGAAGCCTGCCGTACCGCTCAGTCCGGCTCCGCCGGGGCGACCAGTACGGGACGCTCGGCCGGGCGCACGGTGACCGCCGTCCCGGGCGTGAGGTCCTGGCTGGCGGCGCTGGCGACGTCCACCCGCACCTCGGTGCCGTCCGGGAGCGCGACGAGCAGGCGGGTGGAGGCACCCGAGAAGGTGCGGGTGATCACCCGGCCGCCACCGGCCTGAGCGGCCTCGACCAGCAGCGACTCGGGGCGCACGAGGGCGACGACGGGGCCGGACGGTGGAGCGGCGCCCGCCACCGCCCGGCGGACGCCGAGCAGCTCGACCTCACCACCGGTGAGGGTGGCGGGCAGCCGGTTCATCGTGCCGACGAACTCGGCCACGAAGGCGGTGGCGGGCCGCTCGTACAGCTCGTCCGGTCCGGCGATCTGCTCCAGCCGGCCGGCGCGCAGCACGCCCACCCGATCGGCCACCGACAGCGCCTCGGACTGGTCGTGGGTGACGAAGACGGTGGTGATGCCGAGCTCGAGCTGGATCCGCCGGATCTCCTCGCGCAGCTGCACCCGCACCTGTGCGTCCAGCGCGGAGAGCGGTTCGTCGAGCAGCAGCACCTGCGGGGCGACGGCGAGCGCCCTGGCCAGGGCAACCCGCTGCTGCTGGCCACCGGAGAGCTGATGGGGATAGCGCCCGGCCCGGTCGGCCAGTCCGACCAGCTCCAGGAGCTCGGCGGCCCGGCGGGCCCGCTCGGGCTTGGCCCGCCGGCGGACCCGCAGCCCGAAGGCCACGTTCTCGGCGACGGTCAGGTTCGGGAAGAGGCTGTAGGCCTGGAAGACCATGCCCATGTCGCGCTTGTTCGCGGGCACGTTCGTCACGTCACGGCCGTCGACCAGGACCCGGCCGCCGTCGGGCCGGTCGAAGCCCGCGATGGCGCGCAGGGCCGTGGTCTTGCCACAGCCCGACGGCCCGAGCAGCGCCACGAACTCACCGCCGGAGATCTCGAGGTCGAGCCCGTCGAGGGCCACGACCGACCCGTAGCGGCGGGTCAGCCCCTCCAGGCGCACGGCGACGCCGGGGCGCTCGCGCAGGTCGGCCGGTCCCGCGGCCCGGGCGGAGACGGCGGTCATGAACTCTCCTTCGTGCCGCGCCGGCGGTCCAGCGCGGAGATCAGCAGCAGCAGCGCCCAGGTGACCATCAGCGACAGCACCGACACCGCCACGGACATCTGGGGTTGGGAACCGGAGATCCGCACGATCCAGATCGGGAACGTCTCGAAACCGAGGATCACGGCGATCGTGAACTCGCCCATCACGAGGGCGACGACCAGGAACGAGGCGTTGAGCACCGACGTCCGCAGGACCGGCAGCACCACCGAGGCCAGCACCCGCGGCCACGAGGCGCCCAGGTTGCGGGCCGCCTCCGTCAGGGTCTTCAGGTCCGAGCCGCGCACGCCTGCGTCGAGCGCCCGGTAGACGAACGGCATCGCCAGGACGACGTAGACGAACACCAGGATCCAGGGCAGCGAGGGCTTCTGGAGTGCGAAGAAGGCGTCCGCCAGCGGGGTGTTGAGGAAGTAGTCCGGCGCCCATGACAGGACGCTGCGCACCCCGACGACCAGCGCGATCGGCGGCAGAACCAGCGGCATCAGGGTGAGCAGCTCCACGGTCGTGCGGAGCCGGGGGAACCGGAGCTCGACGAGTACGACGGTGGGCACCATGAGCGCCAGGGCCAGGACGACGGTCAGGACCGCCAGGGCAAGGGACCGGCCGAACGCGTCGGCGAAACCCTCGGCCGCCGGGATGCCCGCGTAGTGCTTCGCGGTCACCCCGCCCGACAGCTTGTCGCGGACGGTGTACCAGATCGACGCGCCGATGGGTACGAGGAAGTAGAGGCCGAGGACGGCGAGGACGGCGAAGCGCCAGGCCCCGGCGCCGCGTCGTCCCGGGCGGACCGGCGTCTCGGGGGCCACTCCCCCGGCGCCGGCGACCCCGGTCAGAGTGGTCACGACAGCCACCGCTGCGTGCGCCGCTGCACCCAGGCATAGAAGATCATCACCAGGCCGACGAGCAGCACCATGCCGAGCGCGAGGGCCTTGCCGACGTTCTCCGCGCCGACGATGACGTTGCTGGAGAGGGCGTCGGCGATCTGCAGGGTGACCA
>JAOPWH010000283.1 GCA_025965795.1 Blastococcus sp.
CGGCGGCCGCCCCTTCCGGCAGCGTGAAGCATGCCGTGCCGGCGCCCACCTGCTCGGCCAGGGCATTCAGGTCGGGCGCGGCGCCGGAGGCGATCGCGTGCCAGACCGGCAGCGCGACCCCGGACTCCAGCCCGACCTGGTCCCGCACGGCGTCGACGACCCGGTTGACCCAGGGGACCTTGTCCTGTTCCTGTCCCTCGCCGGTGACCGGATCGGTGCCGGTGAGGCCGGCCAGGCGCAGGACGGCCCGCTCGACGGAGACCGTCGTGTGCCGCTGCGCGAGGTCCACGACCGGTCGGGCCGCCCGTGCGGCGAGCTCGCGGGCCCTGACCATCAAGGTCCGGTCGAGGTTCAGGGTGGTCATGGCAGCTCTCCGATCGGCCGGCCGGCGACGAGCAGGAGACGACAGGCAGGTCGCGCCCGCCCCCTCAGGACGGCGGACAGGGTGTCCCCCGTCGCCCACAGCGCGAGGGATGCGGCAGCGCCGACGGCGAGCGGCCCATCCGGGTGCTCGGCGCGGGCCGCGTACCACCCACCGTGCGTCGCCGCGTCGAAGGCGTCGAACGGGCGCATCCCCGAGCCTGGGGTGCGGTGGTCGACGGCGGCGTGCACCCCACCCCACGGGTCCAGCGGGGTGACGGGGGCGTCGCTGCCGAGGGCCAGGGCGACGCCGGCGTCCACGAGATCGGCGAACGGGTTCGTGGCGGCCGCGCGAGCGGAGCCGAGGCGCTCGACGTACATCCCGGCGTCCCCGCCCCAGGCCGCGTCGAACGCGGGCTGGACGCTCGCGACCATTCCCCACGCGGCCATCCGGGCAGCCGCGGCGCCGTCGACCATCTCGACGTGCTCCAGGCGGTGCCGGCACGCGCGGACGGCCGGTCCGCCCAGCTCGTCGACGACGACACCGACCGCATCCAGCACCTGGTTCACCGCGGCGTCGCCGATGCAGTGGAAGCCGGCCTGGATCCCCGCCCCGGTGCAGGCCCGCACGTGATCGACGAGCTGGCTCGTCTCGAAGCGCAGCGCGCCGGCGGTGTCGGGCCGGTCGGTGTACGGGGTGCTCAGCGCCGCCGTGTGGGAGCCGAAGGCGCCGTCGCAGAACAGGTCGCCCGCGGCGCCCGCCAGGCCGAGCTGTCGGACGACGTCCAGCCCGCCCCGCTCCGCGAGCTCGCCCCAGTAGCCGAGCACCTGGGGGCCGGGGTGCTCTCTCGCAAGCTGAAGGAGGCCGGCGAGGTCATCGGCACCGGAGACCTCCGGGCCCGCCATCTCGTGCAGGCTGCCGATCCCCAGGGCCGCCGCCGCGTCGAGGGTGGCGCGCTGCGCGTCCCGGCGCTGCGACGGCGTCACCGCTCCGTAGGCGGCCTTCCGGGCGGCGTGGTGGGCGTCGAGACGCAGCTGTCCGTCGGGCGACCAGCCCGGTAGCGCGTCGATGCCCGGGATCAGCTCGAGCAGGGCCGTGGACACCGTGGCCGAGTGGACGTCGACGCGGCCCAGATAGGCCGGTCGCTCCCCCACCACGGCGTCGACATCGGCCCGGGTGAGCCCGCGGCCCTCGGGCCAGCCGGTCTCGTCCCAGCCGGTGCCCAGCAGGGTGCCGCTCGGGGTCGCGGCCGCATGCGCGGCGATGGACCTCGTCACCTCGGCAAGGCTCACGCTCGAGTGGAGATCGAGGCCGGTGAGCGCCAGACCGGTCCCGGTCGCGTGCACGTGCGCGTCGACGAACGCCGGAGTGAGCAGCGCTCCCTCCCCCGCCAGCGTGCGATCGGCCGACGGTGCGCCGGCGGTGTCCCCGACCCAGGCGATCCGGCCGTCGTCGACGCCGACCGCCCGTCCGGGCCGGTCGCCGATGGTCACGTCGGTGACGAGCAGGTTCATTCGGCGACGCGAGGGTCGATGAGGGCCCGGACGCCCGGCGTGGACCGGTAGAGCTCCAGGGCGAGTTCCGCGTGCCCCGGGGTGTAGCCGTTGCCCACCAGCATGGTCACGTCCGCCGCCATCCCCTCCGCGCCGAGGGCCGCCGCCGGAAAGGTGGTGGCCATGGAGAAGAAGACCACGGTGCCCCCGTCGGCCGTCGCCAGGACTGCCCCGTGCTCGGCGCCGGCCACGTCGACGCAGACGACGGTGAGGTCGGCCGGCGTTCCGACGGCGGCGGCGACGGCCAGCGGGTCGGTGGCGTCGGCGACCGTCACGCGGTCGGCCAGGCCGGAGGTACGGAGGGCCGCGGCCTCGGCCTCGGTGCGCACGAGCCCGGTCAGGTGGGTGGCGCCGGCCGCGCGGGCGGCGGCGAGGCTCAGGCAGCCGGACTTCCCCGCCGCACCGAGGACGACGACCGACCGGGCTCCGGTGCGCTCGACGACACGGGCGGTGGCGGCGGGCGCGCCGCAGACGTCGAGCACGGCCAGCGAGACCGCGTCGGGGAGGTCGTCAGGCAGCACGGCGGCGATCGAGCGGGCGAAGAGGATCGCCGTGCCGGAGGCCGGCACCTGCTCCGACCGGCCGTTCCAGCGGGCCAGACCGTCGGTGACCCGCAGCGGGGTGAGCGTGAGGGAGACCAGCGTGGCCACCCGTTGCCCCGCGGCCAGCCCGAGGGGTGACTCCTCGCCGACGGCGTCCACGACGCCGATCAGCATGCCGCCCGACCCGGTCACGGGGTTCTGCATCTTGCCGCGGTCACGCACGATCTCGAGGACGGCGGCCCGGACGGCCTCGCCGTCCCCGGCGTGAGCCTCGGAGAGCTGGCGGAACGAGGCGGCGTCGAGATTGAGCCGCTCGACGGCGATGCGGACCTCGTCGGGACCGATGGCCGGGTCGGCGTCGAGCCGCTGAGCGGCCTGAGGCAGCACACCTGCCGGTTCGAGCACCCGGTGCACGCCCAGTGCTCTTTCTGCCGCTCCGCGCACGCTTCTCTCCCGCCTCACCCGTTCGATGCAGAAGATCCTATCGTGTTGGGCGGATTGGGCCGAAGATCCTCCCGTAAGCTCACCCATGGTGCGGAGACTCCGCAGCCCCGAGCCCAGGAGGCGACATCGTGCTCGAACAGCCCTACGAGTACTCGGCACGCGAGCTCGTCGAGCCCGACTGGCGCCGGCTGCCCGGCTTCGCCGACGTCACGCCCGCCCAGTGGCGCAGTGCCCAGTGGCAGCGCGTCAACTGCGTGAAGAACCTCCGCCAGCTCCGCGGTGTCTACGGCGACCTCCTGGACGAGTCGTTCTACGCCGACGTGGAGGCCGACCAGGCCGGCCGGGCGACCATGTCGCTGCTGCTCCCGCCGCAGATGCTCAACACGATGGTGCCCGGCTGCGTGCCGAGCACCGCCGCCATGCTGGCCGACCCCGTGCGCCGCTACATGCTCCCCGTGTCCTCCGACCGGCTGCAGGGCGCGGCCGCGAGCCACCCCTACGCGGCGCGGGACTCCCTCCACGAGCACGAGATGTGGGCCGTCGAGGGGCTGACCCACCGGTACCCGACGAAGGTGCTCGCCGAGCTGCTCTCGACCTGCCCGCAGTACTGCGGGCACTGCACGCGGATGGACCTGGTGGGCAACTCGACGCCAGCCGTCCCCAAGCTGAAGTTCGAGCTCAAGCCGGTCGACCGGCAGGGCCTGATGCTCGAGTACCTACGGGCCACCCCCGGCGTCCGCGACGTCGTCGTCTCCGGTGGCGACGTGGCGAACCTGCCGTTCAAGAACCTCGAGGCGTTCGTCGCCGGTCTGCTGGAGATCGAGTCGGTGCGCGACATCCGCCTGGCGACGAAGGCCCTCATGGGCATGCCGCAGCACTGGCTCCAGGACGACGTGGTCGAGGGCATGACCCGGCTGGCCACGACCGCCCGTGCCCGGGGGGTGTCGCTGGCCGTGCACACGCACGTCAACTCCGCCCAGTCGGTGACGCCGCTGGTCGCCGAGGCGGCGAAGGCGATGCTGGCTGCCGGCGTGCGCGACGTCCGCAACCAGGGCGTGCTGCTCAAGGGCGTCAACGCAACCGCCACCCAGCTGCTGGACCTCTGCTTCGCCCTCCAGGACGGCGCCTCCATCACGCCGTACTACTTCTACATGTGCGACATGATCCCCAGCGCCGAGCACTGGCGGGTCTCGCTGGCCCAGGCCCAGACGTTGCAGCACGACCTCATGGGATATCTGCCCGGCTTCGCCACGCCGC
>JAOPWH010000286.1 GCA_025965795.1 Blastococcus sp.
GCCGATGCCGCCGGTGCCTCCGGTGACCAGCACGGTCCGGCCGGTCATCCCTCCGGGCTCGGTCATGTCGACTGCCTCCAGACCTCCCGACGATCACACGGCAGCCGGAGGCCGGTGGCAAGGGGGCTGCGCGCGGCGGAGGAGTCGGCGATGCTCAGGGCATGACTGATGCATCCGGGCCGCCGTTCCGCGCCGACCACGTCGGCAGCCTGCTCCGCCCGAAGAATCTGCTCGACGCCCGCGCGCGGCACGCCGCCGGGGAGATCGACGACCCCGAACTGCGCGGGATCGAGGACGAGGCGATCGCCGACGTCGTCCGCATGCAGCGCGACGTCGGGTTGCGGACGGCGACCGACGGCGAGTTCCGCCGCGCGTCCTGGCACATGGACTTCATCTACGCGATCGACGGGATCACGAAGGTGACCGACGAGAACATCGTCGTCCACTTCAAGAACGCCGACGGCAGCCTCGACTACACGCCGGCCGGGCTGCACGTGGACGGCCCGTTGGCGATCGACGAGCCGATCTTCGGTCCGGACTTCGCCTATCTCCAGTCGGTCGTGGAGGAGGGGCAGACGGCGAAGCTGACGATCCCCTCGCCGTCCATGGTCCATTACCGCGGTGGTGCGGCAGCCATCGATCCCGCTGTCTACCCCGACGAGGACTCGTTCTGGGAGGCGCTGTCGGCGGCGTACGCGCAGCAGGTGCAGGGCATCGCCGCTCAGGGCTGCACGTACCTGCAACTCGACGACACGAGCCTGGCCTACCTCAACGACCCGGCTCAGCGGGCGGAGCTGGCCGCGCAGGGGCGGGACGCCGAGCACCAGCACGAGCGCTACATCCGGCAGATCAACGCCGCCCTCGCCGGCCGTCCCGACTCGCTGACGGTCACCACGCACATGTGCCGGGGCAACTTCCGCTCCTCCTGGGTGGCCGAGGGCGGCTACGACTTCGTCGCCGAGGCGCTCTTCGGCGGACTGGAGGTCGACGGCTTCTTCCTCGAGTACGACGACGCCCGGTCCGGCGGCTTCGAGCCACTGCGCTTCGTGCCACCGGGCAAGCGGGTGGTGCTGGGTCTGGTGACGACGAAGCGGCCGGAGCTGGAGAACAAGGACGACCTCAAGCGGAGGATCGACGAGGCGTCGAAGTTCGTCCCGCTGGAGCAGCTGGCGCTCTCGGGTCAGTGCGGCTTCTCCTCGACGGTGGAGGGCAACTCGCTCACCCGCGACGAGCAGATCGCCAAGCTGGCCCTGATCGTGGAGACCGCGGAGGAGGTCTGGGGCTGAGCCGCCGCGGTTCCGCTCAGCCGGATGCGGCCTCGTCCAGGCACAGGATGTTGCCTTCGCTGTCCTTGAACCAGGCGGACCGGCCGAGGCCGGGCATCGTGGCGATCCCGTCCTTCCACTCGACGCCCGGCATGTCGTAGACCTCGAAAGTGACGCCTTTGGCCTTGAGGTCGTGCACCTCGGTCTCGATGTCACGCACGTGCCACTGGGCGATGGTGTGCCCGGCCTGGCCGGCGTAGGCGGTCCGGTAGATGTTGAAGGCGGTGCCGCCGGCCGTCTTGTAGGCCAGCGCCTCCTCGCCGAATTCCTGCGTGGGCGTCAGGCCCATGGTGTCCGCGTAGAAGTCCCGAGCCCGCTTGAGGTCACTCGCTGGGATGTTGGCCTCGACCTGGCTGTCGCTCAGCATTGTTGCTCCCGACTGATCCTTCAGTCCCCCGCAACGATGGCCGGAAGCTAGTCCCGGTGGACGGCCCGCGGCAACGAGTACGCGCGCGCTCCACCGCCCGGACCGAGCCGAGGTGCACGGCTCGGTCCGGAGGGTGGAGGCAGGGCTCAGGCGCGGATGCGCTGGGCCTCCGCAGCCGGGACCGGCGTCTGGTCGCGCTTGGTGACCGCGAGGTAGGTCACGACGACCAGGATGGTGACGAGGAAGAGCACGCTCGTCCAGGTCGTCCCCAGTCCGAGGCCGCCGTTGTCCCTCGGCTGGGACAGGCCGTCGCCGAGGGAGGCGCCGAGCGGACGGGTGAGCACGTAGGCGATCCAGAAGGTCAGGACGGCGTTGGCGTGGAACACCAGGTGGCTGGTGGCCACGGCGGCGATGAGCAGTGCGACCAGGAGCGCGGTGAGCCAGTACCCGACCCCGAACCGCTCGCCGACGAGGTCGCCGGCCGCCGTTCCGAGGGCGAAGGTGAACAGGATCGCCAGCCAGTAGAAGGCCTCGCGCCGGACAGTGACGATGCTGTGGATCGACAGTGTTCCCTCGGCCCGGTACCAGACGATGAACGTGAGGACGAGCGCCGCCGTGAACACCGCGGTGCTGACCACGAGGGGTATCCCGAGCACGTCGGTGAGGTTGTCGGTGATCAGGGTGCCGACCACGCTGATCAGTACCACGGTCAGCCAGTAGACGGCCGGGACGTACTGGCGGGTTCGGAACTGCCACACCAGGACGGCGAGGAAGAGGGCAGTCATGACGACCGTCGTGCCGCCCAGACCCAGGCCGAGGCCGCTCAGGAAGTCGGCGAACGTCTCGCCGACGGTGGTCGCGAGGATCTTGATGATCCAGAAGAAGACGGTGACCTCGGGGACCTTGTTGAGCAGGTCCCGGGCGGTCGTGGGGCGCGAAAGAGATCCTGTCATGGGCGAGAGGATCGGTTCGTCGTCCTGAACACCGCCTGAACACCGGTGGGACGGTCGCCCGGACGGAGGAGGGAGCGGGCACCATGGGCGACGTGGACGGGGCTCGGGTGCTGGTGGTGGAGGACGACGCGGCACTTCGGGACGTGATCGCCCGCGGCCTTCGACAGGCCGGCTTCGACGTCGTCACGGCGGGCGACGGCAGCGGCGCGCTGAGAGCGGCCGGGGCAGGGGCCGGCGCCGGCTTCTCGGCCGTGGTCCTCGACATCGGCCTGCCCGACTCCGACGGCCGCGACGTCTGCCAGGCTCTCCGCGCCCGCGGGATCGACGTCCCCGTGCTCTTCCTCACCGCCCGTGACCAGCTGCACGACGTGCTCTCCGCGTTCGCCGCAGGTGGCGACGACCACCTCGCGAAGCCGTTCCACGTCAGCGAGCTGCTGGCCCGGTTGGGCGCGATGATCCGGCGGGGGGCGCCGCGGGCGGCCGTCGCCGACACGGCGCTCCGGCTGGACCCGGCGGACCACGCCCTCGCCGGTCCGGCGGGGCGCCAGCCGCTGACCCCCACCGAGTACCGGTTGCTGGCCGCCCTCATGGCCGCCTCCGGTCAGGTGGTGCGCCGCCGGACCCTCGTCGCGGCCGGCTGGCCGCACGGTGCGCTCGTCGCGGAGAACACCCTCGACCAGTACGTCGCCCGGCTGCGCCGCAAGCTCGCGGCGGCGGGGGACGACGAACGCGCCATCGCCACCGTCCACGGGGTCGGATACCGGTTCGCGTGAGCCGCCCCCAGACGCCGTGACCGCCACCCGCAGTCTGCGCAGCCGGCTGTCCTGGTCGGCCACGGCCGTGGTCGCGCTCTGGGTGGTGGTCCTGACCGTTGGGGCGAACGTCCTGCTCAGCGGAGTGCTGGCGCGGCAGGCCGACGGGGTGTTGCGCGCCCGGGCCGAGGCCGCCACCGCCACCGTCCGGTTGGGATCCGACGGTGCGGTCGAGGTCGTCGACGTCCGCGACGACGCGGCCCTCGACGTCGGCACGTGGATCTTCACCGCCGACGGCTCGACGGTCGAGGCGCCGCCGGGCAGCCCGGCGGAGCTGGACCGGCAGGCCGCGGCGCTGGCCGCCGATGGGGCCGGGCCACGGACGAGCGAGACGGCACTGCCGGACCGCTTC
>JAOPWH010000015.1 GCA_025965795.1 Blastococcus sp.
GCGCTGCTCGACATCTACTCCTCGGGCCTGTCGCTGCTGAGCCTCGGGCTGCCCGCGTCGCGCCCGGTGGCCGCACTCATCGACGGTGCGCTGATGGTGCTCGGCTCGGTCTACGTGCTGTTCATCGCGTCCAGTGACTTCTTCTCCCAGTTCCAGGGCTTCCTGATCACCCTCGGCGTCCCGATCGCCGCCTGGTGCGGAATCATGCTGGCCGACATCGCGCTGCGGCGGCGCGACTACGCCGAGGCCGAGTTGTTCGATCCGCGTGGCCGCTACGGCAGCGTGCAGCCGGTGCCGCTGATCCTCCTGGCGCTGGGCACGGTCCTGGGCTGGGGCCTGGTCACCAACACCTTCGCCGGATGGCTCGACTGGCAGGGCTACCTGCTCGAGGCGGTCGGGCTGGGTGGCCGCGACGGCGCCTGGGCGTACGCGAATCTCGGCGTCCTCGCCGCCTTCCTCATCGGCCTGATCGGCACGCTCGTCCTGCGCGGTCGGGCGGTCCGCGCCCAGGAGATCGTCGCCCGGTGACCGGCTGGCTGGTCGTCGTCGACCTGCAGCGGGTGTTCGGCGATCCGGAGTCGCCCTGGGCGGCGCCGCGGTTCGACGAGGTCCGCCCGAGGGTGCGCCGGCTCGCCGACGCCTTCGGCGACCGCGTGGTGTTCACCCGCTTCGTGGCGCCCGCCGAGCCGGTGGGTGCCTGGCACGGCTACTACCGGCAGTTCCCGTTCGCGCTGCAGCCGCCCGACGCGCCCCTGTACGAGCTCGTCGACGACCCGGGCGCGCATCCGGTCGTCAGCGCGACGACGTTCGGCAAGTGGGGCGCCGAGCTCGCCTCCGTCGTGGACGACGGCCCGCTGACGGTCACCGGGGTGGCCACCGACTGCTGCGTGATCTCCACGGTGCTGGCCGCGGCCGACGCCGGACGGACGGTGCGCGTCGTGATCGATGCCTGCGCCGGCTCCAGCGACGACGACCACGACCGGGCGGTGCGCGTGATGAGCCTCTACGCGCCGCTCGTGGAGCTGACGACGACCGCCGAGGTGCTGGCCGGTCCATGACCCTTCCGGCCGCTCCGGACCGGCGGCTGCCCGACGGGTTCGCCGTCCGGCTCGGCCCCGGAGTGCGCCGGCGGGACGGCGGTGCGGCGCTGCTGGGCGGGTCCCCCCGGCGACTCCTCCGGCTGTCACCCCGGGCCGTCGATCTGGTCCGCTCCGGCCGGGTGACAGTGGCGGACGCGACCACCGCGGAGCTGGCCGCGCGGCTGCTGGACGCAGGGATCGCCGCGCCCGAGCTGCGTGGGGCCGAGCTGCCGGCCGACGTCACCGTCGTGATCCCGGTGAAGGACCGCCCGGAGGAGCTGGCGCGGCTGCTGCAGGCCCTGCGGGCCGACCCGGCCACGCGGAACCTCCCCGTGGTGGTGGTCGACGACGGTTCGGCGGTTCCGGTACGCGCCGACGGCGCCCGGGTGCTCCGGCACGGCGCCCCGCGGGGGCCGGCCGCGGCCCGCAACGCGGGGCTGCGGTTGACCGACACCGCCGCGGTCGCGTTCCTGGACTCCGACTGCGTTCCCCGCCGTGGCTGGCTGGAAGTCCTGCTCCCGCACCTCGCGGACCCCCGCCTGGCCGTGGTCGCGCCACGCATCGTCGCGCTGCCGGGCGGGCCGCCGACCTGGCTGACGCCCTACGAGACAGCGGTCAGCGCCCTCGACATGGGCCCGGAAGCAGCCCCGGTGCGGCCGCTCTCGGCCGTCTCCTACGTGCCCAGTGCCGCCCTGCTGGCCCGGCGGGCGGCGCTCGGCGACGGCTTCGACGAGGCGATGCGGGTAGCCGAGGACGTCGACCTCGTCTGGCGGCTGACCGCCGCGGGCTGGCGGGTGCGCTACGACCCTGCCGCCGAGGTCGCCCATGAGCACCCGGTCCGGACGGCGGACTGGCTTCGGCGCCGCGCCTTCTACGGCACCGGCGCCGCCCCGCTCGCCGCCCGGCACGGAGAACTGGTCGCCCCGGTGGTGCTCGCCCCGTCGTCGGCGGCCGTCTGGCTGCTCGTGGCCGCCGGCGGCCGACGGGGCCGGACGGCGGCCGGGGGAGTGCTGGCCGTATCCGCCCTTCTGCTGGCGAGACGACTCGGGCGCCCCGGGGAGATCGGGTTCGCCACGGCTCTGGTGGCCCGTGGCACGGCCGCTGCCGGGCAGACCCTGGCGCGATCGGTCACCCGGTCCCACTGGCCCCTCGCTCTGCCCGCCGCCGTGCTCTCCCGTCGCGTGCGCGGCTGGGTGATCGCGGCCGCCCTCGCCGACGCGCTCGCCGCCTGGTGGCCGCAGCGCTCGCGGCTGGGGCCGGTCCGCTTCGCCGTCGCCCGGTGGCTCGAGGACCTCGCCTACGGCGCCGGGCTGTGGGCGGGCGCCTGGCGGGCGCGCGATCCGCGGGCACTGCTGCCGGCGCGGCCGCCGCGCTGAGCCGGGGACGGACGACACACCGCGGCGCGGAATGCTCTGCCGACCGCGCACCTTGTCGCTTCGAGTACGAGCGGTTCCAGCCAGCGTCGGCTTCCGCGACAGCGACGAACAGACGAGGAACCACCCGTGACCGCCATCGAGGATCGCATCGCGATCTCCGCGCCCGAGACGCCGCAGATTCCCAGCGAGGTGCGCCCGGGCGCCGCACGCATCGCCCTGGTCCTGGGCGCCTTCGTCGCGATCGGCCCGCTGACGATCGACATGTACCTGCCGGCTCTCCCGACGATCACGCGGGAACTCGAGACGACGTCGGCAGCCGTGCAGCTGACGCTCACCGGAACCCTGATCGGGCTCGCGCTGGGTCAGCTGGTGCTCGGGCCGCTCTCGGACGCGCTGGGCCGGCGCCGGCCGCTGCTGGCCGGAACCGCGCTGCACGTCGTGGCGTCGGTCCTGGTCCTGATCGCCCCGAACCTGGCGGTCCTCGGTGCCCTGCGGGTGCTGCAGGGCGTCGGGACGGCGGCGGGCGCGGTGGTCGCGCTCGCGATCGTCCGCGACCTGTACGACGGCCGCGCCGCGGCGACGATGCTCTCCCGGTTGTTCCTCGTGCTCGGGGTGGCCCCTGTGCTCGCCCCCACGATCGGTGGCGAGCTCCTGCGCTTCACCTCGTGGCGCGGGATCTTCGCCTTCCTGGCCGTGTACGGCGTCCTGATGATCGTGGTGGGCACGCGGGCCCTGCCGGAGACCCTGCCCGTCGAGCGGCGGCAGAGCAGCGGCGTGCGCGGCACCCTGCGCAGCTACCGCGGCCTCTTCGGTGACCGCGTCTACGTCGGACTGGTGCTGGTCGCCGGCCTGACGATGGCCGGACTCTTCAGCTACGTCTCCGGCTCGGCCTTCGTCTTCCAGGGCGAGTTCGGCCTCGACGAGCAGCAGTTCGGTCTGCTCTTCGGCGCCGGCGCCTTCTGGCTGATCGCCGCGACCCAGCTCAATCCGCTCCTGCTCCGTCGCTGGTCGCCCCAGCAGCTGCTGGTCGCCGGAACGGTCGCCGGGGCCGTCGCCGGTGCCGCGCTCGTCGGGCTGGCCGCGACGCACACCGGCGGGCTGCCCGCCGTCGTCGTCCCGCTGTGGGCCGTGCTCTTCGCGTGCGGACTCGCCCTGCCCAACGCGCCCGCCCTGGCCCTCTCCCGGCACGGCGAGGCGGCCGGCACCGCCGCCGCGCTCCTGGGCGCGATCCAGTTCGGGGTCGGTGCGATCGTCTCGCCGGTCGTCGGTCTGCTGGGCAACGACGCCGTGGCCATCGGGATCGTGGTCGTCGCCGCGCTCAGCCTGGCGATCGTCGTCCTCGTCACCGTGGTCCGCCCGTGGCAGCTGTCCGACGACGTGGAGCTCGACGCTCCGGTCGTGCCGCACTGACCCGGCCCCACCGGCGACCGGTTGCCCACAACCGGTAAGGCTGGTGGAAAGCGCTCCGAACAGCGACTATGGCCGTGACATGAGCCACTGCTGGCGGAGTACCGCGTGCCTCCGGCTGTGAACCCCTGGCTGGCGCTCCCCGAGGGGCGGCGCGGCCCGGGCCACACCCGGCAGCTGCGGGCTGCCCACGAACAGCTGGTCACCGGCACCGAGCCGGGGGACGCCGGGGCCCGGCCGATGGTCCGCCCCGTCGTCCGCCCGGTCGTCATGGACTCGTGGCGGCGCTCGCTCGGCAGCGGGGTGGACCCCGACGGCGGGCCTCCGCCGGTCGACCTGCTGGACGAGGACCTGCTCGCCTACCGCGAGGCGCACCCCCTGGCCCCGCTCATGCCGGTGATCCGCCGCCTGCTGGTGGAGGACGCCGAGGCCGACCGGATGATCGTCGCGGTCACCGACGCCGGCGGCCGGATGCTGTGGGTCGAGGGGGACGCCCGGCTCCGGTCGCGGGCGGCAGGCATGCACTTCGTCGAGGGCGCCTGCTGGTCGGAGGACGTGGCCGGCACCAATGCGCCAGGGACGGCGCTGGCCCTCGACCACCCCGTCCAGATCTACGGCAGCGAGCACTACCGGCGCCCCGTCCAGCCCTGGAGCTGCTCGGCGGCGCCGGTGCACCATCCGGTCACCGGGGTGCTGCTCGGCGCCATCGACGTCACCGGCGGGGACCACGTCGCCAGCCCGCACGTGCTCACCCTCGTCCGGGCGACCGTGGCCGCCGTCGAGTCGGAGCTGCGCTGGCTGCACCGCGAGCAGCTGCAACGCCCGGCACGGCGGCCCGTGCCGCCGATCCGTCCGGCTGCGCCCCGGCTGGACGTCCTGGGCCGGGAGCGGGGCCGTCTCACGCTGTCGTCCGGGACGGTCGAGCTCTCGCTGCGCCACTCGGAACTCCTGTTGCTGCTCGCCGAGGCGGCCGTCGCGGGTGAGGGCCGGTCGGCGGCGCAGCTCGCCGCGGAGTGCCATCGTGGGGACACCGCGGCAGTGACCGTCCGTGCCGAGCTGTCCCGGTTGCGTCGACTGGTCGGCGCCGACCTGGTCGGGTCGCGGCCGTACCGGCTGCTCTCGCGGCTGGACAGTGATCTGGACCAGGTCCGGCGGCTCCTCGCCCGCGGCGAGCTGGCCCCGGCGCTCGACCGCTATCCGGGTGCCGTGCTTCCCGGGTCCCGCGCGCCGGGCGTCGCGGTCGCCCGGGAGCGGGTCAGCGCGGTGCTGCGCCAGGCGGTGCTGCGCAGCCGTCGTCCGGAGCTACTGCTGCGCTTCGCCCAGCTGCCCGAGGCGCGGGACGACGTCGCCGTCTGGCAGACCTGCCTGGAGTGCCTGCCGCCTACTTCGCCGCGCCGGGCCGCCGCGGCGGCGAACCTGCTCCGGCTGCGCCGCGCTCCCCGCGGTCGATGAGTCGCGGCCCCCACGCGGGGGAACGGGAATGCCGACGGGGGACCGGATCTTGGCACGCTGAGTGAGCGATGCTTCCCCGGCGACCGACCGGCTGCACCTGAGCACCGCTCGGGTCGCCGTCGCACTCGTTGCACTGGCGCTCGGTGGCTTCGCGATCGGCACCACCGAGTTCGTCACGATGGGGGTCCTCCCCGACATCGCCGACGGCGTGGGGGTCGACATCCCGTCGGCCGGTCACGTCATCTCCGTCTACGCGCTCGGCGTCGTCATCGGGGCCCCCGTCATCGCCGCGCTGAGCGCCCGGTTGCCGCGGCGGGCCCTCCTGGTCGGGCTGATGACGGCGTTCCTCGTCGGGAACGTGCTCACCGCGCTCGCCCCGGGCTACCGCACGCTGATGGTCGCCCGCTTCCTCGCCGGGCTGCCGCACGGGGCCTACTTCGGGGTCGCCTCGCTCGTCGCGGCATCGCTGGTGGCACCGCACCTGCGCGGCCGGGCCGTCAGCTCGGTGATCCTCGGCCTGGCCGCCGCGATGCTGACCGGCGTACCGGCAGCCACCTTCCTCGGTCAGCAGCTGGGCTGGCGTTCCGCGTACTGGCTGGTGGCGGTGCTGGCCGCAGCCACGGTGGCGGCCGTGCTGGCGGTCGTGCCGTCGTCCCCCGGCCGGCCGGAGGCCACCGTGCGCGGCGAGCTCGGGGCGCTGCGGCGTCCCCAGGTCCTGCTGACCCTGCTGGTCGGGATGGTCGGTTTCGGCGGCATGTTCGCGTTGTACAGCTACATCGCCCCGGTCGTCACCGAGGTCGCAGGCCTCTCCCGAGGCACGGTGCCGCTGGTCCTGCTCGCCTACGGTGCCGGCGGCGTCGTCGGGACGGCGCTCGGCGGCCGGCTGGCGGACTGGGCACTGTTCCGCTCCCTGGTGGGCACGCTGGTCACGGTCGGTGTCCTGCTGGCCGGCGTGGCACTCACCTCGCCCTCTGCGCCGGCACTGTTCGTCGGCGTCTTCCTCGTCTCCGTCTTCGCATCAGCCCTCGCGATCTGCCTGCAGCTGCGGCTCATGGAGACCGCCGGGGAGGCACAGATGCTCGGCGCCGCGCTCAACCACTCGGCTCTCAATGTGGCCAACGCGCTCGGCGCCTGGTCGGGCGGGCTGGTGATCGCGGCCGGGTTCGGCTACCGCGCGCCGAGTGTCGTGGGCGCCGGTCTGGCCGCGGCCGGGCTCGTCCCGCTCGGGATCTCCGCCGTGCTGCGGAAGCGGGAGCGCGCCTCGGCGGGGGAGTCGGAGCGGGCTCCCGGCGCCGCGTCGCGCCGGGTCGGGGTACCCGCCGCCTGATCCGCCCTGCCGCTGCAACGGGCGTGCAACGTTGCATGCTGCCGTGGAAGCGTGTTGCCGGTACCGCCATGAGCCCGCAGCCGCGGGGAATGCCGTACATGTGTTCCGCATCGGCGGAGCGGTGACCCGCTGCTGACGGGGCCGGTATGGCGCAGTGGCCGCGCCGTTGACACACTCCGGCCAGGTACTCCGGGCGTGACCGGGGACACATCTCAGAGCGGAGATCTCGTGACCCAGATCAATGTGCGGGTCGACGGGGCGTCCTACAGCGACGACGTCGAACCGAGGACGCTTCTCGTCCACTACCTGCGGGAGCAGTTGGGCAAGGTCGGCACGGTCGTCGGCTGCGACACCAGCAACTGCGGCGCCTGCACCGTGCACCTCGACGGCGAGGCCGTGAAGAGCTGCACCGTCTTCGCCGTCCAGGCCGACGGCAGCGAGGTCACGACGATCGAGGGGATCGCCCCGCAGGGCGAGCTGCACCCGATGCAGAAGGCCTTCCACGAGATGCACGGCCTGCAGTGCGGCTTCTGCACGCCGGGGATGATCATGGCCTCGATCGACCTCGTGAACGACAACCCCGATCCCAGTGAGGACGAGGTGCGCGAGGGCATCGAGGGCAACCTCTGCCGGTGTACCGGCTACCAGAACATCGTCCGAGCCGTGCAGCAGGCCGCCGCCGAGATGAACGGCCGCTCGACCACCGCGCCGGAGACCTCGGGGGCGCAGGCATGACGCTGACCGAGGAGCCCGCGACCACCGCCGACACGCCGCAGAAGGAGGTCGGCCGGGCCCGGCGTCGCAAGGAGGACGCCCGCCTGATCACCGGCAAGACCACCTGGACCGACAACATGGTCCTGCCCGGGATGCTGCACATCGCCGTCGTCCGCAGCCCCGTGGCACACGCCCGGATCACCTCCGTGGACCTCACCGCGGCGAAGGCGGCGCCCAACGTCGTCGCCGTCTACAGCGGCGCGGACTTCAAGGAGGAGCAGGGATCCATCCCCTGCGCCTGGCCGGTCACTCCCGACATGGTCAACCCCGGGCACCCCTCGGTCGCCGTCGACCAGGTCAAGCACGTGGGCGAGGCCGTCGCGGTGATCGTCGCCCGCAGCAAGACCGCCGCCCAGGACGCCGTCGAGCTCGTCGACATCGACTACGAGGTACTCCCGCCCGTGCTGGACATGGAGGAGGCCATCGCCGAGGGCGCCGCCCTCACCCACGACCACCTCGAGTCCAATCGGAGCTTCAACTTCGTCTTCGACGCCGGCGACGCGGGCACCGGCGCCGACACCGACCAGGCGTTCGCCGACGCCGAGGTGGTCGTCAGCCGCCGGTTCGTCCAGCAGCGGCTGATCCCGGCGTTCATGGAGCCGCGCTCGGTGGTCGTGCAGCCCCAGGGCGACAACTACACGCTCTGGTCCTCGACGCAGATCCCGCACATCCTGCGGTTCCTGCTCGCGGCCGTGCTGGGCATCCCGGAGTCGAAGATCCGGGTGATCGCACCCGACGTCGGGGGCGGGTTCGGCGGCAAGCTGCAGTTCACCCCCGAAGAGCTGGTGACCTTCCTGGTGGCACGCCGGCTGGGCAAGCCGGTCAAGTTCACCGAGACCCGCA
>JAOPWH010000034.1 GCA_025965795.1 Blastococcus sp.
CGAGCCCGCGCTGGCCCTCGTCGGGGCCACGGCCCACTCCGCGCTCCGGCGCGGCGAGACGGTCTCGCTCGCGGCCTGATGTCCTTCCCGCCCGACGGGTGGCCGGCGCACACCCGGGGTGCCCACACCCGGGCGGGGAACGCGATGGGCCGGACCCGGCAGGGCCTGCTCGCCGGTGCGTTCCGCGCGTTCGCCGAGCAGGGGTTGCGACGCAGCACCATGCAGTCCGTGGCGGTCGCGGCGGGCGTCGCCAAGGCCACGCTCTACAACCACTTCCGGACCAAGGGTGACGTCGTCCAGGCCCTGCTCGCCGCGGAGCTGGACCGGTTGACCGAACGGGCGAGCGGGCTCCCGCTGGAGGCGGCGCTGGTCACGCTGGCCGACGAGCTGGGCGGGCATCCGGTGCTCCGCCGGCTCGTCGAGTCCGAGCCCGACGTCCTCACCTCGATGCTCTCGGTCGGCACGGAGCAGTGGGCGCTGCTCGTCGACCGTCTCGCCGCGGCGCTGGGCGTGGACGTGGACGGGGCGGAGCTGGCGGGGCGGTGGCTGCTGGGCGTCGTCCTCCAGCCCGGCCGGTCCACGACCCGCCGCCGTGCCGCGGCGTCGCTCGCCGGCGCCATCACCGGGGTACCGGCGCAGGCCTGAGACTCAGCGTCGCGAGGCTCGGGCGGCGGTGAGCTCGGCGCGGGTCGGCGGGTCGGCGCCCACGCGGGTGCAGTTCAGGGCGGCCACCAGCGCGGCGTCGTCCGTCAGGCGGAAGAGGTCGTCGTCCGGCAGCGACTCGAGCGCGCCCCTGGACGTCACCCCCGCAGCGAGCAGCCCGCTGAGCAGGCCCGCGGCCAGGGAGTCCCCGGCCCCGACTGTGTCGGCGACGGTCACCGTCGGCGGATCCCGCCGGACCACCGGCCGGCCCGGGCGGGCCACGCGCAACGGTCCCGCGCCATCGGTGAGGAGGACCAGCGCGGGACCACGGTCGGCCCAGCGCAGCGCCGCATCGTCCAGCGCGGCCGCGTCCAGATCGTTCCGGCCGTCCAGCCAGGCGAGGTCCTCGGCGCTGACCTTGACGACGTCGGCAAGGGCGACCAGCCGGTCCAGCCGCTCGTGGACGACCGGCCGGCTGTTGCCGAGCATCCCCCCGACCGGCCCGTCGGCCAGCATCGGGCGGATGTTCGGATCGACGCTGACCAGGCCGCCGTTCTCGTGCACCCGGGCGACGAGCCGGGCGATCGCCTCGCAGCCCGGCGCTGTCCAGCTCGAGATCGAGCCGACGTGCAGGATCGCCGTCTGCGGTGGGAGCACCCGGGTGAGTTCCTCGTCGGTCCACTGCCAGTCGGCCGCGCCCATGACGTGGAAGCCGTAGTCGGCGGAGCCGTCGGGCGCCAGCCCGACGACGGCCACGCTCACGGGCTCGGCGGCGTCCACGAAACCCTCGAGGTCCACCCCGGACAGCTCGGCGTGCCGGCGCAGGTGCGGGGCGAGGGGGCCGGTGCCGAGCCGGGCCAGCAACCGGACCGGCGTCTCCAGCCGGCCCGCGGCGACGGCGACGTTGAGCGCGTTGCCGCCCGGGCGGGCGACGTACTGCGGAGCGGTGCCCTGGGGGCCCGCCCCGGCCTCCGGCACGGGGATGAGGTCGACGACCAACTCGCCAAGGACGCTGAGCATCGGGCCGGCGCTGCGCACGGTGCGAACCCTAGTGGCGGGCGCGAGGAGGGGCCGGGTCAGCCGCGTTGGCTACAACGGCGAAAGACCTGGGACGATGGTGGCGACGAGCACCGACACGAGCACCGCCGGGCCGGCAACCGCGCCGGAGCAGGAGGACCCATGCCCAACCCCTTCGTGAAGCTGTGGAGATATCTCACGGCCTCAGCCAACGCGCAGATCGACCAGCGCGCCGACCCGAAGATCCAGATCGCTCAGGCGATCGAGGCCGAGCAGCAGCGCCACTCGGCCCTCGCGAACCAGGCCGCCGCGGTCCTCGGCAACCAGCGGCAGCTGGAGATGCGGCTGAACCGGCAGCTCGGCGAGGTGGAGAAGCTCCAGGCGTCCGCCCGGCAGGCACTGGTGCTGGCCGACAAGACGCGCGCTGCCGGTGATGCGAGCAAGGCGGCCGAGTACGAGAACGCCGCTCAGGCGTTCGCCACCCAGCTGGTCGCCGCCGAGCAGTCGATGGAGGACCTCAAGCGCAGCCACGACGAGGCGCTGCAGGCCGCCGAGCAGGCCCGGGGTGCCGTCGAGCAGAGTCGGATGCGGCTGCAGACGACGCTCGCCGAGCGGACCAAGCTCATGTCGCAGCTCGAGCAGGCCAAGATGCAGGAGCACGTGGCGAGCTCGCTGCGACAGGTCAACGAGCTCTCCGCGCCGGGCAACACGCCCAGCCTGTCGGAGGTGCGCGACAAGATCGAGGCGCGCTACGCCAACGCACTCGGGCAGGCCGAGCTGGCGCAGTCCTCGGTCGAGGGCCGCATGCTCGAGGTGCAGAAGGCGACGCTCGACGTCGCCGGTGCCTCTCGGCTCGACCAGATCCGCGCCTCGATGGGTGGCAACGAGCCGCAGGCGGTGGAGGGGTCCCGCGCCGCCGGGGCCATCGAGCAGGGGATGCCGCCGGTGCAGCAGCCGGCAGCCGCCGAGCGTGAGGCCCAGCCGGCCGAGCGTCCCGACCAGGCCTGACCCTCCGGGGCCGGGCCCAGGGAGTCGCCCGTGTCCGGTCCCGGACGTCCTCCGCCGAGCCATGCCGGCCCGGCGGGGGAGCCGTGCTGAGCGGCACCGTGCGGCTGCACGGCGTTCTTCCTCCGCCACGACACCTTCCGGGTGTGGCTCAGCGGTACAGGGTGACCGGCTCCGGATGGCCGGGTTCGCCGGTGCGTGCCTGCGGATCGATCGGGGACTTCGCCGCCTGGCACGACGGGCACCACCAGGTCACCCGCTCCTGCGTCACCGGTCCCTGTTCCCCGAGGAGGATCGGCGTGCCGCAGCGCCGGCACGGCTTCCCCTTGCGGCCGGCCACCCAGTGGTCCTGACCGCGGCGTGAGATGCCCGTGGTGCTCTGCTCGGGGTGGTGCCGGTTGGCCAGCATGAGGGTGCGCGCGCGCTGCACGAGGGCCTCGAGGTCGGGCACGTCCGCGACGCGTGCCCAGGGATGGACGCCGGCCAGGAAGAGCGACTCCACCTTGTAGAGGTTGCCGATCCCGGCCAGGTTGCGCTGGTCCAGGATGGCGACGCCGATCTGCTCGTCGGGCTGTGCGCGCAGCCGGCGCAGTGCCTCGTCGAGATCCCAGTCGGGGCCGAGCACGTCGGGGCCGAGGTGTCCGACGAGCCGGTCCTCCTCCGCGGTGGGGACCAGCTCGATGTCGTGCAGGCGGTACCCGACGCACTCCCAGTCCGGCGTGGTCAGGATCATGCGGATGTCGTAGGCGGGGCCGCCGTGCCACTTCGTCCCGGGCCGGTAGATGTGCCAGCTGCCGTCCATCCGGAAGTGCGTCCGCAGCGTGCGCCCGTCGACGAGCCGGATCAGCAGGTGCTTGCCGCGCGGTACGACCTCGCGCACGGTGGCGCCGCCGAGGTCGACGGTGGCCAGCTGCGGGATGCGGAACTCCCCGCGGCGCAGCGTCGCGCCGGCCAGCGCGGTCTGCATGCGCTGGGCCGCCAGCCAGACGGTGTCTCCTTCGGGCACCTCTCCAGTGTCCCTGGGGGGAACCGGTGTCGCGCCCGGACGTGTGAGCCGCCCGACAACCGGGATGACGGTGATGCCGACGCGTGCTGCACCGCTCCGTGAGCGTGCCCCTGCGATTGCGTGTCCGGTTCGGGTCTTCCGAGGCATCTCCTGCTGCCGAACCGGTGACGGTGACCGTCGCTCGCGTCGTGCGGCCGGACCGACGCGAGGCCTTCGAGCGGTGGGCCGAGGACGTGCTGCAGGTCGCCTCCGGCTTCCCCGGCAATCTCGGCGCCAGCCTCCTGCACCCCGGCCCGGACAGCTCCGAGTACCACCTGGTCTACCGGTTCGTCGACGACGAGTCGCTGGCCGCCTGGGAGCGCTCGTCCGAGCGTCGGTCTGCCTTGGCCCACGTCGAGCACATGGTCGACAACGCGCGGTATGCCCGGGTGGCCGGCCTGGAGAGCTTCTTCACCCGTGGCGCCCAGCCCGGCCCGCGCTGGCGCATGACCGTGCTGACCGTCGCGGCCGTCTTCGCCATCACCTCGGTCATGCAGCAGTTGGTCATGCCGCACCTCACCGGCTGGCCGCTGGAGGGTCGCCTGGTGCTGTCGGCGATCGTCGTGGTGCTGCTTCTCGGGCACGTCGTGATGCCGGCGCTCACCCGCCTGCTGGCGCGCTGGCTGCACCCCGGTCGCGACTGATCCGGTCCGGCCCGCTCCGGGAGCTTTGCTCGCGCTCCGGGGCCACTGCGGCACCTCCGCTGGAGGAGAAGTACGCCCGACGCGGACCGAGTCAGGCGCGTAGGCGCAGGCCGCGTGGTGTGGCGGCGAAACCGGCGGCCTGGAGAGCGGCGGACAGCGGGCTCGCCTCGTGCACGGACGCACCGTCGGCCTTCTGCACGATGATCCGGCCCAAGGCGCCGGCGGACACGGCTCCGGACAGCGCCGTCGCGGCCTCCTTGAGCAGCTGCTCGTCCTCGGTCCAGGACAGCAGTGTCCTGCCGCCCCGCTCCACGTAGAGCACGAGCTCGCCGTCGACCAGCACGACGAGAGCCCCCGCCTTGCGGCCCGCGCGGTGGCCCGAGGCGGCCCGGCGGCCGGTGCCCTCCCCGACGTCCACGCCCTCGTCGGCTGACGCCGGCGCGCGCTCGGGCCACGGCAGGGCGGCGCCGTACACGTTGGCCGGATCGGTGGCGGCGAGCACCACGGCGCTGCCGGGGATGCGGTCGGGTGAGGCGAAGGTGCGCAGCCGGTCGATCGAGCCGGGGGTGCCGAACTGCGCGGCCCCCAGGGTCTCGACGAAGTAGCCACGCCGGGCACGGTTGTTCTCCTCGAAGGCACGGAGCACCGGGTAGATCGCCGAGAAGCCGCCGACCACCTGCTCGGCCATCACCGCGCCGCGGGTGAGCACGCCGTGCCGTTCCAGCAGGGCCTCGGCGCGGGCCGTCGTGCGGAGAGTGGCGTTCGGCTCCCGGTCGGGCAGTCGCGACCAGCGGCCGGCGACGGTCGGAGGCCCGGTGCGGGTGGGCATCGCCGGGCGGCCGAGTCTCGGCCGGCCGTGTCGACCGCGGTCGATCCGGGTGCGCGGCGCCTCCGGCTTCCGGCGGTGGGTCCCGCCCCCGGAGAGGCGGGTGCGCAGCGGCGCCAGGGTGTCGTTGGTCAGCACCCCCGCCCAGACGAGGTTCCAGACCAGGTCGGCCATCGCGCCGTCGTCGGTGGCGCCCGCGAGGTCGGAGAGGCCGCGGAAGAACAGTGCCTGCCCGCCGGCGAGCTGCTCGAGCACCGGTGCGCCCTCCTCGGGCACGTCGAGTGGATCCGGCAGCAGCAGCGGCGCCAGGTCGGCGGGTACCAGGCTGATCCAGCCGTCGCCGCCGGGCAGTCCCCCGGCACCTGCCCAGAGGACCTCACCGGCGCTGGTGAGCTCGTCCAGCATCGCGGGCGAGTAGTTCTGCACCCGGGCCGGAAGGACGAGCGACTCCAGCGCGCTCGCCGGTACGAGCGCGCCGGCGAGCTGCTCGACCACGGCCAGCACGCCCTCGGTTCCGCGCAGCCGGCCACCCACCGACTGCCAGGACGGAGTGAAGCGGGCCAGCGTGCCGATGGGGACCGGCTCCACCTCCTGCCGCAGCTTGGCCAGGCTCCGCCGACGGACGGCGCGCAGAACCTCGGCGTCGCACCACTCCTGGCCGCTGCCGCCGGGCCGGAACTCGCCGGTGACCAGCCGACCGGTGCCGGTCAGCCGCTGGAGGGTGGCGGTGACGACGGCGATGCCGAGGCCGAGCCGGGTGGCGACCTCCGCGGGCTGGAACGGTCCGTGGGTGCGGGCGAACCTGCCGACGAGGTCGCCCAGCGGATCGGCCACCGGCTCCGTGAAGACCTCGGGGACGCCGACCGGCAACGCGGTGCCGAGCGCATCCCGCAGCCGTCCGGCGTCCTCGATCGCGACGTAGCGCTCCTGGCCGGCAATGCGGACCTGCAGCGCCCTGCGGGCATCGACCAGCTGGTCCAGCCACTCCTGCGGTACGCCGCGGGCGGCAGCCTCGCCAGGAGTGAGGTCGCCGACGCCGCGCAGCAGGTCCGAGGCGCCGTCGACGTCCCGCGGGTGACGCGACGCCGGCAACCGCTGCAGCTCCGCCTCGATCTCGGCCATCGCGTCGCCGTCGAGGAGCTCCCGCAGCTCCGAGCGGCCCATCAGTTCGGCGAGCAGTCCGGTGTCGAGGGCGAGCGCCTGGGCCCGGCGCTCGGCCAGCGGGGCATCGCCCTCGTAGAGGAACTGGCCGACGTAACCGAACAGCAGCGACTGCGCGAACGGCGACGCCGACTCGGTCTGCACGTCGACGACCCGCACCTTCCGGGACCGCACGTCGCTCATCAGCTCGACCAGCCCGGGGACGTCGTAGACGTCCTGAAGCACCTCGCGGGCGGCCTCGAGGGTGATCGGGAAGGAGGAGAACTCGCTGGCCACCGACAGCAGCTGGGCCGCGCGCTGCCGCTGCTGCCACAGGGGGGTGCGCTTGCGAGGGTCGCGGCGGGGGAGCAGCAGCGCGCGTGCGGCGCATTCCCGGAACCGGCTGGCGAACAGCGCGGAGTTGCCGACCTCGGCGGTCACCTCCCGCTCGACGTCGTCCGGGTCGAGGACGGCCAGATCGGCCTCCGGCGGCTCGCCGGTGGTGTCGGGAAGTCGCAGCACGATGCCGTCGTCGGAGTGCATCGACGCGACGTCCACCCCGTAGCGCTCGCGGAGCCGGGCAGCGAGCACCAGCGCCCACGGCGCATTGACCTGGGCGCCGAACGGGGAGTGGACGACCAGCCGCCAGTCGCCGAGCTCGTCACGGAACCGTTCGACCAGCAGCGTGCGGTCGTCTGGCAGGTGGCCGGTCGCGGCCTTCTGCTCCACGAGGTAGGCCAGCAGGTTCGCCGCACCCCACTCGTCGAGGCCGGCGGCGCGCGCCCGCTCGAGCCCGCCGGCCGGGGTCGCCGCGCCGACCTCACGGAGGAACGCCCCCAGGGCCCGGCCCAGCTCCAGTGGCCGGCCGAGTGCGTCGCCGTGCCAGAAGGGCATCTTCCCAGGCTGGCCGGGCGCCGGGGTGACCAGCACGCGGTCGTGGGTGATGTCCTCGATCCGCCAGGACGACGAGCCGAGGAGGAACACGTCGCCCACTCGCGACTCGTAGACCATCTCCTCGTCGAGTTCGCCGACCCGGCGCCCACCGGTGCCCTCGGCGCCGACGATGAAGACGCCGAAGAGCCCGCGGTCGGGGATGGTGCCGCCGCTGGTGACCGCGAGCCGCTGTGCGCCGGCCCGGGCGGTGAGGGTGTCGGTGACGCGGTCCCAGGTGAGCCGCGGGCGCAGCTCGGCGAACGCGTCGGAGGGGTAGCGGCCGGCGAGCATGTCGAGGACGGCGTGCAGCGCGGAGTCCGGCAGTGAGGAGAACGCCGCCGACCGGCGGATGACGGCGGCGACTTCGTCGACGGTCCGCGGTCGCTCGGAGACGATGGCCACGATCTGCTGGGCGAGCACGTCCAGCGGGTTGCGGAGGTAGCGGATCGACTCGATCGCGCCGGACTTCATGCGCTCGGCCACCAGGGCGCACTGCACGAGGTCCCCGCGGTACTTGGGGAACAGCACCCCACGGCTGACCGCCCCGACCTGGTGGCCGGCCCGGCCGACCCGCTGCAGCCCGGAGGCGACGGTGGGCGGGGACTCGACCTGGATGACGAGGTCGACGGCGCCCATGTCGATGCCGAGCTCGAGGCTCGACGTCGCGACGACAGCGGGCAGCCGGCCGGACTTGAGCGCCTCCTCGACGATCGCCCGTTGCTCCCTGGAGACCGAGCCGTGGTGCGCGGCGGCGACCGGCTGGATGCCCTCGGGCACCCCGCCACCGGAACCTGCCTGCGCCATCAGTGCCGCGGCGTTCGTGCCCGGCGGCACCGGCTCACCGGTCGCCCGCTCGTAGGCGAGCTCGTTGAGACGGCTGGTCAGCCGTTCGGCCAGGCGGCGGGAGTTGGCGAACACGATGGTGCTGCGGTGGGCCGCGACGAGGTCCAGGACCCGTTCCTCCACCGCGGGCCAGATCGACGACCGGGGCTGGTTGCCGGCGGCCGAGCCCTCCAGCTCGCCGGTCGGCTGACCGAGCTCGCTCATGTCCTCGACCGGGACGACGACGGAGAGGTCCCACTGTTTGACCGAGGGCGGGGCGACGACCCGCACCGGCCGCCCTCCGGCGAGGAAGGTGGCGACCTCCTCGACGGGACGGACGGTGGCCGACAGGCCGATCCGCTGGGCCGGCCGGTCGAGCAGCTCGTCGAGCCGGTCGAGGGAGACCGCGAGGTGGGCCCCGCGCTTGGTGTCGGCGACGGCGTGCACCTCGTCCACGATCACCGTCTCGATGCCTCGCAGCGCCTCTCGGGCGGCGCTGGTCAGGAGGAGGAAGAGCGACTCCGGGGTGGTGATGAGGATGTCGGTCGGCCGGCGGGTGAACGCCCGTCGCTCATCGGCCGGGGTGTCGCCGGACCGGATTCCGACGCGGATCTCGGGACGTTCGAGGCCCAGTCGGGCGGCCGCCTGCCCGATGCCGGTGAGGGGGGCGCGCAGGTTCCGCTCGACGTCGACGGCCAGCGCCTTGAGCGGCGAGACGTAGAGGACCCGGCAGCGGAGCTGCTCGTCGGCCGGGGGAGGGGTGGCGGCCAGGCGGTCGAGTGACCAGAGGAACGCCGCGAGCGTCTTGCCCGAACCCGTGGGGGCCACGACCAGGGCGTGCTCGCCGCTGCTGATCGCGTCCCACGCGCCCTCCTGGGCGGGCGTGGGCTGCACGAAGGCGCCGGTGAACCAGGCCCGGGTGGCCTCGGAGAACCGGTCGAGAGCGGACACGCTGTCGAGTGTCCCCGGCAGGTACGACACTTCGCCGGTCGGCGGCGGCCCCGTCCGTCGTCGGGTCACCCGTCCGTGAACAGGAGAACGGCAGGCCGGCAGCGCAGCGTCCCCCAGGAGTCGTCGACGTCCACACGGTGGAGGGGTATCGGCTGGAGCGGGCCGACGGCCGCGACGTCAGACGGACGGCGCGGCCGTCGGCATGGGACGGCACCCGTTCGGCGATCCGCGGATCGTCAAGGAGTTCGCCAGGCAACCCGTCGCCGGCGACGTGACCGACTTCCACGTCTACTCCGTCGTGGACTGGTTCCGTGCGTACCGCCGCGAGTCGTGAACGCCGGCGCTGCGGCCGGGGTCCGGCCGGCGGGCCGTGCGGCAGACTCGGCGGCATGCGGTGCGCGGGATCCCTCACCGGGGACGTCGTCCCCGGAGTTCCCTCGTGACCACGCAAGCCCCGTCCCAGGTCGACGTCGTCGCCGTGCAGCGGCGCACGCTCGGAGTGCTGAGCGGGGGTGTCGCGCTCAGCGGGCTCGGGGTCACCGTCGGCATCACCGTGGGCGGGCTGCTCGCGCGGGACGTGGCGGGTACGGAGTCCGCGTCCGGGATCGGGCAGACGGCCGGAGTGCTGGGAGCGGCCGTGATCGCCGTGCCCCTGGCCCGGCTCAGCGACCGCGCCGGGCGGCGGGCGGGCCTGGCCGCGGGTTACGCCGTCGCCGTCCTCGGCGCACTGGTCACCGTGTGGGCGGCGGCGATCTCGTCGCTGGTGCTCCTGCTGATCGGCTTGTTCGGCTTCGGTGCAGCGACCGCCTGCGGGCTCCAGGCGCGCTACGCGGCGGCCGACCTCGCGCTCCCCGAGCGGCGGGGCCGGGCGCTGGCGCTCGTGGTCTGGGCGACCACGCTGGGTTCGGTGCTCGGTCCCAATCTCGCCGGCCCCGGGGACGACCTGGGTCGCCGGCTCGGCCTGCCCCCCCTCGGCGGCGCCTTCGCCGTGTCGGCCGCGGTGTTCACCGTCGTGGCGGTCGTCCTCCTCGGGCTGCTGCGGCCGGACCCGTTGCTCCTGGCCCGACGGCTCGGCGGTGGGGGCGGCACCGGAGTGCGGCCTCGCGGCGCGACCGGCGCGGCGGTCCGGGCGGTCTGGGCCACCCCCGGGGGTCGTCTCGGGCTGACGGCCGTCGTGGTGTCGCACGCGGTGATGGTCGGCGTCATGGTGATGACGCCGGTGCACATGGGCCACGCCGGAGGGCCGGCAGGAACGACGCTGCGTGTCATCGGCCTGGTCATCAGCGTGCACGTCGCGGGGATGTACCTGTTCTCCCCGCTGGTCGGCCTGCTGGCCGACCGGGCGGGCCGGGCCACGACGGTCGCGGTCGGCGGAGGGCTGCTGCTGCTCGCCGCAGGCCTGGCCGGGACGGCGCCACCGGGCGCGGCCGTCCGGCTGGCGTTCGGTCTCCTGCTGCTCGGCCTGGGCTGGTCCTGCGGCCTGATCGCCGGCTCGACCCTGGTGACCGAGTCCGTCGGACCGGCGCTGCGACCGACCGCGCAGGGCGGTACGGACCTCCTCATGGGACTGGGCGCCGCGGTGGCGGGGCTCGCAGGCGGACCGCTGCTCGCGGCAGGGGGCTTCCCGCTCGTGACGTCGGTCTCCGCGGCGCTCGTGGTGCCGCTCGCGGTGGTGTGGGCGGGCAGCGCCCGTCGGGGCGGTCTCAGCGACCCCGGAAGTTCCTGATCAGCAGGACGATCGACACCAGCAGAGCCAGCGCGATCGCCACTTGCAGGACGGTGTCCCAGCCCGCCGATCCCGTGCCTGGCATCACGACCCGAGCCTAGGCGGTGCGGAGGGCTGCCGGCTCGCGGGTTAGCGTCGAGGGCGTGCGCCTGCAGGAGTTCTGGTCCCGTCTCGACCGCCACTTCGGGTCCATGCGCGCCCAGAGCATGGCCCGCGACCACGTCTTCGCCGTTCTCGGCGGCCGGACGGCGGTGGACGCCCTGGACGCCGGTCTGCCGGTCCGGAAGGTCTGGCTGGCCATCTGCGAGGAGTACGACGTGCCGTCGAAGGAACGCTGAGCCGCTCCCCGCAGAACGTGGGCGTGTCGCCCTGGCAGTCGAACAGATGTTCGTCCTACAGTGGCGTCCACAGGCCGGTCGGCTCTCCACAGGTCTTCCTGACCCGTCAGAAATGTCGGTGTCTCGTCCTAGCGTCGGTCCCGACCCGCTTCCCGCGAACCGAAGGTGAACACGATGGCAACGCTGGACCGCGACAAGGCCCTCGACATGGCCCTCGCCCAGATCGACAAGCAGTTCGGC
>JAOPWH010000162.1 GCA_025965795.1 Blastococcus sp.
CCGCCGTCGGCCCGGCCCGGCCCGGCCCGCGCCGACCGGTGCACCGTGTCCCGGGAGCGGAGGAACTCCACCGTCGTGGAGTCGACCACCCACCCGTCGTCGACCCGCGGGCTCGTGTCGCGGCGCCGGCCGCTGCACCCACGCCGGCCCGGAGGTCGCGGTCACCTCGACCCAGGGCTTCCTCAGCCGCAGCTCACTGCGCGCTCTGCGGGACCGGACTCGACTGGCCGCCCGTCACGGCGGGCGCCACGGGATCCCGCCTGCCCAGCGAGGCCACTCGCCGGCCGAGCGCCGACAGCCCGCGGGGCTCGAACAGGAGGATGAGCACGATGGCGATGCCGAAGACGTAGCGGGTGAAGGTGCCGGCCTCGATGCCCCCCGATCCAGGGGTGGCGAGGAAGGGCAGGTAGGACGAGAACTGGCTGAGCAGGAGCGGCAGGGAAGCCACGATCACCGCGCCGGCGACCGCACCGCCCACCGACGCCAGGCCGCCGATCACGATCATGGCCAGGTAGTCGACGCTCTGCTCGAAGCCGAAGGACTCCGGCACGACTCGTCCGAGCGTCAGGGCCAGCAGTGTCCCGGCGAGGCCGGCGTAGCTGGCCGAGACGACGAAGGCGGCGGTCTTCGTGGCCCGCACGTTGACGCCCATGGCTGTCGCCACCACCTCGTTGTCGCGGACGGCCCGGAAGGCACGCCCGCTCCTGCGGCCCAGCAGGCTCCTCGCCACGAGGTAGGCGGCGACGGTGGCCGCGAGCGCTACGTACCACAGCCGCTCGTACCGACCGAACTCCACACCGAGCACGTACAGCGGGTCACGGTTCGAGAACGTGAAGCCGCCGACCGACAGCGGCGCGATGTCGCGCCCGTGGAAGCCTCCGGTGATCGCGCTGGCATTGAAGAGGACGTGCTGCCCGAGGAAGACGAGCGCCAGCGATGCGACCGCCAGGTACAGACCGCGCACCCGGGAGGCGATCGGGCTGAAGGCCAGCCCGGACAGACCCGCGATCGCCACCGCCAGGGGGACGCTGACCACCGAGGGGAGACCGAGGCCGACGACGTTCGCCGCCGCCGGGTCCCCCGAGAGCAGCGCGTACCCGTAGGCCCCGACGGCCACGAAGAAGGCATGCCCCAACGAGAACTGCCCCGCCGTCCCGGTGAGGATGTTCAGCCCGATGGCGGCGATCACGGCGCAGCCGGCCAGGAGACCGATCTGGAGCAACGCCGAGGACAGGAAGAACGGCGCCCCGCCCAGTGCGAGGACCGCAGCCGCCCAGCAGACGACGCGCGCGGGGCTTGCCGGCCAGGAGATCCGGCGAGACGGACGGCTACACACGAGCGACCTCCTTGGAGCCGAAGAGGCCCGACGGACGGACGAGCAGGACCAGCAGGACCAGCGCCCACGGGGCCACCGACCCGAAGCCTCCACCGAGGAACGAGAGCTGCTCGCCGTAGCCGGAGAGGACGACCTCGACCAGCCCGACGCTCAGGCCGCCGACGAGGGCTCCACTCGCGGAGTCCAGCCCACCCAGCACCACGGCGGGGAACGCCTTCAGCGCGACCAGGCTGGTACTCGCGTCCAGTCCGGGGGCAGGGAAGGCGACCAGGAAGACGGCGGCCACGGCGGCGAGCGCGCCCGCGACGGCCCATGCGGCTCCGGCGACGCGACTCTGCCGGATGCCCATCAGCGCCGCGGTGTGGCTGTCGTCCGCCGATGCGCGCAGGGCGACCCCCCACGTCGTGTACTTGAACGCGGCGAAGAACAGTGCGATGAGCGAGAAGCTCACGACGATGCCGGCGAGCCGCGCCACCGGGAAGGAGAAGCCCCCCCAGTGGATGACCTCACTGCCCCACGGGTTGTTGATCCCGTAGACCCGGGCGCCGATCCGGCGGGTGACCTCGGTCAGCAGGATGATGTCGAGCCCGACGGTCAGCATCGTGAGGGCGATGTAGTTGGCGCCGCGCCGGCGGAGGCGCTCGAGGAAGACCCGCTGGACCAGTACTGCGCCGACGACCGCCACCGCGGCACCCAGCAGCACGGCCGGCAGGAACCCGACCGTGGGCTCGGCGCGGGCGACGACGTAGGCCGACAGCAACAGCAGGGAGCCGTGGACGAGGCTGAGCACGCGGGTGGCCTTGAAGATGACGACGAACCCGATGGCAACCAGGGCGTACACGGAACCGAGCGAGATCCCGCTGATGCACAGTTCCAGGAACTTGATCATCTATCTCTCCGATGAGGTCTCGCCCGGGCCGTCACCCGGGTGCGGAGTGGTCCAGTCCTCGGGCTCGCCCAGATAGGCGCTGATGACCGTGGAGTCCGTCTGGATGGCGGCGGGTGGACCGTCGGCGATCTTCTTCCCGAAGTTCAGCACCGTGACGCGATCCGACACCTGCATCACCAGGGTCATGTCGTGCTCCACCAGGAGGACCGAGATGCCCAGCTCAGACCTGATCTGGTCGATGGACTGCGTCAACGACTCGGTCTCCGATGCATTCATGCCGGCCGCAGGCTCGTCGAGCAGCAGCAGCCGAGGCTCCATGGCCAGCGCTCGGCCCATCTCGACCCGCTTCTGGTCGCCGTAGGCCAGCGTGCCCAGCGGCGTGCCCAGCTTGTCGGCGAGACCGAGGAACGCTGCGATGGCCTCGATCCGGGCCAGTGCCTGCCGCTCCTCGTGACGCGCGCGCCGGGTGCCGAGGGCGTCGGCCAGGAAGCCGGACCGTCCGAGATGGTGGCGACCCAGGAGCAGGTTGTCCCGCACCGTCTCCGAGGGCGACAGGGCGATGTTCTGGAACGTCCGCCCCACGCCCACCGAGGCGATCCGATGGGGTGGCATCGACGTCAGGTCGTGGGTGCCGAACAGGGCCGTGCCGCGGGCCGGCCGGTACACCCCGGTGAGGGCGTTGAAGCAGGTCGACTTGCCCGCCCCGTTCGGGCCGATCAGTGCGTGGACCGTTCCCGGCTCCACGGTGAAGGAGACGTCGTCCAGCGCGGTCACTCCGCCGAAGACAACGGTCAGCCCGTCGACGACGAGGCGCGCGGGGGGTGGCGCGGTGACCCCGCCTCCCCCGGACAGCAGCAACGGTCCGGTGGGGTGGGCCGTGCGCTCACCCGCCGTCATGCCGAGGTCCTGTCGGTTCCGTGACCCAGGTAGGAGCGCTGGATCTCGTCGGTCTGCGACAGTTCGCGCGCCGTCCCCTCGAGCGCCACCCGGCCCACTTCGAGCACGCAGGCGGAATCGACGAGGCTGAGCGCCATGTGCGCGTTCTGCTCGACGAGGAGGACCGACGTGCCGTCGCCGTGGATCTCCCGGATCGTCGCGGCGATCTGCCGCACCATCAGGGGCGCCAGTCCCAACGACGGCTCGTCGAGCATGAGCAGCCTGGGGGCGGCCATCAGGGCCCGCCCGATGGCCAGCATCTGCTGCTCGCCTCCGGAGAGCAGCCCGGCGGGGCTGGAGAGGCGAGGCTCCAGGGCCGGGAACAGGGCGAGGACCCGGTCGCGGGCCTGTGCCGTGGTCTTCCGGTTGCGGCAGGTGATGCCCCCCGCGCGCAGGTTCTCCTCGATCGTCAACCGGGCGAACACCCGGCGCCCCTCCGGGACCTGGACGATCCCGGCCCTGACGATCCACGCAGGATCCCTGTTCTTGAGGGACTGCCCCTCCCACCTCACCGTGCCGCCGCGGAGGCTCCCGCCGGTGGCGGGCAGGATCCCGGAGATGGCCTTGAGCAGGGTGCTCTTCCCGGCGCCGTTGCTGCCGAGGAGCGCGACGGCGCCACCGGCGGGAACGCTGAGCGAGACACCCTGCAGCGCAAGGGTCGACCGGCCGTAGACCGCCGTCACATCCTGTACCTCGAGCACTTCTGCTCCTTCCAGATCGTCGGCCGGGGGCGCCACCTCGGACGGCTCATGTGCGCGCCTGGTCAGCGCGAGCCGTCCGAGGTGGCCGACCGCTCAGCTCCCCGCGGGGAGGTGCTTCGCCGCGACCGGCCCGGCGTACGGCTCGGGCTGCACCAAGGAGAGCCCGCCGGGAACAGAGGGGTCGGGCCGGACGATGTACACGGCCTTGGAGGGGCTGACGTCGGGGTCGGTGAGGTCGAGCTCCGGCTGGACCCCCGTGTTCACGGCGTCCAGGGAGCGCATCGCCGCCACGACGCCGGCCCTGCTGAGGTCGCCCTGGCTGCAGGCCTCCTCCAGAGCGGTCGCGTAGATCCGGCCGAAGGAGTAGCCGACCATCACGTTCTGGTTCAGCTCCTCGTCGGGATACGCGCCCTGGTACGCATCGAGGAAGTCCGCCACCTCGGGAACGTCGCTCACGGCCGATACGGGCAGATGCGTCGCGGCGATGGTCACCCGCTCCTGGATCGCCTGCCCCGCGGCGGTGGCCAGCAGACCCGGGGAGAACCCCGCCACCCACGTGACGATCGGGATGTTGTAGTCGAGCGACTCGGCGACCGCGGCCGCGGACGCCACGACGGTGGGCGGGCCGAACACCACGAGGGCCTCGGCTCCCTGGCTGCGCAGGTTCGTGACCGGACCGCTGACGTCGGTGTCCGACGGCTTGATGGTGCTCTCGATCAGCTCGAGGTCGTAGGCCTCCGCCGCCGCTGCGGCCCCTGCCTGCACGTCGGCGCCGGTCTCACCCTCGCTGTAGATGATGCCGATGCGGTCCCCCTCCGCGATGGTCCCCTGGTCGATGAGGTACTCGAGTCCGCTCAGCGCCTGGACGTCCAGCGTCGCCGCTGCGGTCAGGACGTTCTCGTCCCCGAGGCTCGTCGAGGCGAAGGCCACCGGAGCGACCGGCATCTCGTCCTCCCGGATGGAGGGCAGCACAGCGGCCAGCTGGGCAGAGCCGAGGAACTGAGCCAGGCCCAGGACCTCGGCCTCGATCTGGTTGTAGAGGGTCACCGCCGTCTGCACGTCGAACTGGTGGTCGCGCACGACGTACTCGATCTGCCGGTCGCAGATCCCGCCGTCGGCGTTGATCTGCTCGAACAGGACCCCGGCCGCGTTCGACTGCGGCCGGCCGACTGCTGCGAAGGGGCCGGTCAGGTCGGTGATGGCACCCACCGTGATGGTGTCCTCGGTCACCCCGGGTCCCGTCCGGATGCCGCCGGCCGACTCGGCCGACTCGGCCGGCGCGGTGGTGCTGCACCCGCCGGCGGCGACCAGGGCGACCGGCGCCATGAGTGCCAGGATTCGTCTGCTGTGCCTCAAGTTCGTGCCTTTCTGGGGTCGGGTGAGGTGCGTGCGGGACCACGGCGGCAGGGCGCGCCGGTGGCAAGGTGCTCGGGGGCTCCCGGCGACCTCAGCCGGCCGGGCGCCTCGGACGGTGGACCGGACCGGCCGCTGCACCGGCGTGCGGCGGCCGGTCGGTTGCTCAGGGCTCGCGCAGGAAGCTGCTCACCGCGTCGACGGCGGCAGCGCTCTCGTTGAAGAGCATGTGGCCGGCACCCTCGATCGTCGTGACCTGGGACCGCGGCAGGCGCGAGGCCCAGACGTCAGCCTGCTCCACCGGGATGATGCGGTCGGCGGTGCCCCAGAGGACCAGCGTCGGTGCGGAGATCCGGCCGAGCCACTGCTGCAGGGTGCGGTCGTGGTTCCGCTCCCAGATCAGCCTCGCCAGGCTGGTCGTCTCCTCGTACTGGCGCACCACCGAGTCCACCGTGACCGACTCGGGGGAACCGAGCAGTTCCGGGCGGGACGTCAGGCGGGCGGCGAGCTCCCGCGGCGCGAGGCTGAACAGGTCGGTCGTCGGATGGCTGGGCACCCGCAGTCCAGCCGGACAGGCCAGCACGAGCCGTCGCACCCGCTCGGGCGCGTGGATCGCCACCAGCGAGGCGATCCAGCCACCGAGGGAGTGCCCCACCATGTTCACCGGGCCCGGACAGACGTCGTCCAGGAGCTGGAGGTAGTGCGGCACGAGGTCACGCACCTCCCGCAGCCGGGTGTCGAGCGGCGAACTCCCGAACCCGGGGTGGAAGGGCAGGATGACCTCGAAGTCGTCCGCCCACGAGGCGGCGAAGTCGAAGCCGACGGCCGTTCCCGCTCCGTGGAAGAAGACGAGCGGGTCACCCGAGCCCGCCCTCAGGACGGTCACCTGGGTGTCCCCACCGACCACCCGCTGCTCAGGGGTGAGCGGCTCCGTCGCGCGTGTGGAGCTCATCGGGCCACCGCCTCGTTCTCCGTCGTCGCCACCCGGCCGCGAAGTCGGGGGATCACTTCCTCGGCGAACAGGGTCAGGTTCTTCTCGGTCTTCCAGTGCGGCATGTCGCCCAGGTGCAGATGGCACAGGACGCGGCCTGCCCCGGTCTCGTCGAGCCACTCACCGAGCTGATTCGCCACGGTCTCCGGTGAGCCGGCGATGGCCCGCCAGCTCTTCACGTCGTCCCAGGTCATCTCCTTGGAATCGTTCGTGCCGAACTTCAGCCCGGAGCTCTCCAGCATCTTCCGCAGTCCGGCGGGGGGCACGTAGCCCGGCGGCATCCGGTAGTGGGCGCTGGCCCGGAGGGCGTTGTTGAAGTACCAGAGGATGTGCTCCTTGCCCTCCTCCTCGGCCAGCTCGTCGGTCTCCGCCACGTAGCAGAAGACGGAGAACATCAAGCGGTCGGGAGAGACCGGCGGCGCCCCTTGCTCCTCCGCCTTGTTCCGCAGCAGGGCATAGGCCCGGTCCTGCTGCTCCTTGGGGATGAAGACGCAGGAGTACCCGGCTCCGTACTTCATCACGAGGTCCATCGTCTGCGGGCTCCCGGCGCCGGCGAACCAGATCTTCGGGTGCGGCTGCTGCATGGGGCGCGGCCAGGCGTTCAGGAAGCGGTAGTTGTAGAAGTCCCCGTCGTAGGAGAACGGCCCGTCCTCGGTCCACGCCCTGAGGAGGACGTCGAGCCCTTCTTCGAAGCGCTCGCGGGCAGTTGCCGGGTTCACCGCGGAGTTGTTCGAGTAGTACTCCATGCCGGTACCGAGGGGAAAGGCAACCTCGAGGCGACCGCCGGAGAGCACGTCGAGCATGGCCAGTTCCTCGGCCAGCTGATTGGGATACGAGAAGTTGAGCAGCCGCCCCATCACACAGATGCGGGCATTGCTCGTCTGAGGGATGAGCGCCGCGGCGATGATTCCCGGCTGCGGCATCATGCCGTAGGCGGTGGAGTGGTGCTCATTCACCATGAGTCCGTCGAATCCGAGCTTGTCGGCCAGCACCAGCTCGCTCAGGTACCGCTGGTAGAGCTCATGCCCCAGCTGGGGGTCGTACAGCGAGTTGGGGAAGTCGACCCACAGGGAGTCGTACTTCTTGTGGTCCTCGGGAATGCCCGTGTACGGCATGAAATGTGCGAAGTAGAACTCCGGTCCACTGCCTGACTCCATGCGTGCTCCTCGTATAGGTAGACGGCCTGGCCTGTACCGAGATTTGCCTCGGGGACGAGCGCGCCCACAGAGTCATCGACGGCGTCCGCACCGCATAGCTACCACTTCACTATCACCGTGATAGCGACCACATCTCAGGGCCGCCGCTGATGGCGCCGGCGGTCCGGCCCGGCCTCGGCAGGCGTTCCCGCGGGCGGGGTCGGGCCCGCGGTGGCGTTGCAGTTCCCGCGCCGTCCTTGACAAGCCGGGGGCGAACGTCCAGGCTGGCGACCTGCGGTGTGATGTAGCCCTCAATTGCCTGACCGCGTGGCTGGGACGCCTGATGGAGAGGTCAGTCGACGCGATGGAACTGCACCAACTCCGGTACTTCGTCGCCGTCGCCCAGTGCGGCGGTTTCAGGGCAGCGGCACGGCGGCTCGAGATGAGCCAGCCACCCCTGTCGGACGCGGTGAGCAGGCTCGAGCGTCAACTGGGGGTCGAGTTGCTCGCCCGATCCAGCCGCGGGGTCGAGCTGACGGCGGCCGGGGAGACGTTCTTCGACAGGGCCAAAGATCTCCTCGCCCGGCTGGACACGGCCGTGCTCGAGGTGAGGGACGGGCGGCTCAGCGAGCCGATCATCGTGGGCCTCGGCGGAGGAAGGATCGCGGCGGCTGAGCTGACGTACCCCTTGCTCGGCGGTTTCCGCGATGCCCATCCGGACGCCCGACTGGTATGCCGCGAGCTCAACTTCGCCGAGCAGACCGACGCGATCGTGAGCGGACGCGTCGACGTCGCCATCGTCCGCTCGCCGCTGATCCACCCAGAGGTGGAGACGGTCCAGTTGTTCACCGAGCCGCGCGTCCTGCTGGTCCACCACGGGCACCCGCTGGCGAAGCGGCAGTCCGTCACGGGGCGGCAGCTGCTGGACTTGTCGATGCTGGACCTGCGCAGCGTCCGGCAGGAGTGGAACGCCTTCTGGCAGCTCGATGACATCCGAGGTGAGCCGGGCCGGCGCAGCCCCAGCTTCGCGGTGACCATGGACGAGGTGCACATCGACATGGTGCTCAGCGGTGCTGCGCTGACCGTGGCGGCGAGCGTGCCGCGCCTGGCCGCCAACCGGCACCTGGCGAGCGTACCGATCGAGAACGTGTCGGGGTCCGTCATCTCGTTGGTCAGCCGACGTGGGAGCCGGCGGCGGAACGTGGACGCATTCATACGACACGCGCAGGTCATCGCCCGCGAAGCCAGCACGCTGGTTCCCGGGGCGGAACCCGCGGCGCCTGGTTCGTGGTGATCGTCGGACGGCACCGCTCGGCGGTCCGTGCCGCCAGCGGGGAGCCGGCGAGGCGCGTGCCCGGGGCGGAGGCGGACTCCTGGCAGCACTCAGCCGGGGAGTCCGGTCCCCGGACCCGGACGTGTGGGAGCTGCTGCAGCGCCCGCTGCGCACCTCGATGAACGCCTCCCCGTCAGCGGCCCACGATCGCGGAGGTACCCGTGCGGTCCCGGCGCGGGAGCCCGACCGGATCGTTCAACCTGAACGGGTGCAGCGGCTGCGACGAGGCGGCCGTCACTCGTCTTCTGTGCGGTAGCCGAGGTTGGGCGACAGCCAGCGCTCCGCCTCGTCCACCGTCCAGCCCTTGCGCCGGGCGTAGTCCTCCACCTGGTCGCGGCCCACCCGGCCGAGCTGGAAGTACCGGGACTGCGGGTGGGAGAAGTAGAGCCCGCTGACCGCAGCGCCCGGCCACATGGCCATGCTCTCGGTGAGCTCGATGCCGGTGGTGGCAGCCACGTCGAGCAGTTCCCAGATGGTCTGCTTCTCGGTGTGCTCCGGGCAGGCCGGATACCCCGGGGCCGGCCGGATCCCGGCGTACTGCTCCGCCAGCAGCGCCGCGCCGTCCAGCGTCTCGCCGGGTGCGTACGCCCAGAACTCCCGGCGCACCCGCTCGTGCAGCCGCTCGGCGAACGCCTCGGCGAGCCGGTCGGCCAGGGACTCCAGCAGGATCGCCGAGTAGTCGTCGTTGTCCGCCTTGAACTGGGCCACCCGCTCGGCCGCGCCCAGCCCGGCGGTGACCGCGAACGCGCCGACGTGGTCGGGCAGCCCGGTGTCCTTCGGGGCGACGAAGTCGGCCAGCGACTTGCGCGGCGCACCGTCCCGGCCCTCGGTCTGCTGGCGCAACTGGTGCAGGGTCGCCCGGACGGCGGTGCGCGACTCGTCGGTGTAGACCTCGATGTCGTCGCCGTCCACCTGGTTGGCCGGGAAGAGGCCGACGACGCCGTTGGCCCGCAGCCACCGCTCCGCGATGAGCTGGTCCAGCATCGTCTGCGCGTCCTGGTACAGCCGGCGGGCCGCCTCGCCGGTCGTCGGGTTGTGCAGGATGTCGGGGAAACGACCGCGCATCTCCCAGGCGTTGAAGAACGGCTGCCAATCGATGTAGCCGCGCAGCTCTTCCAGGTCGTAGTCGCGGAAGGTGCGCACGAACTGCGTCGCCTGCCCGTGCTGGTGTTCGCAGTCGGCCCCGGCGCAGACGTCGCGGGCCTGCTGGGCGAGCATCCGTGGTCGCGGCGGCTGGTAGCCGGACCAGTCGATCGGCGTCGCCGCGGCCCGCGCGCGCTCGAGGGGCAGCAGCGCGCGGGTGTCGGTACGGGCGGCGTGCCGCTCGCGCAGCGCCGCGTACTCGGCATCGGTCTCGGCGAGCAGGCGCGGGCGCTGCTCGTCCGACAGCAGCGCGGCCACGACCGGCACCGACCGCGAGGCGTCCTTCACCCAGATGACCGGACCGTGGTACTTGTGCGCCACCTTGACCGCCGTGTGCGCGCGGGAGGTGGTCGCCCCGCCGATCAGCAGCGGGATGTCGAAGCCCTGCCGCTCCATCTCCGCGGCCAGGTTGACCATCTCGTCCAGCGAGGGCGTGATCAGCCCGGACAGCCCGATGACGTCGGCGCCCTCGGCCTTGGCGGCGTCCAGGATCTTCTGCGCGGGCACCATCACGCCGAGGTCGACGACGTCGTAGTTGTTGCACTGCAGCACGACGCCGACGATGTTCTTGCCGATGTCGTGCACGTCGCCCTTCACGGTGGCCATGACCACCGTGCCGTTGGTGCGCTCGGCGTCCCCGGGCTGCCTGTCCGCCTCGATGAACGGGATCAGGTAGGCGACGGCCTTCTTCATCACCCGGGCGGACTTCACCACCTGCGGCAGGAACATCTTGCCCTGCCCGAACAGGTCGCCGACGACGTTCATGCCGGCCATCAGCGGCCCTTCGATGACGTGCAACGGACGGCCGCCCTTGGCGAGTACGGTCTGGTACACCTCTTCGGTGTCGACCTCGATGAAGTCGGTGATGCCATTGACGAGCGCGTGGCTCAGCCGCTCTTCGACCGGCTTGTTGCGCCACGCCAGCCGCGCGGTGTCATCGCGAGACGCGCCTTTGGCGCCCTCGGCGATGTCGACGAGGCGCTCGCCCGGCGTGCGGTGCGGCTCGCCCTCGGCGTATACCGGCTGGCGATTCAGCACCACGTCTTCGACGCGTTCGCGCAGGGCCGGGTCGAGCTGGTCGTACACGCCGACCATGCCCGCGTTGACGATCCCCATGTCCATGCCCGCCTTGATGGCGTGATAGAGAAACACGGTGTGGATGGCTTCGCGTACGGGCTCGTTGCCGCGAAAGCTGTACGACACGTTGCTGACGCCGCCGCTCACCTTTGCGCCCGGCAGGTGCTGCTTGATCCAGCGCGTGGCGTTGATGAAGTCG
>JAOPWH010000060.1 GCA_025965795.1 Blastococcus sp.
ACGGCGTCTACAAGCCCGGCAACGTCAAGCTGCGCCCCGAGATCCTCAAGCAGGGTCAGGACGTCGTCGCCAAGGAGTTCGGCCTGTCGGAGGACAAGCCGTTCAACCTGGTCTTCCACGGCGGTTCCGGTTCGGCGCAGTCGGAGATCCGTGAGGCGCTCTCCTACGGCGTGGTGAAGATGAACGTCGACACCGACACCCAGTACGCCTTCACCCGGCCCATCGTCGGCCACATGTTCAGCAACTACGACGGCGTCCTCAAGGTCGACGGGGAGGTGGGCAGCAAGAAGGCCTACGACCCGCGCAGCTACCTCAAGGCCGCCGAGACGGGCATGGCCGCCCGCGTCGTCGAGGCGTGCGAGGACCTGCTGTCCGCCGGTCAGTCGCAGGCCGGCTGATGACGCACGCGCCGCACAACCTGCTCGGCGAGCCGCCGCCCACCCTGCTCCCGGCCAACCCGGAGGCCGACGCCGAGCTCGCGGCCGGCACCCCCGCGGCGGAGGTGGCCGCGCACCACCCGACGGTGAGCGCGGCCTGGGCGGCGCTTGCCGAGGACGCGCTGAGCGCCGGCCGGACGATCGAGGCCTACGCCTACGCGCGCACCGGCTACCACCGCGGCCTCGACGCGCTGCGCCGCAACGGCTGGAAGGGCTTCGGCCCGGTGCCGTGGTCACACGAACCGAACCGGGGCTTCCTGCGCTGCGTGACGGAGCTCGCCAAGGCGGCCGAGGCGATCGGTGAGACCGCCGAGCAGGAGCGCTGCACCCAACTGCTGCGCGACTGCGACCCGAGCCTCGCCGCCTGACCCCGGCCACGACGGCCACTGTGGCCGGTCAGCGCTCGCCCAGCTCGGGGTGCAGGGCGGTGAGCGTGGCGGTGAGGGTGGAGAGCTCCTCGCCGCCGGCCATGAGGGCGGTCAGCATGTCCGCGTCGACGTCGTCCCGAGTGAGGTTGCCCGCAACCTGACCACCGGCGAGCAGCAGGAACCGGTCGCCGATCAGGTGGGCGTAGCGCGGATTGTTGGTCACCATGACGATCGCCAGCCCCTGCCCGCGCGCGGCGAGCACCGCCTGCCCGAACAGGGTCTGCCGGGCCATCGTCATCGGCGTGGTGGGCTCGTCGACGATCAGCGCACGGGCACCGAAGTGCAGCGCGCGGGCGATGGCGAGGCTCTGCCGCTCGCCGGCCTGCAGCGCACTGGCCGGCGCGTCCGGGTCGACATCCGGGACGCCGACCCGTGCCATCGCCCGGACGGTCGCGTCGCGAGCCCGGTCGAGGTCGAGCCGGCGCAAGGGCCAGACCCCGCGCGTGGGTTCGGCGCCGAGGAAGAAGTTCCGCCAGACCGACAGCAAGGGGGCGACCGCGAGGTCCGGCCAGACCGTCGCGATCCCCGCGGCCCGCGCCTGGCGGGGCGAGCGGAAACGCATCGGCTCCCCGTCCAGCAGCAGCGACCCGTCGTCGTGCCGGCGCAGCCCGGACAGGACGGCGACCAGCGTGGTCTTGCCGGATCCGTTCTCGCCGAGGACGCAGGTGATCTCGCCGGCCCGGAAGGTGGCGTTGAGCCGGGCGAGGGCGTCGACGTTGCCGTACCGCACCGTCAGTCGCCGGAGTTCGATCAGTGCTCGGCGGGCCGGGGCTGCGCCGTCGCGGGGCGGAGCCGTGCTCACGACCGCGGCACCGCCTTCAGCCGGCGGCGGACCTCGCCGTTGGCGAGCAGGGCCAGGAGCAGGAGCACTCCCAGCAGCGACTGGGACCAGCGCGCGTCCCAGCCGGCGAGCACGATGCCCTCCCGTGTGACGGCGTACAGCAGCGCGCCCAGCGACGCCCCGACGACGGAGCCGTAGCCGCCGGTGAGCAGGCAGCCGCCGATCACGGCCACCACGATGAAGTCGACGGCGGTGCCGAGCCCGGGCGTGGTGGCCTGCACGCCGCCGAGCCGGATCAGTCCGAGGGTGCCGATCAGCCAGCCGGCCGCCGCGGTGAGGCAGAACAGCGCCACGGTCGTGCCGCGGACCGGGACGCCGAGCTCCCGGGCCGCCCGCCGCGCGCCGCCGCTGGCGAGGACGGCGTTGCCGAAGCGGGTGCGCCACAGCGCCCAGGCGCCCAGCGCTGTGAGGCCGAGCCACCACAGGAGCGAGATCCGGAACCGTCCGTCACCGATCTGATGGGTCGCGCCGAACACTGCCGCCGCGGACGACCAGCCCGGTTCGTCGTCCAGACCCCCGACCCGGCCCGAGCCGGCGAGCGCGTTCGTCCCGGCCAGAGCGCTGCCCTGCAGGACGAGGAAGGTCGCGAGCGTCACGAGGAAGCTGGGCAGTCCGGTGCTCACGACGAGGAACCCGTTGACCAGGCCGACCGCGACCGAGGCGGCGAGGGAGGCGAGCAGGGCCGGCCAGACGTCCCAATCGGCGTGGCCGATCAGCAGCGCGGTGACCAGCGAGCTGGCCAGGGCCAGGATCCCGATGGACAGGTCGAACTGTCCCGCGATCAGCAGCAGGGCGACGGCCACGCCGCCGATCCCCAGCATCGCCGCCGTGTCCAGCACGGTGGCCAGGCCGCCCCAGCCGAGCAGATCGAGGTCCTGCACGGCGAAGACGGCGACGACCAGGAGCAGGCCGACCAGCGAGGGCAGGCTGGGCCGGGCCAGCACCCGCCCGGCCAGCCGACGGGCCGGGGGCACGTCGGACTGCGCGGCGCCGAACGGCGGTACGCGGTCGGTGATCACCGGGCGGAGATGCCGGGCGGGGGACGGGACGTCGGCAGCGGGAGCCTCCTCGACGGCGGGGTTTCCCAGTCTCCACGACGTGGCCACCGCGGACACGGCGGGCGGGGCGTCAGGGCTGGAGGCGCCAGCGCACCCGCTCGTCGGCGTACCAGGTCCAGCGGTTCACCGGGCGCGGGAACGGCACCCCGTCCCGCACGATGCGCGCCGGGTCGGAGGCCACCTGCAGAGCCCGTCCGCTGGTCCGCTGGGTCGGCCGCAGCGGCTGGGTCATGACGGTCACGCCGATGGTGTCGACCGCGCGCCAGTCCGGCCGGACGTCGATGCGGGTGATCTCGCCGTCGGCGACCTTGATGTCGTCGTGGTGGGCCTGCATCCCCAGCCGGCGGCTCAGCGAGCGGCGGCCGTCGCCGGCGGCCTCGATCCGCCCGTGGTGCAGCAGCACGCCCCCGTGGTCGTCACGCACCAGCGTGAGGTCGCGGGGCTCTCCGCTGCCGATACCCAGGTCACGCGCGAGCCCGGTCGAGTCCTTGTCCGCGGCGGGTTCCCAGGCGACCGGCACCGCCGCGGTCCGACCCGCCTTCAGAAGCACCGTCAGCACCGCCGAGAGGCCGTGCACGGGGCCGCGGACCAGCACCTCACCGGCGTCAGCGGCCGCCGCGACCTCGCTCGCCCGCGGGGCCAGGCCGGGGTCGAGGCGGCGGAGGTCCAGCTCCACGAAGGACATGCGGATACCCTGCCATCTGCTCGGCGGGTATCCGCCGGGTGCCGAGTGAACCGCCGCTGGTCGACCGACCCGCCCCGACGACCAAGGAGAACCAGGACCCGATGCCGGCTGTCGTGCTGATCGGCGCCCAGTGGGGCGACGAGGGCAAGGGAAAGGCCACCGACCTGCTCGGTGGACGCGTGCCGTACGTCGTCCGCTACCAGGGGGGCAACAACGCCGGTCACACGGTGATCACCCCGGACGGCGAGAGGTACGCGCTGCACCTGATCCCGTCGGGCATCCTCACGCCCGGCTGCACGCCGGTCATCGGCAACGGCGTCGTCATCGACCCGGAGGTGCTCATCGGCGAGCTCGCCGGCCTCGAGGAAAGGGGCGTCGACACCTCGCGCCTGGTGATCTCCTCGGACGCGCACTTGATCATGCCGCACCACCGGGCGCTGGACAAAGTCACCGAGCGGTTCCTGGGGTCGCGCAAGATCGGCACCACCGGCCGCGGCATCGGGCCGGCCTACGGCGACAAGGTCGCCCGTGTGGGCATCCGCGTGCAGGACCTGCTCGACCTCTCGATCCTCCGGCAGAAGCTCGAGGGGACCCTGCAGGAGAAGAACCAGATCCTCGTCAAGGTCTACAACCGCAAGGCCATCGACGTCGACGAGGTCGTCGAGGAGTACGCCGGCTACGCCGAGGTGCTCAAGCACCGCATCGCCGACACCCGCCTGCTGCTCGGCAACGCACTGGACGCGGGGCAGTGGGTGCTGCTCGAGGGCTCACAGGGGACGCTCCTGGACGTCGACCACGGCACCTATCCGTTCGTCACGTCGTCCAACCCGACCGCCGGGGGCGCCGCGACCGGCTCGGGCATCGGGCCCACCCGGATCGAGCGCGTCGTCGGCATCCTCAAGGCGTACACGACCCGCGTCGGCTCCGGGCCCTTCCCGACCGAGCTGTTCGACGCCAGCGGTGAGTACCTGCGCAAGCAGGGCGGGGAGGTCGGTGTCACCACCGGTCGCGACCGTCGCTGCGGCTGGTTCGACGCCGTCGTCGCCCGGTACGCCAGCCGGGTCAACGGGATCACCGACTACTTCCTCACCAAGCTCGACGTGCTCTCCGGCCTCGAGACGGTGCCGATCTGCGTGGCCTACGACGTCGACGGGGTCCGGCACGACGAGATGCCGATGACGCAGACGGAGTTCCACCACGCCACGCCGGTCTACGAGGAGATGCCGGGCTGGTTCGAGGACATCCGCCACTGCCGGACGTTCGACGAGCTGCCCCCGAACGCCCAGGCCTACGTGCGGCGTCTCGAGGAGCTCGCCGGCGCGCGGGTCAGCGTGATCGGCGTCGGCCCGGGCCGCGACGAGAACGTGGTGATCCACGACCTGATCGAGTGAGAACCCCCTCCTCCCCACCCCTCGAACGCTCGGGGCGGTGCCCTGAGGGGGCCGTCAGGCAGCGGTGAGGAGTTCGCTGACCGCGCGGACGGCGTAGTCGGGGGAGTCGGTGATCAGCCCGTCGAGGCCGAGCTCGAGCAGCTGACGGGCATCGCCCAGGGCATCGCCGAGCGCCGACGGGGCATCGCCGCGGCGCAGGGCGGCCGGCAGGAACGTGTTCTCCGCGCGGAGCGTCCAGCAGAAGACGGCGAGCTGGGCCCGGTGGGCCGCGCTGACCAGGTGCGAGAAACCACGCACCGGCCGCTCGGCGGCGTCGCGGAGGATCCGGTCGCGGCTCGGCCCGATCGCCTGCGCGTAGGTGGAGATCTCGCGGAGACCGGCGGGGGTCATCATGCGGTCGCCCTCGGCCCGGTCGTTGACCAGCTGCACCATCTCGGGGCCCTCGAAACCGAGGCGGCCCCGCAGATCGCGCAGGACGCCCGGCTCGAACGACTGCAGCAACACGGTGCCCGCGGCGTCGGTCGCGTCCAGCCGGCGCAGCTCCGCGTCGACGAGCTCGGCCATGGGCAGGCCGTGCGCGGTGGCCCACTCGGGGTGCTTGAGCTCAGCCAGCACGCGGATGGTGCGGTCGGCCGTCGACCGGCTGCGTGCCAGACCGATCACCTCGGCCAGGGTGAGGATGCCGAAGTCGCCGTCGTAGGCGGTGTTGAGCGGACGCAGGTCCGGCATGCGCTCGACAGCCCGGAGGGTGCGCAGCTCGGCGAAGGTGAAGTCCTCGGCGAACCAGCCGGTGCGCGGCTCGCCGTCGACGGCCTTGGTGGTGCGCCGGGCGGCGAACTCGGGACGGCGGGCGACGTCGGTGGTCCACGACAGCTCGCTCTCGTGGCGGACGACGAGGACGCCGTCCCGGCTGACCACGACATCGGGCTCGATCACCTCGGCCCCGAGCTCGATCGCCAGCTCGAAGCTGGCCGTGGTGTGCTCCGGACGGTAGGCCGGCGCCCCCCGGTGCCCGATGACGACGGGCTGGGGAAGGCGTGTCACTGGGCGAGGTGCCAGCGACTTCGTCGCGCGCATGTCCTTCACGGAACATCAATCGGATGGCGGATCGGTGAACTGAAGCGAACGAGTCGCCCACAATTGAAAAGACATCCCACTGACCTGCGGGGCACCATGCGCCCCGTGACCGATCTCTCAGTGCTGGGGTGGACGCCCGACCGGGCCGCCGACCTGCCCGCCGGATGCACGCCCGCGCGGGTGTTCCGCGTGGACAGGGGCCGGTTGAGCGTGCACGGCGCCGATGGAGAGACCCGGGTGCACCCCGGTGCCGCGCTGTACGACGACTCCGGGCTGGGCGGTCCGGCGGTGGGCGACTGGGTGGCGCTCCGGGGGGAGATGGCGGTCGCCGTCCTCACCCGGAGGAGTGCCTTCGTGCGCACGGGGGCCGGCCGGACGTCGTCCGCGCAGGTGATCGCGACGAACCTGGACGTGGTCCTCGTCGTCGACGCGCTGGCCGGAGAGGCGCGGGTGCGACGCGTGGAGCGGTACCTGGCCGTCGCCTGGAGCAGTGGCGCGACGCCGGTCGTCGTCCTGACGAAGACCGACCTGTGCGACGACGTCGCGGCCGCCGTCGAGCAGGTGGCCGACGACGCGCTGGGTGTCGAGGTGCTGCCGGTCAGCTCGGTCACCGGCGCGGGCATGGACGCCGTCCGCGCCCTGCTCGGACCGGGGCGGACCGGGGCGATGGTCGGCCCGTCGGGTGTCGGGAAGACCAGCCTGGCCAACGCCCTGGCCGGCCGGGCGCTCGCGGCCACCGGCGAGATCCGGGACGACGGCCGCGGGCGGCACACGACGACCGCGCGCGAACTGCACCTCCTGCCCGGGGGTGGCCTCCTCGTGGACACCCCCGGAATGCGGGAACTGGCGCTCTACGACGACGCCGACGGCGTGGACACCGCCTACGCCGACGTGGCCACGATGGCGGCCGACTGCCGCTACCGCGACTGCGGGCACCGGTCGGAGCCCGGCTGCGCGGTCGCCGCCGCCATCGACGCGGGGCTGCTGGACCCGGCTCGCCTCCTCGCCTGGCGCAAGCTGCAGGCCGAGGCGCACCGCCAGCTGCTCCGGGTCGACGCGCGCGCACGGGCCCAGGAGAAGGCCCGGCTGCGCTCCTTCCACCGGCAGCTCCGCACCCAGCCCTACCGTCCGCGCTGAACCGCCGTCGACGCCCTGGGTAGTTTCCTCCCGTGCGCGTGGTCGTGGTCGGTTCCGGTGCCCGGGAGCACGCCCTGTGCGTGGCTCTCTCCTCCGACCCCGCGGTGAGCGCGCTCGCCTGCGCTCCCGGCAACGCGGGCACGCGCGCGGTCGCCGAGCCGCTGACGGTCGACGTCCTCGATCCGGACGCGATCGCCGCGCTGGCCGTGTCGTGGCGGGCGGACCTCGTCGTCGTCGGGCCCGAGGTGCCGCTGGTGGCCGGTGCCGCCGACGCCGTCCGCGACTCGGGCATCGCCTGCTTCGGGCCGTCGGAGCAGGCCGCGCAGCTCGAGGGCAGCAAGTCCTTCGCCAAGCACGTCATGGCGGCGGCGGGCGTGCCGACGGCGCAGTCCTGGCCCGTCGGCGGTCCTGCGGAACTGGAGACGGCCCTCGACGAGGTGGCGCAGGTCGTCGCCGGCGCTCCCTACGTGGTCAAGGACGACGGCCTGGCGGCCGGCAAGGGGGTGCTGGTCACCCCCGACCGCGCCGCCGCCGTCGCGCACGGGCGCGCGGTGCTCGACGCCGGCGGTGCCGTGCTGGTCGAGGAGTACCTCGACGGCCCCGAGGTGTCGCTGTTCGCCCTGTCGGACGGCACGACGGTGGTCCCGTTGATCCCCGCCCAGGACTCCAAGCGCCGGGACGACGGCGACGCCGGGCCGAACACCGGCGGCATGGGCGCCTACGCCCCGCTGCCGTGGGCGCCACCGGGACTGGTCGAGGAGGTGCTGGCCACGGTGCTGCAGCCGACCGTCGACGAGATGGCGCGGCGCGGCGAGCACTTCGCGGGCCTGCTCTACGCCGGGCTGGCGCTCACCTCCCGGGGCGTGCGCGTCGTCGAGTTCAACGCCCGCTTCGGCGACCCGGAGACCCAGGTGGTGCTACCCCTGCTCGAGACACCGCTCGCGGGGCTGCTGCACGCCGCCGCCACCGGCACGCTGGCCGACCAGCCGCCGCTGCGCTGGCGGGACGGCGCCGCGGTGACCGTGGTCGTCGCCGCCCCCGGGTATCCGGAGGCGCCACGCACCGGATCCCCGGTCACCGGGGCCGACGGCGAGGGGGTGCTGCACGCCGGTACCGCGGTGGGCCCGGACGGCAGTGTCGTGTCGGCGGGGGGCAGGGTGCTCTCCGTCGTCGGGCTGGGCCACGATCTCGAGGCCGCCCGCCGGGCCGCCTACGAGCGCGTGGCCGGGGTCGGGCTGGCCGACGCGCACTGGCGCACCGACATCGCGCTGGCCGCCGTCGAGGGCCGGATCGTCGTTCCCTGAATCAGGATGCGGAGACGGCCGGGCGGCTTCGCTCTGGCCGCGGCTCAGGAGGTCGGGGACCGTCGTGCCGCCGGCTCAGGTAGGTGCCGGCGACGTTGGCGCACGCGACGATCGGCACCGCGATCAGCGCGCCGAAGATGCCGGCGATGAGCAGACCGGCCGCGATCGACAGGACGACGGCGAGCGGGTGCACGCGGACGGCGCGCCCCAGGAGCAGCGGCTGCAGGACGTGGCCCTCCACCTGCATGACCAGGACGACGACCGCGAACGCGATGAGCGCGGTGATGGGGCCCTTGGAGACGAGCGCCACCAGAACCGCTACCGAGCCGGCCAGGAACGACCCGAGGATCGGGATGAACGCCCCCAGGAACACCAGCGCGGCCAGCGGGATGACGAGGGGGACCCCCAGGATCGCCAGCCCGGTGCCGATGCCGATGGCGTCGATCAACGCCACGGCGGCGGTCGCCCGCACGTAGGAGATCAACGTGCGCCAGGCCCGGCGGGCCGCCTCGTCGATGTAGGCGCGCGAGTCGCCCGGGAACAGGCCGACCAGCCACAGCCAGATCGACCGGCCGTCCTTGAGGAAGAAGAAGAGCGTGAACAGGGCCAGGAAGAACCCGGTGATGACCTCGCCGACCGTTGCCGCGGTGGTGAGGGCGCCGGAGGCGATGGTGTCCTGGTTGTCGACCAGCGTCTTCTGGAACTGCGCGACCGCGTCCTCGAGCTGGTGCCGCGTGATCGGGAAGGTGCGGACGACGAAGGTCTGCACCTGCCCGAGGCCCTGGCTGACCTGCTCGGCCAGGTCGCTGAAGCCCGCGGAGAAACGTTCGACGACGAGCGTGATGATCCCGGCGACCACCGCGAGGCCGACGATCAGCATGGTGAACGCG
>JAOPWH010000064.1 GCA_025965795.1 Blastococcus sp.
TCCACGGCCGCCAGAGCCTCGGCGATCCGGCCGGCCCGGTACAGGCACCAAGCCAGCAGCGACAACGTGGCTCCGTTGCGGCGCAGTTGCACGTCCGCCTGTGCCCAGTGGACGGCGGCCTCGGTATCGGGCCGCACGTCGGCGGAGAACTCCGCGAGATGGTGCAGGTAGTGCACCTCACCCCGAGCGGCCGACGCCGAGTAGTCGGCGAGTGCGGCGGTGTGGCAGGCCGCCGCCGCCCGGTCCTGCCCGCAGGCGGCGAGGGCCGTGCCGAGCGCCTCGCGGTACTCCGGGCGCTCCACCTCGGCCAGGACGGTGCGGTAGCCCGTCACCGCCTCCTCCGGACGACCGGACGCCGAGTCGAGCGCCGCCCGGGACGCCCGCACGTACCACCAGCCGGGATAAGCGGCCTCCGCGCCGGCCAGGAACCAGCCCGCCCGTCGCAGGTCGCCCAGGCGCCGGGCCAGCTCGGCGCGCTGCACCCGCACCCACGCGAACGACCGCAGCTGCTTGGCGGTCAGGTCGTCCTCGGCCGCCTCGTACCGGTCCTCGGCCTCGGGCAGGTTGCCGGTGGCCACGGCGAGGGCGGCGAGCCGGGCGTCGGTGTCCCACCCCGGTTCCTGCTCCGCCGCCCGCAGGTAGGCCTCCCGGGCTGCGGCGTAGTCGCCGTCGAACTCGGCGAGGTCACCGGCCAGCAGCCGGCCGGGAGCCAGCTCGGTCAGCCCCGGAACGGCCCCCAGGACCGCCCGGGCCACCTCGGTCTGGTGCAGCGAGAGGGCCACCGTGACCCGCAGGAGCCGGAGGTCGGGCCAGTCCGGGAACCGGTCCAGGGCGCGGTCCACCGCCTCGCCGAGTGCCAGCAGCGCGTCGGGCCGGCCACCCGACAGGCTCACCTCGCGGTGCCGCAACGTCAGCAGCTCGCTGGCCGTCGTGGGCCCGGCCGGGCCGGCGGCGACCGCGTGCTGGACGAGGCGGCGCCGCACCGCGTCCAGGTCCGCGCGATAGCCGGCGGCCGGTGCTGCCGTCAGGAGGTCGGTCACCAGGGGTCGGCCAGGTAGGGGAACTGTGGCAGGAACGGCGTGTCGTTGGCGATCGGGTTGGGGGGCGTCTTGGGGCTGATCGGTGCGCCGTCCCAGAGCGACTGCTGGTTGAGCGTCTCCACCGAGTACCCGGTGTCGCCCAGCGGGGCCTCCATGTCGAGGAACAGGGAGAGGAACCGCGTGGCCACCTGGTCCTCCAGCCGGCGGCCGAACGGCCACGTTCCCGTGGTGTCCACGTCGATCGCGCAGACGTTCGGAATGAAGATCTCGAAGGGCCGGCGCAGGGGGATGTCCAGCTTGTTCTTGTTCCAGGAGTCGTCCGGCATGCGCATCTGCTGGAAGACCACCTTGCGGCCCCGCGGGAAGGCCGTCGCGGCGCTCGCGTAGGTCTTGTGCACCGACACCGGCGCGTTGTCGTGGTCGAAGGCGCTGGCCAGCCCCAGCGCGGTCACCGACGGCCCGAACCCCCAGCCGAGGTGGGCCAGCCGGCGCACGAAGGTGGGGGCCAGCCAGAAGTTGTTGGCGCCCAGCTGACGGTTGTCCTCGCGCTCGCTGAGGCCGGCGTCGGCGAAGGGCTGACCGACGGTGTCGACGAGCTTGTACCGCTGCAGCTCCTCGTCGAGCCCGCGCCGGCGGAGCAGCGCCACCGGGTTCTCGGTCCACAGTGGGTCGTCGGGGATCGTCTCGATCTTCGACGACGCCTTCCTGACCCAGCTCTCGCCCCAGACGTTGACGATCCGTTCCTCGTCCGGCCGCGAGGTGAGGAAGCTCAGTGGGACCTCGAGGATGATCGCGTTGACGTTGATGCCGGCCTGCGCGTCCACGCCGCTGTAGACGAACCGGTAGTTGCCGTCGGCGTCCTTGGCGAAGCTGTCGCCCTCCCACGTCAACGGACCGCTGGGCAGGTCGAGCTTGACCCCGCGCCCGTGCTTCGGGATCTCGGGGTTGTAGTTGAACAGCGTGTTGCCGTCGAGCTCCAGCAGCGTCTTCGGGATGGGCAGTTCGCGCACGTCCTGCATGGCGTGGGGCACGTGGTAGAACTGCGGCGCGTAGTTGATCGACCGGAAGAACCCGGGCAGGTCGTTGAAGAACGCGTCGTCCCGGCCGCCGAGGTAGGCGGTGATCTCGCCGCCCGACGGTGTCTTGATCGTGGTGACCTCGTTGGTCGGCACCTGGGTGGTGAAGCTCCCGCCCGGGAAGTCGGCGAACCGCACCGTCGCCGTCCCCGAACCGTCCACGGTCACGCGGATCTCGGCGGAGTCGTTCTGACCGAGGTACCGGTCCTTCACCGCGTCGAAGTACCGGGTCAGGGCGCCGAGGCTCCACTCCTCGCCGGCGGGGAGCGTCGTCCGGGCATGGGGGTTCACGCGGAGCCGGTAGAGCATGTCGGTGTCGAAGACGCCGGCCTCGGGCACCGACGCGAACGTCAGCGCGAGCACCACCTTCTCCTCGTCGGTGGCGTCGCTCGGATAACCGAACATGTCGTAGACGTCGGCGGCGCTGACGTCGATGTCGGAAAAGATGCTGTTGACCGAGTTCGGATCGTTGTGGTCGGCCACGGAGTTCCCCCAGACGGTGATGGTCGCTCCGGACCGCCCGATCGGGCGCCGGGGACGGTCAGGACGGTGAGCTCAGCCGGGCCTCGATGCGCCGGACGGATCGACGGAGGTCGCGCGAGAAGTACCGGCTTCCCCCGAGGGCGAGCAGGACGTCGAGGACGCGGCCCTTCGTGGTGGTCGGCACCCGGAGGATCGTGAGGTCGATGTCGGTGCCGCCACTGCCGTCGGCGTCCAGCCGGTAGGTCCACTGGCTGCCCTGGCCGAAGGCGTTGCTGTCGAGCACGGTCAGCGTGACGACGCCGGGGGCCGACCAGTCGTAGCGAAGCCGCTGCCAGACGCCACCGCCGGCGTCGGACCCCTCCGTGACCTCGGCCCAGGCCGGCCCTCGATCGTGCACGGCGAGATGGTCGGGCGAGCTGTTGCCCCAGATCTCGGAGCGCCCGGGGCCGAAGTCGGTCAGGGCCTCGACGAACCGCTCCGGAGGAAAGGCCCCGTGCGCCTGGACGTGCGCCCTGCCCATCGCTCCTCCTCGGCGTCTCGGACCGGCGGTCGGGAGACGCCGGGGAAACAGATGACCGCAATTGTGGGAATGTGCTCACGGATTGGCGCAGAATTGCCGGGGCCGTCGTGTGCAGGCGTTTTTCGCCCGGCGGCGGTCCTGGATCAGGAGGTTTCCCCCGGCGCCTTTTTCTGTCAAGGCGTTCGGATCCCTTGTCCCCGTCTGTCGGCGCGTCCTATCGTGGGCGCGCCGATAAAGGCGTCCCGCGCGGGATCTCCCGATGGGACCGTCGGCACCAAAGCGCGCGACGACAATGGCACTCGTGCCCTTGTGGTGCGCGAGGGGGTGGGAGTCCTGCCCGAGTCCTTCGATCTGGCGCACGCGCTCCAGGCCATGGCGGCCGGGACGGCGTGGCGCGACGAGCCGGCCGATCGCAAGAGCCGCCGCGCGCAGCGGTTGTGCGGTCCGTCGGTCGCGGGCGAGTCCGACGTCGTCGTCGACGAGATCCTGGAGCGGGTCCTCGACGACCCCGACCTGCGCCCCCTCCACTGGCTCAGCGGCGGGCTGCGGGTGGCCCAGGCCGTCGGCCTGGTGAAGGGGCCCGTGGGCAACGGGACGGGCTTCCTGGTCGCCCCCGAGCTGTTGATGACCAACCACCACGTGCTGCCCAGCGAGGACGCGGCGGCCGCGGCCACCGTGCGCTTCAACTACCAGGAGCAGGAGTCGGGGGACATCGTGGGCGTCCAGCAGGTGTCGCTCGACCCGGCGCGGTTCTTCGCCACCAGTCCGGAGGACGCCCTCGACTACACCGTCGTCGCCGTGGGCCCGCTGCCCGGCGGCGGAGGAGCGCCCGGCGCCGTCCTCGGCTGCCTCGCGCTGGTGGGGGCGACCGGCAAGATCCTCGAGGGCGAGGCGATCAACATCATCCAGCACCCGGAGGGTCGGCCGAAGGAGATCGCGTTCCGGAACAACCGGCTGATCAAGCTGGTCGACGACGACGTCATGACCTACTCGACCGACACCGACCGCGGCTCGTCCGGTTCGCCGGTGCTCAACGACCAGTGGGAGCTCGTCGGCCTGCACCGCGCGAGCGTGGAGGCGACCGACGACCAGGGCCGCCCGGTCGACGTGACCGGCCGGCCGGTGGAGCCCACCACCCCGCCCTCCCTGCGGGCCTGGACGGCGAACAAGGGCAGCCGGGTCTCGGCGCTGGTCCGCGACCTGCGGGCCGGCTCGTTCGACGGCGAGCGCAAGGCGCTCGCCGACTCGCTCCTCGGAGGAGGCACCTGAGATGCCCGGTCCCGCGCTGGTCCTCGTGCACGGCCGCAGTCAGCAGATGGCCGCCGCCGATCGCGGCGATCCCGCCGTGGAGGCGGCCTTCGTGCAGCGCAAGAAGCGTGGCTGGCTGTCCGGGCTGGCCAAGGGGCTCACCCTGGCCGGCCTGTCCGCGGTCGACGAGGCCGACGTCTACTACCCGTACTACGGCAACCTCTTCGTCGACGCCATCGCCAAGCGGGAGAAGGCCGGTCTTGCGCACCCGGAGCTGGAGGCGGACATCGAGACCCGCCCGGAGAGCGCCGACGCCCTCATCTTCGACTCCGCCCAGCTGCTGGGGTTCACGCCGGAGCGGGAGTCGATGACCGAGAGCGCTGCCGACGCCGACGAGGCCGCCCGGGCCTGGCGGAACTACACCGAGGGCCTGGAGTTCGACTTCGGGCCGATCCTGCGCTCGCGGCTGCTCCGGGCCGCGCTGCAGTACATCGCCCGCAAGACCGGGGCGAGCGAGGTGGTCATCGAGGGATTCCTCACCGACGTCGCGTACTACCTCGACGTGGAGGAGATCCGGACGCTCGTGCTCGACGAGGTGGCGGGCGCGGTCCGGAAGGCCGCCGGGGAACACGGTCAGGTCGTCGTCGTGGCGCACAGTCTCGGCAGCGTGGTGGGCTACGACCTGTTCGACGCCCTCGGCGGCGAGGTCGACGTCCCACTGTTGGTCACCGCTGGGTGCCCGCTGGGCCTGCCCGCCGTCATGCGGAACGTGCGGCCGACCCACAGCGTCCGCCAGCAGCGGCCGGGACCGGTGGTCAAGGGTGCCGCCGTGCCGTGGCTCAACGCCTACGACGTGCGGGACGTGGTCGCGCTGGTCAACCCGCTGGCGGCCTTCTACACCGGGGGCATGCGCGACGAGCGCACCTTCAACGGCAGCGATCCGCACTCCATCGCCGACTACCTGTCCGATCCCGACGTGGCCCGTCCGATCGGTCGCGCCCTGGCCGGCCGATCCCCGTGGTGAGGGTCGCCGAAGGCAGCTGAAGGGCGCGGTGCCGACGGCCCTCCGGCGTTTCTCCGGAATGGCGCACGACCCCCTTGTGGTCGTCGTCGGTCACGAGGAATCTGTGCGCCGCCGGGAGAATCTCCCGGTGCCGACATTCAGGGGGAGTTCGAACCGGAGCTCGGACCAGCCGGTTGTGCGCGTGCGTCCGGCCGCGGGGGAGCGGGCATTCTTCTCTCCCGCGCCAACAGTTCGCGTGCGCTTTTTCCTCCGCTGAGTTCACCCGGAAATCCACCGGGTGGGGGAGGACTCCAGTGCCCGATCTCGGGACTGTGTCGACTGCCGCGCGGTACGCGCTCGGCGGCATCCGCATCATCAACGGCGCCATCGGCCTGGTCGCGCCGGCGGTGATCCAGAAGCGCCTCGGTGACACCGCGCCCGCCAGCAATCCGGCCGCCGTCTACGGTCTGCGCCTGTTCGGCATCCGTACGGTCGTCGTCGGCGCCGATCTGCTCCGACTGCGCGGCGACGCCCTGACCCACGCCGTCCGGTCCGCCCCGCTCGTCCACGCCAGCGACACCCTGACGGTGCTGACGCTGCTGCGGAAGAAGCAGTTGGCGCCCGAGCTGGCGCGGCCGCTCGCGCTGATCTCCGGGGTCAACACACTGCTGGCCGTGACGGCGTTCCTCACCCATCGGCGGAGCCGGTCGTGACCAGCAGCGAGCGCAACCGCGTGGCCGACGACGGCTTCGACTACGTCGTGGTCGGTTCCGGCGCAGGCGGGGGACCGGTGGCGGCCAATCTGGCCGAGGCCGGCCACCGGGTGCTGCTGCTCGAGGCAGGACTCGACACCGACGACGAGGACTACGACTACCAGGTTCCCGCCTTCCACGGACGGGCCACCGAGCAACCGGGTATGAGCTGGCCGTTCTTCGTGCGGCACTTCGACGACCAGACGCAGCAGGAGCGCGACGACAAGTACGTGCCGGAGCACGACGGCGTCCTGTATCCCCGCTCGGGCACGCTCGGCGGCTGCACCGCGCACAACGCGATGATCACCATGTACCCGCACGACGCCGACTGGGACGGCATCGCCGAGGCCACCGGCGACGCGAGCTGGCGGGCCGACCAGATGCGCCAGTGGTTCGAGCGCCTGGAGGCATGCGACTACAAGAAGCGTCCGCGGATGCTGCCGGCGCATCCCTGGCTGGCCCGGCTCCTCGCCGCGCTCCCGTGGATCAGCGAGAAGTACGTCAACCGGAGCCGGCACGGCTTCGACGGATGGCTGCACACCGCCCTCGCCGACCCCGACCTGGCGATCGGCGACGGGCAGGTCCGCCGCCTGCTCAAGCATGCCGCCGGCAAGAGCCTGGTCAATTTCCTCGATCGGCCGCTCACCCCGGTCGAGGGCCTCAACAGCGCGGTGGACCCCAACGACTGGCGGGTCCGCAACTGCCCCGAGGGGCTCTGGCAGATCCCCCTGGCGGTCCGGAACGGGCACCGCAACGGCACCCGGGAGCGGATCAAGGACGTCGCCCGTCGCTATCCCGACCGGCTGGTGATCCGGACCGGGGCCCTGGCCACACGTGTCCTCTTCGACGAGCCGGAGACCGCCGCCGCGGCGCCGGTGGCCCGCGGCGTGGAGTACCTGCTGATGGACCACGCCTACCGGGCCGATCCGCACGCCCACCCCGGGTCCTCGCCGACACCACGGGAGGTGCGGGTGCGCCGCGAGGTGATCCTCTCCGGCGGCGCGTTCAACACCCCGCAGCTGCTCCAGCTCTCGGGGATCGGTCCGCGGGCCGAGCTGGACAGGTTCGGCATCCGCTGCCTGGTCGACCTGCCCGGCGTCGGGGCGAATCTGCAGGACCGGTACGAGGTCGGCGTGGTCACCAAGATGCGCCGGGACTTCTCGCTGCTCGAGGGCCTGACCTTCAAGCCTCCGGGCGCCGGCGAGCAGCCCGACCCCGGCTTCGCTGCCTGGAAGCAGGGCGAGGGCGTCTACACGACGAACGGGGCGCTGCTGGGCGTCGTCCGCCGGTCGAGCCCCGAGCTGCCCAGCCCCGACCTGTTCGTCTTCGGGCTGCCCGCGAAGTTCACCGGCTACTACCCGGGCTACTCAGGGGACCTCGCCCAGCAGAGCTGCATCTTCACCTGGGCGGTGCTCAAGGCGCACACGGTCAACCGGGCGGGCGTGGTGCGGCTGCGCTCGACCGACCCCCGGGACACCCCCGACATCCGCTTCCGGTACTTCGACGAGGGCGACGACACCGCCCAGCAGGATCTGGACGCAGTCGTCACGGGCATCGAGGCCGCCCGGTCGATCATGAACTGCCTCGACGACGACGTGGAGTCCGAGCTGCTGCCCGGCGCCCACGTGAGCACGCGGGAGGAGCTGCGCGGGTTCGTCCGCGACCAGGCGTGGGGGCACCACGCCTCCTGCACCGCCGCGATGGGACGGCGCAGCGATCCGGGCGCCGTCCTCGACAGCAGTTTCCGCGTGCACGGCACCCAGGGCCTGCGGGTCGTCGATGCCTCGGTCTTTCCCCGCATTCCCGGCTTCTTCATCGTCACCGCGATCTACATGGCGGCGGAGAAGGCCAGCGCCGCGATTCTCGCCGACGCGACGGCGCGGGTGCACCCGACGTCGCGTCCCGACCTCCGGCACGTCCTCGATCGCCTGCCCCACCCCCGTAAGCCCTCCCGCTCGACCGCAGTCCAGGAGACCCGATGAGCACCGAGATCTCAGGTTCCACGAACGTCACCCGCGCCTCCGTGCCGCGCCCCCGTGTCGACGCCGACGGGCATCCCACTGTGGCCGCGTCCACACCGCCGGCGGTCCCGGGCAAGGACTACCGGTCGAGCTGGTTCTGGCGCGTCTTCGACCGCGTGGCGCTCACGGTCGACCACCGGCGGGGATGGGACAAGCTGCCTCTGCCCAGCGGGCTCGCCGTGCTGATCGGCGTCCGCAACATCTACCGGAAGAAGAACCTGTTCGATCCCTCCGAGCAGGTGCCGGTCGTGGGCGGCCCCGCCGCGCCGCGGCGGACCGCCCAGCACCTGGTCAGCCGCAGCGTCGACGGCTCCTACAACGACCTCGACCACCCCGAGATGGGCATGGCCGGCGCCCGGTTCGGCCGCAACATCCCGCTGGACAAGGTCCTGCCGGTCACCCGCGACGAGCTGATGGAGCCCAACCCCCGGGAGATCAGCCGGCGGCTGCTCACCCGCGATCCGTTCCTCCCGGCGACCAGCGTCAACACCCTCGCAGCAGCCTGGCTGCAGTTCATGATCCACGACTGGTTCACCCACGGTGAGGGCGACACGTCCCGGCTCGTCGACCTCCCGCTGCCGCCCGGGGACGACTGGCCCGAGAACCCGATGCGCATCCCCCGGATCAAGAAGGACCCGTCCCGGCCGGCGAGCGCCGAGGGACCGATCACCACGGTGAACGACGTGACCCACTGGTGGGACGGGTCCTCGCTGTACGGCTCCTCGATGGAGGAGCAGAAGATGATCCGGTCGGGTGTCGACGGCAAGGTGCGGCTCACCGAGGACGGTCAGCTGCCGATCCCCGACGACCCGGCCCGCGACTTCACGATGCGGCCGGGCTGGTGGACCGGCATGGGCATGCTGATCACCCTGTTCGTGCGCGAGCACAACGCGGTGTGCGACATGCTCAAGGGGCACTATCCGCACTGGGACGACGAGGACTTGTTCCAGCGCGCCCGCCTGGTGGTCTCTGCGCTGATGGCCAAGATCCACACGGCCGAGTGGACGCCGGCCGTCATCAGCCACCCGACGACTGTCTACGCACTGCGGGCCAACTGGTTCGGCGTCGCGGGTGAGGCGATCGCCCGCAACTTCGGCCGGATCAGCAAGAGCGAGGTCATCAGCGGCATTCCCGGCGCGGAGACGGAGCACTACGGCGTCCCGTTCTCGCTGACCGAGGAGTTCACCAGCGTCTACCGCATGCACCCGCTGCTGCCCGACGACTTCGACCTGCGGTCGGCCGGCGACGACGCCGCTCTGAAGAAGTGCAACTTCCGGGACCTCTCCGGGCCGCACTTCAAGGACGTCATCAAGACCTACGCGCTGGAGGACCTCTTCTACTCCTTCGGCACGACGCACCCCGGCGCCATCGTGCTGCGCAACTACCCGAAGTTCCTCCAGGCCTACGAGCGGCCGGACGGCAAGGTCATCGACCTCGCCTCCACCGACATCGTCCGGGTGCGCGAGCTCGGCGTCCCGCGGTACTGCGAGTTCCGGCGGCAGCTGTCGATGAAGGCGCCGGCCTCCTTCGCCGAGCTGACCGACGACGTGGCGCTGGCCGCGGAGATCTCCGACGTCTATGGCGGCGACATCGAGAAGGTCGACCTGATGGTCGGGCTGTTCGCCGAGAAGCGGCCCACCGGGTTCGCGTTCAGCGACACCGCGTTCCGCATCTTCATCCTCATGGCGTCACGGCGGCTCAACAGCGACCGGTTCTTCACCAAGGACTTCCGGCCGGAGATCTACTCGCCGCAGGGCATGCAGTGGGTGCGCGACAACGACATGCGCACCGTGCTGCTTCGCCACTTCCCGCAGCTTCGGCCGGCCATGCGCGGACTGGACAACGCCTTCGCCCCCTGGAAGAAGACGGGCTGAGGATGTCGTGCCGAGTGGGGCCCGGAGGGTCCCGCGCAGGGACGACGAAGCGGCTCAGTTCAGCTGGGGGACGGCTCCTGGCCGCGGTGCGATCCGGAGGATCGCAATTTAGTGGTGACTGCGGACGACGACCAGCTCGTCCTCCGGCTCGAGCGTGCCGATCAGCGGGTCGTCGAAGCGCAGGGTGCGTCCGCCGCGGGTGACCGACAGGACGATGTCGCGCAGCGAGCGGGAATCGAGGCCCACTTCGCTCGAGGTCACCCTCCGCTGGTGCAGGTCGAGCCCCTGACCGCCGGTGACGAGGTCCTCGACGACGGCGACCACCCGCGGGGCGTCGGTCGACAGCCCGATCAGCCGGCCGGAGGTCGCCGAGGTCGTGATGACGGTGTCGGCGCCGGACTGCCGGAGGAGGTTGGCGTTCTCCTCCTCGCGGACAC
>JAOPWH010000083.1 GCA_025965795.1 Blastococcus sp.
CACCCGCTCGCAGTAGTCGGCGGTCTCGCTCTTGGTCACCTTGTGGCCGCGGAACTTCCGGCCGAAGGTGGCCTCCACCCCGAGGTGACCGCCCAGATGCACCTGGAAGCCCTCGACCATCTCGCCGTCGGCGTCGCGGACCATCGAGCCCTTGAAGCCGATGTCGGCGGTCTGGAACCGGGCGCAGCTGTTCGGGCAGCCGTTGACGTTGATGCCGATCGGCTCGTCGAAGTCCGGCAGCCGCTTCTCCAGCTCGGCGTAGAGGTCCTGGGCGTGCTGCTTGGTCTCGACGATGGCGAGCTTGCAGAACTCCAGGCCGGTGCAGGCCATCGTGCCGCGGCGGAAGGCGCTCGGGCGGACGAGCAGGTCGTGCTCGGCCAGCGCGGCGACGAGGTCCTCGACCCGCTCGTCGGGGACGTCGAGGACGACCAGCTTCTGCTGGGTGGTCGTCCGGATGCGCCCGGCGCCGTACTCGTCGGCCAGGTCGGCAATCGTGGTGAGCAGCGAGCCGGTGATCCGGCCGGTGCGCAGCGCGAAGCCGACGGCGTTGCGGCCGTCCTTCTGCTTGCTGACGCCGACGTGGTCGCGCTGGTCGTGCTTCGCCGGGGCGGGAGCCGGGCCGTCCGGAAGGGGTGCCTTCAGGTACTCGTCCTGCAGCACCTGGCGGAACTTCTCCGGGCCCCAGTCGGCCATGAGGAACTTGATGCGGGCGCGGTTGCGCTGCCGGCGGTAGCCGTAGTCACGGAACACCGAGGTGCAGGCGGCCCAGACGTCGGTGACCTGCTCCGGCCGGACGAACACGCCGATCCGCTGCGCGAACATCGGGTTGGTGGACAGCCCACCGCCGACCCACAGGTCGTAACCGGCCTCGCCGTCGGCGTTCACGACGCCCACGAAGGAGACGTCGTCGATCTCGGGTTCGGTGCAGTGGTCCACGCAGCCCGACATCGACGTCTTCCACTTGCGTGGCAGGTTGCTGAACTCCGGGCTGCCCACGTACTTGGCGACGGTCTCGGCGAGGACATCGCTGGCGTCGATGACCTCGTCCTCGAGGATGCCGGCCAGGGGGCAGCCGAGCATGACCCGCGGGACGTCGCCGCAGGCTTCGGTGCTCGACAGCCCGACCGACTCCAGCCGCCGCCAGATCTCGGGCACGTCCTCGATGCGGATCCAGTGGTACTGCACGTTCTGCCGGTCGGTGATGTCGGCGACGTCCCGGCCGAACTCGGTGCTGATCCCGCCGATCACCCGCAGCGCCTCGCTGGACAGCTGCCCGCCGTCGATGCGGACCCGCATCATGAAGTAGGAGTCCTCGAGCTCCTCGGGCTCCAGCAGGGCGGTCTTGCCGCCCGGGATGCCCTGCGCCCGCTGCGTGTACAGACCCATCCAGCGCATCCGGCCGCGCAGGTCACCGGGGTCGATGCCGTCGAAACCGGTCTTCGAATAGATGTCGAGGATGCGCTGACGGACCTCGAGCCCGTCGGAGTCCTTCTTCATCCGTTCGTTCGGATTCAGCGGCTCCCGGTAACCGAGCGCCCACTGGCCCTGTCCACGGACGGGCCGGCTGCTGGTGCGGGGGGAGGTCACGGTGGGGCTTCTTCCTGCGCTCGCCACCCACGCGGCAGCCAGCCGTGCGGGAGGGGCGCTGCCAGATCGGGGGGCGCAGCAAGCTGCGCGGGGGGACCGGTGTCAGCGCGCGGCGCGACACACGGCGCTGGAGACGAGCGCCAGGTCGATGTGCAGACGCGCGACGAGGAGTGAGCCGCGGTCCGTCATGCCTTGATGGTGCCACATATCGGGCGGTCGAGCGGGGTGGGCCAGGTCACACAGAGATCAGAGGCCGTCCATGGCCGCGCGAATACGCGCCACCGACTCCTCGAGCGGGACGACGGAGGTGTCGACGACGACCTCCGCGCGCACCGGCGGCTCGTAGGGGTCACTGATGCCGGTGAACTCGCGGATCTCTCCGGAGCGCGCCTTGGCGTAGAGGCCCTTCACATCGCGCTGCTCGCAGACCTCGAGGGGGGTCGACAGGTGGACGAGCACGAAACGCCCCTGCTTCTCCACCAGCGCCCGGGCCTCCTCGCGGGCTGCCTCGTACGGTGCGATCGCCGCGACGACGACGGTGCCGCCGTGCTTGACGACCTCGCCGGCGACCCAGCCGATCCGCCGGATGTTGAGGTCCCGGTGCTCCCGGGAGAACGTGAGCTCGCTGGACAGGTGGGTGCGGACCACGTCGCCGTCCAGCACCGTGACCGGGCGGCCCTCCGCATCCAGTTGCGCGATCAGGGCATCGGCGATCGTGGACTTCCCCGCGCCTGAGTAACCGGTGAGGAAGACGGCGACGCCAGAGCCCTGTGCAGCAGACATGGCGACCAGTCTTCCTCAGCTCCCCGGCGGATCCGGCGCGGGGAGGGACGACCTCACCCGCAGGTGTCGGTCAGTCGGGCGGATCGCCGAACGAGCGCCAGGCGTCCTCCAGCTCAGCGAGCTCGGTGACGTGGACAGGCAGCTTCCCGGCGACGACGTCGGCGAGGGTGACCTCCTCGAGCACCCGCCGGTACGAGGCGCGGGCGGCGACCCAGACGGTGCCGAGGGCGTGGGCGGGTCCGGGATAGTCGACGTCCTCCGGGCGCTGGCCGTGCACGTCGGCCAGGAACCCCTGCTCGACGCGCATGACACGGGCCAGCGAGATCTCGTCGGCCGGCAGGGCGAGCCGGTAGCCGCCCTCGCGGCCGCGCTGGCTGCTGACCAGGCGGGCGTGCTGGAGGTCGCGGAGGATCGCCTGCAGGAAGCGGGACGGGATGCCCTGGGCGGTCGCGATCTTCTCCGCTGTCAGCGCGCCGGGCGCGACGGCGGCCAGCTCGAGAGCGGCTCGGATCGCGTAGTCGACCCGGGCAGTGATGCGCACGGTGTGTCCCTTCTGCGGAGTCCTGGAGACCCCTCTTGCCGAGTCCTGGAGACCCCTCTTGCCGAGTCCTGCAGCCTCATCCTGCCGGGTCTGCGAGGGTTGCACGGTGTCCCGGCTGCGTTTCACCACCTTGGTGGACGCGCCCCTGACCGTCGCGTTCGACGTGGCCCGGACGCTCGGCCGCCCCTGGGGGTGCCCCCTGGAGGAGGTCGTCTCGGTACGGCCCGAGCGGGACGTCTACGCCGCGGGGCCGGGCTCCGGGTGGCGGTGGCTGACACATTCGCGCCGGTTCTCGGCGACCGGCGACGGCACGCGGGTCGACGAGCAGGTGGACTGGGAGACCGGTCTGCCCGGCGTCCTCGGCGGAGTGGCCGACCGGCTGCTGCTCCGCCGCCGCATCGTCCGTGCGATGCAGGCCCATCTGGACGCCTATGCCGTCGCCGCGGCGCGCCGGGCGGTGGACGTGGTCCAGGTGGTCGGGGCCGCGGTCGTGGAGGGCCGACGGGTGCTGGTCGCCCAGCGATCGGGTGGCCCCTACGACGGGCTCTGGGAGTTCCCCGGCGGAAAGGTCGAGCCGGGCGAGTCGGACCTGTCGGCGCTGGTGCGGGAGTGCCGCGAGGAGCTGGGCGTCGAGGTCCTTCCCCAGGCATTTCTCGGCGAGGTGCTGCTCGACGGTTCCGTCGCCGGCGGCGTGCCCGGTACCTCGACCCTGCGGGTGTGGTGGGCGCGGCTCGCCGGGGGTGCTCCCGTGGCCCACGAGCATGCGCAACTGCGCTGGGTCGACGTCGACGACCTGGCGGGCCTGGACTGGATCGAGGCCGACCGCCCTCTCCTCGCCGCCGTCCGAGACCTCCTCCACCGCCTCTGATCCCGACCCCGCGAGTACGAGGGCGGACATCATCTCGACGACCTGCAGATCCGCCGGGACGACCGGCGCTACGAGCGCATCGCCCGGGCAGTGCAGCAAGCCGCACCCGTGATCTGACGGGTGCCGAACGTCGTCAGACGACGACGGACGCCGTCCCGAGGGGAGCGGCGTCCGTCGATACCCCTCCCGGAGGGGAGGTGTCGTTCTCTACTTGAAGACGTCCTTGACCTTCTCGCCGGCCTGCTTCAGGTTGCCGGAGGCCTGGTCGGCCTGACCCTCGGCCTGGAGGTCGCGGTCGTCCGTGGCGTCGCCCAGCGCCTCCTTGCCCTTGCCCGAGAGCTCCTCGGCCTTGTTCTTCATCTTGTCGATGCCGCTCATCGTGTCGCACTCCCTCTCTGGGATGTCTGTACGGAGCGGTACTACCCGCAGGCCGTCACGCCGACACCCGGGTTGCCGCCGGGCCGGAATCCCTGCGGGAAAAGGGCAGCCCGGACCGGAAGACCTGGGGATCAGGAGCGACAGATGGTGTGGAAGTTGCGGCGGACGTCTCGATCGCGGCATCAAGGTCACAAATGGATGACGTCAGTGGACGCCCCTCCGCGCGGGTGCCTAGGGTCCACCCGTCGCGCCAGGGAGGTTTTCAGCTTCCTGGGTGCGTCCTGCTCTGACCAATCAGTCACCCCGCGAGCCCGATCGGGTGCGGTGCGACCTGTCCGTTCCCCCCGCCAGAGGCGGGTTGAGGGAGGCATTACACGTGAACTTGAGCAAGCGCAGTGGCGCACTCATCGCGGCCGGCCTTGCCGGCACGATGGTGCTGTCCGCCTGTGGTGGCGACGACAACAAGAAGAATGGGAACACCGCCACGCCAGCCAGCGGTGGCGAATTCAGCATCTACGTCGGCGAGCCCGAGAACCCGCTCGTTCCGGGCAACACCACCGAGTCCGAGGGCAGCCAGGTCGTCGACGCCCTGTGGACGGGCCTCGTCCAGTACAAGGACGACGGCTCGATCGACTACTCCGGCGTCGCGGACTCCATCAAGTCCGACGACCAGACCACCTGGACCGTCACGCTCAAGGACGGCTGGACCTTCCACGACGGCACGCCGGTGGACGCCCAGTCCTTCGTCGACGCGTGGAACTACACCGCGCTCAGCACGAACGCCCAGGGCGCCTCGTACTTCTTCGCCAACGTCGAGGGCTACGACCAGCTGCAGGCCGAGACCGACGACGCCGGCAACGTGACCAAGCCGCCGGCCGCGGAGCAGATGTCGGGCCTCAAGGTCGTCGACGACAAGACCTTCGAGGTCACCCTCAGCAAGCCCTTCGCCCAGTACCCCGTCACGGTCGGGTACACGGCGTTCTACCCGCTGCCCAAGGCCTTCTTCACGGACCCCGAGGCCGCCGGCAAGAAGCCGATCGGCAACGGCCCGTACAAGGCCGACGAGGACTTCGTCCCGGGGCAGGGCTTCAAGGTCAGCCGGTACGAGGACTACGCCGGTGACAACAAGGGCCACGCCGACACCGTCGAGTTCCGGGTCTACACCGACCTGAACACCGCCTACACCGACATCCAGGGCGGGAACCTCGACGTCGACAACCAGATCCCGCCGGACGCCATCACCTCGGTGAAGGACGAGTTCGGGGACCGCTACGGGGAGCGGCCGTCGTCGTCGTTCACCTACATGGGCTTCCCGCTCTACGACCCGCGCTACGCGGACAAGCGGGTGCGCCAGGCGTTCTCGATGGCGATCGACCGCAAGGCGATCACGGACGCGATCTTCTCGGGCAGCCGCACGCCGGCCTACTCGGTGATCTCCCCGGTGGTCAACGGCTCGCGCGACGACGCCTGCAAGTACTGCCAGGTCGACGTCAAGAAGGCCAACCAGCTGCTCGACGAGGCAGGCTTCGACCGTAACCAGCCGGTCGAGCTGTGGTTCAACGCGGGCGCCGGTCACGACGCCTGGGTCGAGGCCGTCGGTAACCAGCTCCGCGAGAACCTGGGCGTGGAGTTCACCCTCCAGGGCAACCTCGACTTCTCGGAGTACCTGCCCAAGGGTGACGAGAAGGGCTACACCGGTCCGTTCCGTCTCGGCTGGTCCATGGACTACCCCAGCCCGCAGAACTACCTCGAGCCGCTCTACTCCACCAAGGCTCAGCCGCCGGCCGGATCCAACTCGGCCTTCTACAGCAACCCCCAGTTCGACGACCTCGTTTCCCAGGGCAACCAGGCCACGAGCGACGAGGAAGCGATCAAGCTGTACCAGGAGGCGGAGGACGTCCTTCTCGAGGACATGCCGGTCATGCCGATGTTCTTCGGCCTGGAGCAGTCCGTCTGGTCGGACAAGGTCGACAACGTCGTCGTCGACATCTTCGGCCGCGTCGACATCGCCGGTGTGACCGTCGTCAACCCGTGATGTAGGCACCGCACCACAGCACCACCGCACCACCGCACCACCGGACGCCGGGGCGTACCTGCCGCACCATCGAGCAGGTGCGCCCCGGCGCTCGTTCACCCCTCGGCCAGCGGAAAAGGTGCCCGTTCGCGATCAGCGGGTGGCGCCTGCCGCGTCGGCGCATGATGTGATCCATCGCGCTGGTCCGGCCGCCGTTCAGACGAAACGAGGAGGGTCATGGGCCGCTACGTCGCCCGCCGCCTGCTGCTCACCATCCCCGTCCTGATCGGGGCGTCCTTCCTCATCTTCGCGATGGTCTACGCCCTGCCCGGTGACCCCATCCGTGCCCTGGCCGGTGACCGGCCGCTCGCGCCGGCCGTCGTCGCGCAACTGCGGGCGCAGTTCAACCTCGACGACCCGCTGGTCATCCAGTACGGCAAGTACGTCGCCGGCCTGACCCACCTGGACCTCGGCACGGACTTCCACCAGCGCCCGGTCCTGGAGATCATCACCGACCGGCTGCCGGTCACCGTGAAGCTCACCGTCGTGGCGGTCCTCCTCGAGGCCAGCATCGGGCTGGTGGCCGGGGTCTTCGCCGGTATCCGCCGCAACGGCTACTTCGACAACCTCGTCCTGGTCTCGACCACGCTGATCATCTCCATCCCGATCCTCGTGCTCGCCTTCGTGTCCCAGTACGTGCTCGGCCTGAAGTTCGGCTGGTTCCCGATCGCCGGCATCCAGCAGGGCTGGTACAGCTATCTGCTGCCCGGCCTGGTGCTGGCCTCCGGTTCCCTCGCCTACGTCGCCCGGCTCACCCGCACGAGCATCGCCGAGAACATGAACGCCGACTACGTGCGTACCGCGAAGGCCAAGGGTCTGCCGCGGCGCACCATCATCGTGCGGCACACGCTGCGCAACAGCCTGATCCCGGTGATCACCTTCATCGGCGCGGACGTCGGTGCGCTCCTCGGCGGTGCCATCGTCACCGAGGCCGTCTTCAACATCCCCGGCATCGGGCGCGCCGTCTTCGACGCCGTCAGGGGGCAGGAGGGCGCGGTGGTCGTCGGCATCGTCACGCTGATGGTCTTCTTCTTCATCTTCTTCAACCTGATCGTCGATGTGCTCTACGCAGTTCTGGACCCGAGGATCCGTTATGACTGACCAGCAGCAGGAAGACCTGCGCCGCGACCAGGTGGAGGCAGGGACGACGACGGGGCTGGCCGCGCCGACGCTCGACGTCACCAAGGATCGGCAGAACAGTCTCTGGAGCGACGCCTGGGGTCAGCTGAAGCGGAACCCCTTGTTCTGGATCGGTGCGTTCCTGGGGCTGTTCTTCGCGCTCATGGCCCTCTTCCCGTCGGTGTTCGCGCGGGGAGCAGATCCACGGAAGTGTTCGCTCGCCAACTCCAAGCAGCTGCCCTCGGCGGCGCACTGGATGGGCTACGACCAGCAGGGCTGCGACTACCTCGCCAACGTCGTCTACGGCGCGCGCACCTCGCTGGCCATCGGCATCCTCTCCGTCCTCGGAGTGCTCATCCTGGGTGTCCTGGTGGGCGCGCTCGCGGGGTACTACGGCGGTTTCGCCGACAGTCTCCTGGCCCGGATCACCGACATCTTCTTCGCGCTGCCGCTGATCCTCGGTGCCCTGATCCTGCTGCGGGTCGGTCCTTCGACCGGTCTTCCCATCCTCAGTGACCGCGGTGTGGGTGCCGTCGCCATCGCGCTGTCGGTGTTCGGCTGGATGACGGCCATGCGGCTGGTGCGCTCGCAGGTGATCGCGGTGAAGAGCTCGGACTACGTGGCCGCCGCCCGCGCCATGGGGGCGTCGAACTTCCGGATCCTGACCCGGCACATCCTGCCCAACGCCGTGGCGCCGGTGCTCGTGTTCGCCACGATCACCGTGGGGGTGCTCATCGCGGCGGAGGCCACCCTGACCTACCTCGGTGTCGGACTGCAGCGCCCGGCGATCTCGTGGGGCCTGCAGATCTCCAGCGGGCAGTCCCTGCTGCGCACCGCTCCCCACCTGGTTCTCTTCCCGAGCATCATCCTGTCCCTGACCGTGATGGCGTTCATCATGCTGGGCGACGCGCTGCGTGACGCCCTCGATCCGAGGCAGCGTTCATGAGCACGAGCAGCGGTTACATCTCCTCGACCCCGTCGCTGGAGCCGTCCGGCACGGGCAGCCCCGTGCTCGAGGTCGACGACCTGCACGTGGAGTTCCGTGTCCGCTCGGGCGTGGTGCACGCCGTCAACGGCATCAGCTACCACGTCGACCAGGGGGAGACCCTCGCGATCCTCGGCGAGTCCGGTTCGGGGAAGTCGGTGTCGGCGCAGGCGATCATGGGGATCCTGGACTCACCCCCGGCGGTCATCACCGGCGGCGGAATCCACTTCCAGGGCCGCGACATCCTCACCATGACCGAGGAGGAGCAACGGCAGATCCGCGGGCCCGGCATCGCGATGATCTTCCAGGACGCGCTCTCGGCGCTGAACCCCGTCTACAGCGTCGGCTTCCAGATCGGCGAGATGTTCCGGGCGCACCGGGGCACCTCCAAGAAGGAGGCCAAGCAGAAGGCCATCGAGCTGATGGACCGGGTGCGCATCCCTGCGGCCGCGCGCCGGGTCAACGACTACCCGCACCAGTTCTCGGGCGGTATGCGCCAGCGGGTCATGATCGCGATGGCGCTGGCACTCGATCCCCGGATCCTCATCGCGGACGAGCCGACCACCGCCCTCGATGTCACGGTGCAGGCCCAGGTGATGGACCTGCTGAAGGATCTGCAGCGCGACACCGGCATGGGCCTCATCCTCATCACCCACGACCTCGGCGTGGTGAACGAGGTCGCCGACCGGGTGGCGGTCATGTACGCCGGCCGGATCGTGGAGACCGGCACCGTCGACGAGGTGTTCACCCGCCCGGCGATGCCCTACACCGTGGGACTGATGAACTCCATCCCGCAGGTGGAGGCCAAGGGCGGGCGGCTCAAGCCCATCGTCGGCCAGCCGCCCAACCTGGCCAGGATCCCCAGCGGCTGTCCTTTCCATCCGCGCTGCCCCCGGGCCCGCACCGGTGCTGCGGCCGCCGCGGGCCGAGACTGCGTCACCGACCTGCCGCTGCTGCGGGTCGTCACCCCGGGCCGCGAGGCGGCCTGTCACTACAGCGAGGAGGTTCTCGGTGGCTGAACCCCGGCCGGCCGACGCGTCGAAAGGCGTCCTGGGCGAGGCGCTGCTGGAGATCGTCGAGCTGCAGAAGCTGTTCCCCCTGACCCAGGGCATCGTCTTCAAGAAGACCGTCGGGCACGTCCGTGCTGTGGACGGTGTGAACCTGACGCTGCACCGCGGGGAGACGGTCGGCCTCGTCGGCGAGTCCGGCTGTGGCAAGTCGACGGTGGCCAAGCTGCTGGTCGCCCTGGAGAAGCCCACCGGTGGAACCATCCGCTACAAGGGCGAGGACGTCGCTCGGATGGGCGGTCGGGCGCTCAAGCGGTACCGCCGCGAGGTGCAGATCATCTTCCAGGACCCCTACGGCTCGCTGAACCCGCGGATGACCGTGGGGGACATCGTCGCCGAGGGCTGGTCGGTGCACGCCGACGTCGCGCCCCG
>JAOPWH010000089.1 GCA_025965795.1 Blastococcus sp.
TGGCTGTACCGGATCCTGACCAACACCTACATCAACAGCTACCGCAAGAAGCAGCGGCAGCCGCAGCAGTACCCCACCGAGCAGGTGCAGGACTGGCAGCTGTACGCGGCCGAAGGGCACACCTCCAGCGGGCTGCGGTCGGCGGAGATCGAGGCGCTGGACCACCTGCCGGACTCCGACATCAAGGAGGCCCTGCAGCAGCTGCCCGAGGACTTCCGGCTCGCCGTCTATCTGGCGGACGTCGAGGGGTTTGCCTACAAGGAGATCGCCGAGATCATGGGCACGCCCATCGGCACGGTGATGTCCCGACTGCACCGCGGCCGACGGGGGCTGCAGAAGCTGCTGGCCGACTATGCCCGTGAGCGTGGGTTCGTCCGCGCCGGAGCCGGTGAGGAGGCGAGCCACTCATGAGCAACGACGCTCCGGGGGCCGGCGAGCCGATCGAGATCAACTCGTGTGACGACGTCCTGTCGCACGTCTTCGAGTTCCTCGACCACGAGACCGACGACGCGCGCCGGGCGGTGATCGCCGAGCACCTGGAGGACTGCTCCTCGTGCCTGCGGGAGTTCGGCATCGAGCAGGAGTTCAAGGCGCTCGTGCGCCGCCGATGCGGCGGCGACAAGCCGCCCGTCGGCCTGCGGGACCGCATCAAGCTGCAGCTGACCAGCGTCTCCTTCGAAGAGGACGGCACGCAGATCAGCGTGGAGCGGATCTCCACCGAGATCCTGACCAGCACAGAAGAGCGCCCCACCTCCGCCTGAGCGGAGACGGGGCGCTCACCCGTCCGGAACGGGGTCCTTCGTCAGGCGTTGGGCCGCTTGCCGTGGTTGGCGCCGCTCTTCTTACGGGCGCGCCGCTTGCGTCCTCGCTTGGACATCGCTGCCCTCCTCTCGTGTGCCGTCGGGCCGGCCGGCCCTCTTCTCGCTCGGGGAACGACGCGGTGCACGGGACATGCGGGGCGTCGTCGGACCCGCCAAGCTGACCGTGCAAGCCTCTCACGGGGACGTCCGGCCATGCCGCCGGGCGGGGGAGTGCAGGAGGAGACGACCGTGCCGCAGCTGGGGATCGAGAGCGTGCTCGTCGCGGGCAGGGGGCCGGCCGCGTGTGCCGTCATCGCGTCCTGCGCCCGTCTCGGGCTGAAATCGGTGGCCGTGCACTCCGAGGCCGAGCGAGGCGCCCGGCACGTGCGGATGGCCGACGACGCGGTGCTCCTCGGACCCGCGCCTGCCGCCGAGTCCTATCTGGCCGTCGACCGCATCGTCGAGGCCGCCCAGCGCAGCGGCGTCGGGGCCGTGCTGCCCGTGCCACCGGCGCTGGCCGGGAACGCCCGCCTTGCGGCGGCCGTGACGGCGGCCGGCCTGCGGTGGGTCGGCCCCGACGCGGACGTGCTGGAGCGGCTCGGCGGCGACGGCGTCGAGCCCGCCAGCGAACGGGGCTTCCTGGCGTGGGTCACGGCCCACGGACTCCGGTTCACCACGCCCGTGGCGCGGGACCGTGCGGCCGGCATCGCGCGGGTCTCGTGGACGGACGGAACGGGTGACGGGCGCACCGACCTGCCGCCTGCCGCTCGCCGGCTGGCCGAGATCGGCTGGCGGGGGCTGGTCACCGTGGGCATCGCCCCGGACGGTGAGCTGGCGGAGGTCGCTGCCGGTTTCTCCCTCGACATCGCCGTCATGGAGCGCGCGCACGGCATCGATGCCGTCGAGCTCGCCCTGCGCAGCGCCACCGACGCCGGGGCTCCCGACCACGATCCCGACCGCGTGCGCAGCGCTGCGCTCGCCGTCCAGCTGCGCGCCACGCTCCCGCCCGGAACGGCCGGCACGGTGACCGGTCGGTTGCCGGGGGACGGCTCCTCGGGTGCGGGGGTGGTCGCCGTCAGCGGGTACGACCCGGGCGACCGGCTCGACGGTTGGTACGACGCCCTGCTGGCGACGGTGAGTGTGGCCGCGGGAGACACCGCCGCCGCTGCTCGGGCCGCTGCCGAGGTGCTCGCCGACCTGTCCGACACCGGGGTGCCGCACGACGGCGCCGAGGTGCGGGCCGTGCTGGACCGCCTCGCAGCCGGCCGCTCCGTCTCCACCGGCTGACGGCCCGGGCGTCCGACGCACCGGACGTCGTCCACCACGCAGGGTGATTGGATGAAGCCTCTCGGAGTCGGCGCGGTGTCAGGAGGAGTCCAGGTGGCGGTCGAGGAGATCCACGCGGAGATGGTGTCGAGCGTGTGGAAGGTCCTCGTCCAGCCCGGCGCGCAGGTCGCCGCGGGGGACACCCTGGTCATCCTCGAGTCGATGAAGATGGAGATCCCGGTGCTCACCGAGCGGGCCGGCACGGTGGAGGAGCTGCATGTCGTCGAGGGCGAGGTGCTCCAGGAGGGCGACCTGATCGCGACCGTCGTCGGTTAGGCCCCGTCCGGAGGCTCGCTCCGAGCTTGCGAGGGGTGAGAGGGACGGGGTCCTTTCGCAGGTGTCCCCGATTCGACGTCGCACGTGAACACCAGCAGGTCGATACCCGGCACCGGGTTCCAGTCGCGCTCGGGGAGCCGGGTGAAACCGAGCCGCCGGTAGAGCCGTTGGGCGGCGGTCATGCGCGACCCGGTCGAGATGACCACCCGCCGCTTGCCGGCCCACCGCGCCCGGTCCAGGCAGGCGGTCACCAGCAGCTCGCCGATGCCGCGGCCCTGAACCGCCGGATCGACGACCAGCATCCGGAAGCCCGCTTCGTCGTCGGACTCGGTGACCTCGGCGAAGTCGCCGTCGAGCACCATCGCCACGCTGCCCACGACCTGCCCGTCGTCGTCCCGGACGACGAGCAGCTCGGAGCGGGTCGCCCGGCCCGCGACGTCGCCCAGCTCGGCCGCGTATCCCGCCGAGGCCAGATCACCATCCATGTAGACGCCGACCGTCAGCTCGGCGATGCGTGCGTAGTCCTCGGGGAGGGCGGTCTCGACCGATGGGGCAGCGGGGCGGAGGGTGTCGATCACTCCGAAATCGTAGGTCGAGGTGCACACTGCCGTTCCGAACGAGAGGAGTCTTGATGGCGGTCAACCTGCGATGGGTGGCGCTGGCAGTCGCGGTCGTCACGGCGGCGGTGCTGGTCATTCCCCTCACGGTGGAAGGCGGGGCCTTCGCGATCGTGGCGCTGGGAGTGCCGGTCGTGCTGTGCGCCGTGCCGGTCGTCACCGCCTCCACCCGGCACTCGACCGCGATCATCTGGGTCGTGGCCGCCGTCCTCATGGCGTGGGCGCTGCTCATGGGGGTCGGGCTCGGGTGGGCGCTGCTTCCCGGCGCCTTCGCAGAGGTGATGGCGGCAGCGTGGCAGAGCGGATCGAGGCGGCTCCAGACCTGACCCCTCCCCGCGCCGGGTGCTGTCTTTAGGCTCGGCTGCGATGAGCAGCCTCTCCGAGCGACTGGCCCGCGGTTCGGCGTCGAGCCCGGCGCAGATCGCCCACATCCGCCGGCTGGTGGCCGACTGGCAGCTGCTGGCCGACCTCGCCTTCGCCGACCTCACGCTCTGGGTGCCTCTGCCGTCCGGCGCGTGGTGGTGTGTCGCGCAGGTCCGGCCGCTCACCGCGCCGACCAGCCGCCCCGAGGACCTCGTCGGCGTCGAGAGCGACGGTGCGGCGGCCGCGCCCTTCGTCGTCGCCCATCGGGAAGGCCGGCCGGTCACCGAGGGCGAACCCGACTGGTCGGGGGCGGCTCCGCGCCGTCGCGAGGTCATCCCGGTGCGGCACGAGGGCGTCGGCGTGGCGGTGCTGGCCAAGGACACCAACCTCGCGGTGACGCGGTCGCCCTCCACGCTGGAGCTCACCTACCTCGACATCGCCGCCGACCTCTGCCTGATGGTCTCGGCCGGCACCTTTCCGCCCGAGAAGCCCCAGGACGCCGAGATGAGCCCGCGGGTGGGCGACGGCCTGGTCCGTCTCGACCGGTCCGGCCTGGTCACCTACGCCAGTCCCAACGCGCTGTCGGCCTACCGGCGCCTGGGCGTGGCCGGTGACCTCGTGGGCGCCGACCTCTCCGAGGTCACCCGCCTGGCGGCGGCCGACCGGGTCGCGGGGAAGGCGCTCGCCGCCGGGATCGCCGCGGCCGCAGCCGGGCGGTTCCCCGATCCCGCGGACGTCGAGGGGGTCAGTGCCACGATGCTGGTCCGCGCGCTGCCCCTCCAGGCCCCGGGCGGGGAGGCCGGGGCGCTGGTGCTGGTCCGCGACGTCACCGACGTCCGCAGCCGTGACCGGGCGCTGCTGACCAAGGACGCCACCATCCGCGAGATCCACCACCGGGTGAAGAACAACCTGCAGACCGTCGCGGCTCTGCTGCGGCTGCAGGCTCGGCGCATGACCGAGCCCGCGGCCCGCGCGGCCTTGGAGGAATCGGTGCGCCGGGTCGCCTCGATCGCCGTCGTCCACGAGACGCTGGCCGGCAGCCGGGAGGACGTCGTCGACGTCGATGACGTGTTCGACCAGGTGCTGCCGATGCTCGGTGACCTGACGTCGGTCGGTCCGGCGGCCCGCACCCGGCGGAGCGGCTCGTTCGGGGAGCTGCCGGCGGCCGCGGCGACACCGCTGGTCCTCGCCGTCACCGAGCTGCTGCACAACGCCGCCGAGCACGCCTTCGCCGAGGGCGAGCCGGGCAGCATCGAGCTCGTGGCCGAGCGCGACGGCCACGACCTCGTCGTCCGTGTCCGCGACAACGGGAAGGGGTTACCCGACGGGTTCGACCCGGTGGCCAGCGACGGTCTCGGCCTGCAGATCGTGCGCACCCTCGTGGCCAGCGAACTGGGCGGCAGCCTGACCATGGGCACGCCGGTGGATCAGCCGGGCACCGAGGTCGTCCTCACGCTGCCGGGTGCGGGGCTGCCGCGACGGTGAGACCGGCGCGACGTGCGGGGGCTCGCCGCAGCTGGGGGCGGCACTTGTCCGTGGGGTGGTCCGGAGGACCACGATGCAACAGCCGAGGCCGGCCCGGGAATCCCGGACCGGCCTCGTGGCGAAACGTGTGCAGTGCTGCTCAGGCGGAGGCGGTGCGCACCCGGGTACGGGCCTGACGGCGCTTGAGAGCGCGTCGCTCGTCCTCGGAGAGACCGCCCCAGACGCCGGAGTCCTGGCCAGAGGTCAGGGCCCAGTCCAGGCACGCCTGGACGGCGGGGCAGCGGCGGCACACGGCCTTCGCCTGCTCGATCTGGACGAGTGCAGGGCCGGTCGTCCCGATGGGGAAGAACAGCTCTGGGTCCTCGTCCCGGCAGAGCGCGCGGTGACGCCAGTCCATGACTTCGTACTCCTCGGTGTCGTCATTCGATTGGTTCAGCGGTCGCTGGCCTCGGACCGCAGTGCAGGGCCGACACCGGTTGCCCAGCGCTTCGGCTCAGCGACTTCATGCGTACCTCGCCGGCAGAGTGTTGTTACCGGCAAGTTGCGTTCACTCGTGATGTTTTCACGAGAAGGACGCCTGTCAAGCAGATCGCGGTCGTCGTTCGACCCCTCGTGAGCAAGCTCACCACGGGCGTGCTAGGCGCGCCACTCGACGGAACGACTCACCGGTCAGCGCGTTGACACCGACCCGGCAGGTGAGTAGAGGGGGCAGGAGCGTGCCTCATGCGACAACGCGCAGTGCGGCCGGAACGTGCCGTATCCGCAGTGCGGTCGCCGTCCCGAGGTGGTCGCCGTCGAGCTGCCAGCCCAGCGGGCGGTCCGCAGTGAGCGTCAGCTCCTCCAGGTCGTGCCACCGATGGACGCCCGGGCCCCTCGCGTCGGGCACCCGGGCGAGGGACTGGCGCAGCGTGCGCAACATGCGGACCGCGCCGATCCTGCCCATCGCGAACACGTCGAGGCCGGCGTCGAAGGAGGCGTCGGGGGAGGGGTTGACCGCGCGAGCGCCGAGGTAGGTCCACGGGCTGACGTTGGAGACCAGGCAGAGGAACAGCTCCTCCAGCGCCGGCTCACCCGGGACCTGCAGGGTCATCCCCGGGCGCCGGCGGTCCGGTCCGGTGAAGAACGCGCCGACGGCCTGGCGCACGTAGAGGGGGCCGGACGAGCGACGGCCGCGGCCACGGTGCGCCTCGACCCGGGCGATCACGTCGGCGTCGAAGCCCAGTCCGGCGGCGAAGACGAACCACCGGGACGGCGCCCACTCCTCCGCCGTTCCGGTGCCTGCGGCGCAGGCCGTGCCGAGCGAGATGAGCCGGGTTCGCCCGGCCCGCAGCGAGTCGAGGATCTCCGCCGTCGCCGTGAGCGGGTCCCGGGAGCGGCCCAGGGCGCGGGAGAACACGTTCGTGGAGCCGCCCGGCACCACCGCCAGCACCGGAAGGTGCGGGGCGGGGCCGTGCTCGAGGAGGCCGTTGACGACCTCGTTGACCGTGCCGTCGCCACCGACGGAGACGACGAGGTCCATCCCGCCGGCGGCCGCCGCAGCACCGAGCTCGCGGGCGTGACCGCGGTGGCTGGTCTCGACCACGTCCACCTTGAGCTCCCCGGCGAGGGCGCGGACCAGGGCGTCGCGCATCGCGGCGGTGGTGCTGGTCGCCGCCGGGTTCACCACCACGAGCGCACGCATGCCCGCCAGGCTAGCCACGGCCTGGGCGTCCGTCGGGGAACCGGGGCCGGGAACTCCACCCCGCCGCGTAATCTCGGCCGCGTGAGCGAGCAGGGGAACGGTCCGCCGGGGCAGTCCCGGAGCTGGGCCGACCGACTGTTCGGTGCCGCGGCCGAGCCGTCGCCTCCCCGTCCTGAGCGGGCGCGCCCGGAGGCGCCCCGATCCCTGCGGTGGGCCGCTGTCGTGGTCGGCGTCGAGGCGGGGGCCATCGCGTGCGGCGCCCTGGCGCTGCTCTACCTGGTCGTCACCAGCACCGCCGACAGCGTCTCCCGGGCGCTCGCCGAGGTGGTCGTGGTGGCCGCCGGCGCCGCCGTCCTCGCGTTGTGTGCGATGGGCCTGTGGCGTGTGGCGGGCTGGGCCCGTGGTCCGGTCATCGTCCTGCAGCTGCTGCTGGCCGCCCTGGCCTACACGACGGCGTTCGAGGCGGGCCGGCCGCTGGTCGGTGTGCCCATCCTGGCGCTGGTGGCGACCGAGCTCTATCTGCTGGCCACCCCCGAGGCGCGGTTGGCCTACCTGGAGCGCTGAGCTCGTTCAGACGAGGTCGATCACGTCGGCGATCGAGTCGAGGATCCGGCTGGGCCGGAACGGGAAGCGCGCGACGTCGGCAGCCGCGGTCGAGCCGGAGAGCACCAGCACCGTCTCCAGGCCGGCCTCGATCCCCGCGACGACGTCGGTGTCCATGCGGTCGCCGATCATGATCGTGGACTCCGAGTGCGCCTCGATCCGGTTCATGGCGCTGCGGAACATCATCGGGTTCGGCTTGCCGACGAAGTAGGGCTCCGCACCCGTGGCCCGGGTGATCAACGCCGCCACGGAGCCGGTCGCGGGGAGCGGACCCTCGGGCGAGGGGCCGGTCACGTCGGGGTTGGTGGCGATGAACCGGGCGCCGCGGCCGATCAGCCGGATCGCCCGGGTGATCGCCTCGAACGAGTACGTGCGGGTCTCGCCGAGGACGACGTAGTCGGGATCGGTGTCGGTGAGCGTGTAGCCCACCTCGTACAACGCAGTCGTCAGCCCGGCCTCGCCGATGACGTAGGCCGAGCCCGCCGGGAGCTGGGTGGCGAGGAAATCCGCCGTCGCGAGGGCCGAGGTCCAGATCGACTCCTCGGGCACCTGCAGGCCGGCGCGGGCGAGGCGCGCGGCGAGGTCCCGGGGCGTGAAGATCGAGTTGTTGGTGAGCACCAGGAACCGGCGCTGCTTCTCGACCAGCCGCTGGAGGAACTCGGCCGCACCGGGCAGCGCCCGCTCCTCGTGCACCAGGACGCCGTCCATGTCGGTGAGCCAGCACTCGGCGGGCACGCGTTCGGTGGTCATCGGGTCCTCCGGTCGTCCGCGAACTCGGTCAGGGCGTCGTCGGTGAGGCGGAAGACGGTCCAGCCGTCCATGGGCACGGCGCCGGCCGCCCGGTAGAACTCGATCGACGGAGTGTTCCAGTCGAGCACCGACCACTCCAGCCGCGAGTACCCGCGCTCGACGCAGACCCCGGCGAGGGTGCGCAGCAGCTCCTTGCCCAGGCCGGCACCGCGGTGCTCGGGCTGCACGTAGAGATCCTCGAGGTAGATGCCGTGGGTGCCGCGCCAGGTGGAGAAGTTGAGGAACCACAGCGCCATGCCGACGACTGCGCCGGGGCGTGCCCCGTCGTCAGCAATGGCGACGTGGCCGAACAGTGCGGGGGAGTCGCCGAAGAGCACGCCGGTCAGCTGCTCCTCGGTGAGCCGAGCCTCGTGCAGCGCCTTCTCGTAGTCGGCGAGCTCGCGCACGAGCGCGACCACGGCCGGGACGTCGCCGGGGCGGATCGGGCGCACGGTCACGACAGCACCGTCATGAGAGGGCGTCCTTGAGCCGGGCGGGCAGCAGCCGTGCCAGCGGGGCGACGACGGGCAGGAGCAGCGGCGCCAGGAGGTAACCGTAGGCGAGCAGGGTTCCGGTGATCGTGGCGTCGAGCGCGAAACCGATGGTCAGCACGATCGCCGCGGCGATGATCCCGTAGGGACGGCCGCTCTTCGGGCTCACCAGCGACCGGAACGAGCGGAACCGGATGCTGCTCACCATCAGCAGGGCGGGCACCGCGACGATCAGCGCCACCCAGAGCCGGTCGCGGCCCTGCATCTGGTCGCCGAACGCGAAGACCGAAGCCAGGACGACGCCCGCTGCCCCGGGGCTCGGCATGCCGATGAAGTACCGCTTGTCGGCGGTGGGGTCGATCGTGGTGTTGAAGCGGGCCAGGCGGATGGCGGCGCAGGCGACCCACAGGAAGCAGACCACCCAGCCGAGCGGGTCCCACTCGTCGCGGCCCTCGGAGAACAGGGTGAAGGCCAGCAGCGCCGGGGCCAGTCCGAAGGACACGAGGTCGGCCAGCGAGTCGAACTGCAGCCCGAAGGGCGTCACGGCGCCGACCAGGCGCGCGACGGCGCCGTCGGTGATGTCGAAGATGATCGACAGCCCGATGAGGACGGCGGCCAGCCGGTACTCCCCACGGATCGACACGAGGATGGCGCCGAAGCCGCACATCATGTTGGCGAGCGTGAACAGGCTCGGCAGGGTCGCCAGGGCCCGGCGGCGGCTGCCCCGGACGGAACCGCGGACGAACTCGACGGTTGTCGTGCGGCGGGTGGGCGGCATCGGCGGCACCCCTCAGCCGGCCGATGGCCAGCGGGCGATGACGGTCTCCCCGCCGCGCACCCGCTGCCCCTTGGAGACGAGAACGGTGCATTCCGGGGGGACGAAGACGTCCATCCGGGAGCCGAACTTCATCAGCCCCATGCGCTCCCCGGTGGCCAGTCGCTGACCGGGCCCGGTGCGCGTGACGATGCGGCGTGCGAGCACGCCGACGATCTGCCGGAAGACCACCGTGCGGTCGCCGTCGCGCAGCCAGAGCTCGCTGCGCTCGTTACGGTGCGCCGACTCCTTGCGGTAGGCCGCGAGGAAGCTGCCCGGGCGGTAGGAGCTCTCGACGACCTCGCCGCGGTAGGGCGACCGGTTGACGTGCACGTCGACGACGGACAGGAAGATGCTCACCTGCTGCCACTCGCCCTCGGGGGCGACGTCGGGCTGCGGCTCTCCGGCCACCATCACCACTCCGTCGGCGGGGGAGAGGACGTCGTCCGGGTCGGCCGGCTCGGTGTCGCAACGGCGGTCGGGATCCCGGAAGAACAGCGTCATGTACGCCGAGAGCGCGAGGAACGGCCAGGCCGCCCACCGACGTCCGGCGGCCGCCGCCAGGGCAGCAGGGGCCAGGGGCCCGGTGATGAAGGGCCACCCGGCCGGATCGATGCGCATCGGGATCAGACGCTACCGGCCCGGCTCCGGCTCAGTTCCGGCGCTCGCCCGCGAGGGGCGCGGAGGCGATGTCCGGATCGGCGCCCTGCTCGCTGTTCCGCCCCCGTGGAGGTCCGCCGTACCAGTCCAGGCAGACCATCGTGGCGTCGTCCTGAAGTTCTCCGCCGGTGGCGTGGAGGATGGCCGAGCCGAGCTCGTGGACGACCTCGCGGGGGTGGAGGTCCGCGCTCTCGGCCAGGGCTGCCGCGACGTCGAGGTTGACCGCGTTGCGCTCCTGCATGCCGTCGGTGAGCAGCACGATCCGGTCGCCCGGCTCCAGCGAGAGCGTCTGGACGTCGAAGGTCTTGCCAGGGACGACCCCGAACGGCGGCTCGATGCGCAGCTCGATCTCTTCCACCTTCCCGTTGCGCAGCCTCAGCGGGAAGGGATGGCCGGCGTTCACGATCGTGGCCGTGCCGGAGTGCAGGTCGACGCGCATGAGCTGACCGGTGACGAACTGCCCGGCGGGCGCGTTCTCGGCCAGCGAGTCGTTGGCGTACCCGGCCTGCTCACCGAGGTCGAGGCCCTTGCGCCGGCCGTTGCGCAGGCTGCCGACGAGCAAGGTGGCCAGCAGCGCGGCCGACACCTGATGACCGACCGCATCGGTGATCGAGATCTGGAGCGAGTCGCGGTCCAGCGTGTAGTCGAAGGTGTCCCCACCGACCGAGCTGGCCGGCTCCAACCAGCCGGCCAGGGTGAACTGGCCCGCCTCGCACGTGTAGGAGGCGGGCAGGAGCCTCCGCTGGATCTCCGCCGCGAGGGCGAAGGGCTGTGAACGCTGGCCCCACTCGAAGATGTCCGTGTGCCGCCGCGCGGCGATGACGACGTAGGCGAGGGCGTGGGCGGCGTTCGCGATCTCCGTCACCTCCTGCGGTGAGGGATACCGGGGCAGCAGCAGTTCCAGCAGCCCGATCGCGTCCCCGCGGTCGGTGACCGGGACGGTCATGCATGCGCCCCCGTCGTCGAGCGCACGGACGTGGGGCCGCTGGGTGCGCAGCACCTGTTCGTGCAGAGTTCCGTGGAGGGGAAGGGTCTCGGCCTGCTCGACGCCGTGGCTCCGGGCGCCGTCGACCCGGTCCGTCGAGGTCAGCCGCACCACGGAGCGCCCGGTGAAATCGGTGACGAGGAGGTTGACCTCCCGTGCGTCGACCATCTCTCCGAGGGAGGCGGCAACCGCTTGGACGGAGTCGATCGGTGCCGCGGCCTCGACCTTCTCCAGAAGTGCGCCGACGTCGATCAAGGGAGCCTCCGAGGCGCGCATGCCGCTGACCCTAGGCGCATGCGCCGGGCTGCCGGGGTCGGCAGATTTCGATACCACCGACACGGCACTGCCGGGCCACCGAAGGGGCGGCCCGGCAGTGTGGAACGGGTGCTCGTTTCAGGCCGCGGCCTTCGTCTCCCAGAAGATCTTGTCGATCTGGGCGATGAGGTCGAGCAGCTTCTGACCCTCGGCCGGGTCCATGCTGCCCTTGCCGCCGGCGGCGCCGGCCTGCTTCGTCGCCTTGTTGAACAGCTCGTGCAGTTCCGGGTACTTCTCGAAGTGCGGGGGCTTGAAGTAGTCGGTCCAGAGCACCCACAGGTGGTGCTTGACCAGGTCGGCCCGCTGCTCCTTGATCAGGATCGCGCGGGTCCGGAAGACCGGGTCCTCGTTGCCCTGGTACTTCTCCTGGATGGCCTTGACGCTCTCGGCCTCGAT
>JAOPWH010000094.1 GCA_025965795.1 Blastococcus sp.
TGCTCTTCCGATCTGTCAACTTCGTCCTCTCCGAGGTGGCCAACGGGCTGCGTCGCAACCTGACCATGACGGTCGCGATGATCCTGACGACCGCCATCTCCCTCGGGCTCATGGTCACCTGACTGCTGATCGCCGGGATGATCTCCGAGATGAATGGGATCTACTACGACAAGGTGCAGGTCTCCATCTTCCTGGCCGACGACGTCACCGATGAGCAGCGCGCGGCCATCGAGACGAGGCTCAAGCAGTCGGACGAGGTCAAGAGCTACCTGCACGAATCCAAGGAACAGGCCTACACGCGCTTCCAGCAGCAGTTCAAGGAGCAGCCCGAGCTGGTCCAGAACACCCCGGCCGACGCGCTGCCGGAGAGCTTCCGCGTCGAGCTGAAGAACCCCGAGCGCTACGCAGTCATCGCCGCGGCCTTCCCGAACGGGCAGAACGGCGTCGACCAGGTGCGCGACGAAGGCGACTTCCTCGACCGGTTGTTCAGTCTGCTCAACGGTGCCCGGAACGCGACGCTCGCCGTGGCGGTGGTCCAGGCGCTGGCGGCGCTGCTCCTCATCTCGAACACGATCCAACTGGCGGCGTTCAACCGCCGGAACGAGACCAACATCATGCGGCTGGTCGGCGCCTCGCGCTGGTACACCCAGCTGCCGTTCATCCTCGAGGCCGCCCTCGCCGGGATGGTCGGCGGTCTGCTCGCCGTCGGCGGGCTGGTCCTCACCAAGGTGCTCTTCGTCGACCGCACCCTCGCCGGGCCCATCAAGGCCGGCATCATCACCGGGATCGACTGGGGCCAGATCGCCCAGACCGGCGCGATCATCACGGTCGCCGGGGTTGCCCTGGCCGGCATCGCCTCCTACGTGACGCTGCGGCTGTACGTAAGGTTGTGACCCGGGGGCGTCGTCAGGCGCCCCGCGTGGCGGTGCGAGGAGTGGGGGCCGGAGGCTCCCCGACGAGTGCCGGGGCGCGCTCGTCACAGATTGGGACGGCACCTGATCGCGGTGTCGTCCGGAGGACGACGGAGGAATATTGCCGCGTGAGACCGGGCGAAAGCTCATCGCCCAGAACAAGAAGGCGCGGCACGACTACTCGATCCTCGACACCTACGAGGTCGGCCTCGTGCTGACCGGTACCGAGGTGAAGAGCCTGCGGGCCGGCCGCGCCTCGCTCGTCGACGGCTTCGCCAGCATCGACGACGGCGAGGTGTGGCTGCAGCACGTCCACATCCCCGAGTACACGCAGGGCACCTGGACCAACCACACCCCGCGGCGCAAGCGCAAGGTGCTCATGCACCGCAGCGAGATCGACAAGCTGATCGGCAAGACCAAGGAGGGCGGGCTCACGCTCGTCCCGCTCGACCTGTACTTCAAGGACGGCAAGGTCAAGGCCACCCTCGCGCTGGCGAAGGGCAAGAAGGACTACGACAAGCGGCACGACATGGCCGAGCGCGACTCCCGCCGCGAGATCCAGAAGGCCTTCGGTCGCTACGTGAAGGGCCGCCGATGACGGGCCGTTGTTCCGTGGGCACCGCATGAGGGGCATCGCCTACGACCGCTTCGGGGACGAGAGCGTCCTGACGCTGCGGGACGACCTGCCCGAGCCGCCGGTCGGTCCGGACACCGTGCTGGTCCGCGTGCACGCGGCCGGGGTCAATCCGGTCGACGTGGCGGTCCGCGAAGGTCGGCTGGCCGGTGCCTTTCCGCACCACTTCCCGATCATCCCCGGCTGGGAGCTGTCCGGAGTGGTGGAGGCAGCCGGGCCGGCGGTCGTCGGGTTCGAGCCCGGCGACGAGGTGTTCGGCTACGTCCGCCGGGACGACGTCCAGTGGGGGACGGCGGCCGAACTCGTGCCGGCACCCCAGCGGTGTCTCGCGCCCAAGCCGGCCTCGCTGTCCTTCGCCGAGGCCGGTGCTCTTCCGCTGGCGGGCCTGACCGCGTACGAGGCCATGGTCGATCTGCTCAACGTGGAGCCCGGGGACCGCGTGCTGGTCACTCGCGGCGCGGGCGGCGTCGGCACCTTCGCCGTGCAGATCGCGGCGGCGCTCGGCGCCGAAGTGGTCGCGACGGCGAGTGCGCGCAACCACGGGTACCTGCGGTCGCTGGGCGCTGCGGAGGTCTACGACTACGCCGACGGCCCGATCAGTGCCCAGCTGGAGCAGCCGGTGGACGCGCTCCTGGACCTGGTGGGAGGCGAGACGCTGCGCGACGCGGTCAAGGCGGTGCGGCTCACCGAGCACCGGGGGATCCGGCTGGTGTCGGCCGTCGATCCCGCGGTAAGGGAGCACCTCGGCTCCTACCTGTTCGTGCGCCCGGACGAGCACGGCTTCGGCGCACTGGGCGAGCTTGCCGAGGGAGGGCAGCTACGGGTCCCGATCGCGAAGGCGTTCCCGCTCGAGCAGCTCGCCGATGCGCACCGGCTGGTCGCCGGCGGGCACGTGCGCGGCAAGGTCGTCGTCACCTTGTGAGAACGACGCCCGCGTGAGCATCGCAGGGAGCGCCGGCGACCGAGGAGCGGAGCGGGGGCGGGGTCGAACCATGATGTCTCCATGACCGGCCCGCCAGAGGACGACGCCGACGTCCCGCGGTACTGGCGGGAGCTCGGGCTGCCGGGCCTGGTCGACGTGCACGTGCACTTCCTGCCCGAGCGGGTGCAGGCCAAGGTCTGGCAGTACTTCGCCGACGCCGAGTCGCACTACGGCGCCGCGTGGCCGATCACCTATCCGCAGCCGGACGACGAGCGGCTGGCGCTGCTCGACCGGCTCGGCGTCCGCGCCTTCCCGACGCTGCCCTATCCGCACCGGCCGGGCATGGCCGCCTGGCTCAACGAGTGGTCGGCGGAGTTCGCCGCGGGCAGGCCGCAGGTGCTGCAGTCGGCCACCTTCTATCCCGAGCCCGAGGCGGCGGCCTACGTGGGAGAGGCGCTCGAGCGGGGCGCGCGGGTGTTCAAGGTGCACGTGCAGGTGGGCCGGTTCGATCCGCGCGACCCGCTGCTGGACCCGGTGTGGGCGCGGCTGGAGGAGACCGGCAGCCCCGTGGTCATCCACTGCGGCTCGGGGCCGCTCGTCGGCGAGCACACCGGCCCGGTGCCGGTCACCGGACTGCTGGAGCGTCATCCGCGCCTGCAGCTGGTCATCGCCCACCTCGGCATGCCGGAGTACCGCGAGTTCCTCGACCTCGCCGAGCGCTACGAGCGCGTGCACCTGGACACGACCATGTTCGCCACCGACTTCACCGAGCGGCTGATGCCCTTCGACCCCGCCGACCTCCCACGGCTGGGCGCGCTGACGGACAAGGTCCTGCTCGGTAGCGACTTCCCGTCCATCCCGTATCCCTACGCTCACCAGCTGGCTGCACTCCACCGGCTGGAGCTGGGCGAGGAGTGGCTCCGCGCCGTCCTGTGGGAGAACGGGGCGCGGCTGTTCGGACTGGAGGCCGCATGACCCCGCGCTTCACGCTGACTGCCCCCGTCCTCGGCACACCCGATCCGCGCGGACCGGCCCGCTTCTACCAGCGGCTGCTGGGCTGGCCGATCCGCGACGACGACGGGGACTGGGCGACGCTGCGGCCGGCCGACGGCAGCACCGGGCTGTCCTTCCAGCTGGAGCCCGACCACGTGCCTCCGGTGTGGCCCCCCGTGCCCGGGACCCAGCAGATGCAGCAGCACCTCGACATCGAGGTCGACGACCTGCCCGCCGCGTGTGCGCTCGCCGAGGAGGCGGGCGCGCGACGGCTCGGCGGGCACGAGGACGAGGACGAGGTCGTGCGGGTCTACGCCGACCCGGCCGGCCACCCGTTCTGCCTGTTCGCCCGCACCTGACCCGGCGCGCGGCCGAACCTGTGGCCGCCGTGGGCTCCGCTGCCTAGCCTGACCTTCCGTGGCCGACCTCCCCGCCTTCCCCGAGGGCTGTACGGCGCGCCCGCTCACGATGGACGACGCCGCCGCCGTGGCCGCCGTGCTCGCCGCGTCGGAGTCCGTCGACGACACGAACGAGTACCCGGACGCCACCGACATGTCCGACTGGTGGGTCAACTGGAACGCCGACCTCGAACGGGACGGCGTCGCCGTCACCGACGAGTCGGGGGTGCTGATCGGCTATGCCGCCGCCACCGCGTCACCCACCTTCCGCGAGGCGTTCGCCGTCTACCTCGAGGGCCGGGTCCGCCCGGACCACCGGGGCCGCGGCATCGGGCGGCGGCTGATGTCCTGGTCGCTGGCGCGCGGGGCGGAGATCCACGCCGAGCGGCACCCGGAGGCACCCGGGTCGCTGGTCGTCAGCGTCTCCGAGCCGATGACGTCGCTGGAGAGTCTCGTCCGCCGGGCGGGGCTGCGCCCGGAGCGGTGGTACCGGCAGATGGAGCGGCCACTGACCGACCCGCCCCCGCTGCCGTCGCTGCCGGGTGTCGAACTGGTGCCCTACACCGCCGACCGCGACGACGAGATCCGCCGCGCGCACAACGCCGCGTTCACCGAGCACCACGGCTCCAGTGAGCGCGACCCGGCCACCTGGCAGTCGCTGTTCACCGGGCAGCGGGCGTTCCGCCCTGACCTCTCGGTGCTCGCCGTGGAGGACGGCGTCGTCCTCGGGTACCTGCTGGCCTTCGTCTACGTGGCCGACACCCTCGCGACGGGGCGGCGGCGCGCGGACTTCGGCCAGATCGGGGTGCTGCCGCGGGCCCGCGGCCGCGGACTGGCGTCGGCGGTGATCGCCGCAGCGCTGCGGGCTGCCGCCGAGCACGACTGCCAGAGTGCGGAGATGCAGGTGGACAGCGACAACGTCACCGGCGCGCTGCGGCTCTACGAGAAGCTCGGCTTCACCACGACCCGGACCCAGGTGTCCTGGTCGCTCGCCCTGCCGCCGGTCGGCTGAGCGCCGGCTGGCTAGGGTGCGGCGCATGGTCACCGCCGATCAGCCCGCGTCCTCCGTCGAGCCGGGTGCGGTCGCCCGCGCCCACCGCGCGATCGAGCCGCTGCACTCGCAGATGTACTTCGCGCCGGAGCACGACGAGCGGTTCAGCGCGCTGGGACTGCGGCCGGGCCGGATGTCGTACTTCGCCGGACGGGCCGCACCCATGGGCGCCGTCGGCGCCGGCGTCGTCACCGCGACCTTCTACAACTTCTCGCCGTCGCTGGTCGCGCACATGATCCCGCGGGCCTGGACGCTCGCCTCGCCGGAGCAGGTCGTCGAGGCCCGGTGGGACGTCGCCCGCGACTCGCTGACGCGGTTGCTGGGCGAGGAGGTGATCGACTCCGCGGAGTTCGCCGAGCTCGCCGGTCTCCTGCGCGAGGCCTGCGATGCGCTGACGCCCGAGGGCCGTCCGCTCTACGCGGGGCACGCCGACCTCGGCTGGCCGGGTGAACCGCTGCTGGACCTGTGGCACGCGGCGACCCTGCTGCGCGAGCACCGCGGCGACGGTCACATCGCCGCGCTGCTGCACGCCGACCTCAACGGGCTGGAGGCGCTGATCACCCACACCGCCACCGGCCGCGGGTTCACCCTGCCTGCCGCCAAGGCCACCCGCGGCTGGAAGGACGACGAGTGGGCGGCGGAGTCCGCCGCGCT
>JAOPWH010000098.1 GCA_025965795.1 Blastococcus sp.
GCCTTCGGCGCGGACGCGGCGACGCCGTTGCCGGAGGTCGCAGGCGCAGCGGCGGGGGCGGCCGGGGTGGGGGCGGGAGCAGGACGGTCCGCACCGCCGACCGGGCTGCCCGGGCGGTAGTCGGCGAAGAACTCGTGCCAGGCCTGGTCGACCGTGGCCGGGTCGGCGAGGTACTGCTGGTACATCTCCTCGACCAGCCACTCGTTGGTGCCGAAGCCCGCCACAGAGGGGGAGGACGCTGAGGAGGGGCGGGATGAACTCACGCTTGACACGGGGTCGAGTGCCTTCTTCGTCTGTGGGCGGCGTCGTGGTGCGTCGTGATCCAGCACGTGGTGGCACCACGTGTGGCGGGTGTCGACTCTACGCCCGTCCCCCTTCCCGACGGGGTCGCACCGGAGCGTGTGCCGTGGTGTGGGACACGCTCGCGCCGGCTACTCCGTGGCGCTCCGCGGGGCGGCGTGGGTGGTGAGCAGTTCGGCCATGGCGTCGTGTCCGGTCGCCTGACCTGCGTCCGTGCGCCGGTGCGCGGCGGCGGCCACGTGGCTCAGGTCGAGGGCGGTCGCGCCCTCGTTGGTGGTCGCGTCGACGTCGGCGCCGGCGGCGAGCAGCACGCGGACGATCTCCGGGGCCTCGCCCGAGGGGTCCGCGGCCACCGCGGCGTGCAGAGGCGTGCGTCCGGTGTTCGGATCCCGCCGGTTCACATCGGCGCCCGCCGTCAGCAGCAGGCGCACCAGTTCGAGCCGGCCACCGCCGGCGGCGAAATGCAGTGCGCCGGTGTCGGCGTCGGCGCCGCGTTCGAGCAGGAGTCGCGCGGTGGCTGCCGCGCCGCCGAAGGCGGCCCACGACAACAGGTCGACACCGCTGGCCCGGTCGCCGGCGCCGGTGCCGTCGTCGAGGTGACGGGCGAGCTGGTCGACGTCCCCGAGGTAGGCGGCACTGGGCGCGTCCACCTGCGCCCCCAGCTCGCGCAACAGGGGCACGATCTCCGGCCGGAACTGCAGTGCGACGTGCAGTGGCGTCCGGTTGAACTCGGTGCGCGCGGTCAGGTCGGCGCCCGCCTCGACCAGCACCCGGACGACGTCCGGTTGCCCTTCGGCGACCGCGAGGTGCAGCGGTGTCCAGCCGCCCTGTCCCTCCCGCTCGACCGTCCGGTTCAGCAGGCCTGGCGTGGATCGGACGGCGGACCGCACGGCATCGACGTCGCCGTCGGCGATCAGCCGGCCCAGGCGCTGCACGGTCATACGAGTGGTCACGCGGGCATCTCGTCCTTCCTCAGGTCACGTCGCGCCGGACGGCGATCAGGGTCCCCACCAGCGCGGCGACCAGACCGTAGCCGAGGAGCAGCAGGCCGCCCTGCCACGGCCGGAGCAGCTCCGGTGCCTGGAAGTCCGATGTCATGGCCTGGACAGCACCCCCGGGCAGCCACTTGTAGGCGGCCTGGATGGCGCCGATCCCCGAGACGATCGGCTCGACCACGTAGAGGTACACCAGGGCTCCGACGATGGCGGCGACCTGGTTGCGCAACAGCGCGCCGACGCCCACGCCGATCACAGCGAAGACGACCAGCACGAGCCCGGACGCGCCGAGGGTCTGCAGGTTGCCGGCGCTCAGCGACGGCGCAGCGCCCCGGGCACCGGCGTAGATCATCACCACCAGCACGTCGACGGCCACGATCACCAGCGCGAACGGCACGGCCACGAGGGCGTACGCGATCAGCTTCGCGATGATCACGCGGCCGCGCCGAGGTTCGGTGAGGAAGGTCGGCGTCGCCGTGCGGTGCCGGTATTCCTGGGTCATCCCGATGACGCCGAGGATCAGCAGCAGGACGCTGGTGTTGGCGGGCACGGAGAAGGCGAGCGTCTCGTACTGCTGCGTGCCCACCGCAGGGATGCCCGGTTGACCGTTCTGCTCCTGCCCGGCCAGGCCCGTGAACAGGGCGGCGAAGCCGCCCGCCATGACGCAGGCGCCGATGAGCAGGCCGATCCAGACCCGGGTGGTGAACAGCTTGGCCCACTCCGCTCGCATCAGGCTGATCATCGGGCGGCCTCCGGGGCGGACGTCGAGCCGGGGGAGGGGGCGGCGTACTGCTCCGTTCCCGCGGTGAGCTGGAAGTAGATCTCCTCGAGGCCGCTGGTGTGCGGACGCAGTTCGTGCAGCTCGATCCCCGCGCTGAAAGCGTGGTGGCCGATCTCCGCAGGAGTGCTGCCCGCGACGGTGAGATCGCCGTCGGACCGCGACACGCTGCTGCCGGCCGCGGTGAGTACGTCGGCGAGGCGGTCCATCTCGGGACCGCGGACGAGCACGGTGCCGGCGCCGGATGCGCCGGAGCGCAGCTGCTCCATCGAGGCCTCGCGGATCAACTGTCCCGCGCCGACGATGACCACCCGGTCGACGGTCTGCTCGACCTCGGACAGCAGGTGGCTGGAGACCAGGACTGTCCGGCCCTGCTCGTGGGCGAGATGGCGGAGGAACCCCCGGAGCCACTGGATGCCCTCGGGATCGAGCCCGTTGGCCGGCTCGTCGAGCACCAGGACCGGCGGGTCGCCCAGCAGAGCGGTGGCCAGGGCCAGGCGCTGGCGCATACCGAGCGAATAGCCGCCGGCGCGACGGGGGCCGGCATCGGTCAGGCCCACCTCCGTGAGCACCTCGTCGGCTCGGGAGAGGGGGAGCCCGGCGGCGCGGCAGTAGACCCGGAGGTGGTTGCGCCCGGAGCGGGCGGGGTGGAAGGCGGTCTCGAGCACCGCCCCGACGGTGAGCACCGGCTTCGGCAGTGCCGCGTACGGCGTCCCGTTGAAGGTGGCCGTCCCCGCGTCAGGTCGCTCGAGCCCGAGCAGCATGCGCAGGGTGGTGGTCTTGCCGGCGCCGTTCGGGCCCAGGAAACCGGTGACCGAGCCGGGCTCGACGGTGAAGCCGAGGTCGGAGACCGCCTTGACCGGTCCGAACGACTTGCTCAGCCCGCGCACCTCGACGCGCACAGAGGTGGCAGTCGTGGCGCTTCCCATCGGCAGAACTCTTCCTGTCGTCCGGCTCCCGTTCGTTCCACATCCAAGCGCACGAGGCGCCTCCGGCGGCGTTCGGCCACGCCTCCACGGGCGGATGATCTCCGGATGCCTGCGGTGTATCCGGTCACATAGAGTCCCGGCCGTGAGCGAGAGCGGAACCCCCTACCGCACGGTCGTCGTCGGCACCGACGGATCGGAGTCCTCCCTGCGTGCCGTGGCCCGGGCGGGTGCCCTGGCCGGCGCGTGTGGCGCCACGCTGGTCATCGCCTGTGCGTACCTCCCGACCGAGCAGGACGACCGCGAGCTCGCCCAGGCGCAGGACGCGCTGCGGGACGAGGCGTACCAGGTGGTCGGGTCCCACCCGGCCGAGGAGACGGTGCGCACGGCGGGAGAGCGCGCCGCGGCCGCCGGGGCCGAGAAGGTGCGCACCCTGGCCGTCATGGGTTCGCCGGTCGAGACGCTGCTCGACGTCGTGAAGCGGGAGGACGCCGACCTCCTCGTCATCGGCAACCGCGGGCTGAACGGGATCAAGGGGCGGCTGCTCGGCTCGGTACCGGCCGACGCCACCCGCCGGTCCCAGTGCGACGTGCTCATCGTGCACACCACCGGCTGAGGTCCGCGGCCGACATGGGGGAGGGAGAGGCCGCGGGTACGGCCGCCCGCGAGGCCCTGGAACGGCTGCTGCTCGACGGTCCGCGCCGCTACACCCGCCTGCAGGTCGCCGAGTTGTCGGGGATGCCGCCGGAGCGCACGCAGCGGCTGTGGCGGGCGCTCGGTTTTCCCGACGCCGCCGACGACGACCCCGCCTTCACCGACGCCGACGTCGACGCGCTGGGCGTGCTGTCCACCCTGATCGACTCGGGGTTCGTCGGGCCGGAGAGCGAGGCCTCGATCGCCCGGGCCATGGGCCAGTCGCTGTCCCGGCTCGCCGACTGGCAGACCGACATGTTGGCCGACGTCCTCGTGCGGGCAGGGGAGGCCCCCGATCGTCGGGCGGCGACGCCGGAGGACGCGGTCGAGGCCGCGACGGCGCTCCTTCCGCACCTGCGCCGGGTGCAGGACTACGTCTGGCGCCGTCATCTCGCCGCCAACGCCGACCGGCTGCTCGCCGCCACCGGGCCGGGCGATCGGCGGGAGCTCGCCGTCGGGTTCGCCGACCTGGTGGGTTACACCTCGCGCAGTCGCGGCATGGGCGGCCGCGAGCTCGGGCGCATGATCGAGGACTTCGAGAGCATCGCGGCCGAGGTCATCGCACGGCACTCCGGGCGGGTCGTGAAGACCGTCGGCGACGGCGTGCTCTTCACGGCCGGCTCGGCGCGGGCGGCAGCCGACATCGGACTCGACCTGCCCGACGTCTGGACGGCGGAGGAGCGGCCACCGCTCCGGGTGGGCGCGGCCTACGGCACGGTGCTCACCCGGCTCGGCGACGTCTACTCGCCGGTGGTGAACCTGGCCAGCCGGCTGACCTCGCTCGCCCGGCCGAGCGCCCTGCTCGTCGACCGCGAGCTGGCGTCCCGGGTGCAGGACCTGCCCGGGTACCGGGTGCGCCCCCTGCGGCGGGTGTCCGTGCGCGGGTACGACCACCTGCAGCCGTGGCTCGTGCGGCGGGGGAAGGCGGGCGACGCCGAGCCCCCTGGCTCCGGCTACGACGAGAACGCCTTCGGGACGGACGACGGGCCGACCGACGGCGAGTTCTGAGCGGGCGCTCGGAGTGCCCCTCGTCGGGCCCGTCGGAGCGCTTGGGAGGCTGTGGGGGTGAGCGCCACCCTCGTCGCCCGCGGCCTCGCGGCCGGTCACGGTGCCCGTGTCCTGTTCTCCGATCTCGACCTCGTCGTCGCGCCCGGCGACGTCGTCGGGCTGGTCGGGGTCAACGGCGCCGGCAAGTCCACCCTGCTGCGCACGCTGGCCGGCGAACTCGCCGCGGAGGCCGGCACGGTCGTCGTCAGCCCGCCGACGGCCACCCTCGGCTACCTCCCGCAGGAGCACGAACGGCGTGCCGGGGAGACCGTCGTGGCCGCCCTCGCCCGGCGGACCGGTGTCGCCGTCGCCCAGGCCGCCCTGGACCGGGCGACCGTCGAGCTCACCGAGGGCCGGGGCGGCGCCGACGACGCCTACGGCGACGCGCTGGAGCACTGGCTGGCCCTCGGCGGGGCCGACTTCGAGGAGCGGGCGGCGGAGGTGGTCGCCGACGTCGCCCCGGGCGTCGCGCTGGACGCCGCCATGACCGGCCTCTCCGGCGGGCAGGCCGCCCGCGTGGGGCTGGCCGGCCTGCTGCTGTCCCGCTACGACGTCCTGCTGCTCGACGAGCCGACCAACGACCTCGACCTCGCCGGCCTCGACCAGCTCGAACGCTTCGTCACCGGTTCGCGGGCCGGCATCGTCGTCGTCAGCCACGACCGGGAGTTCCTCGCCCGCACCGTGAGCCGGGTGGTGGAGCTGGATCTCGCCCAGCAGCTCGTGCGAGTGCACGACGGCGGCTACGACGCCTATCTGGTCGAGCGCGAGGTCGCCCGGCGGCACGCGCGCGAGGAGTACGAGGAGTTCGCCGACACCAAGGCGGGGCTCGAGGCGCGGGCCCGCATGCAGCGCAACTGGCTCGCCAAGGGGGTCCGGGACTCGATCAAGAAGGCCTCGGACGGCGACAAGCACATCAGGGCGCACAACCGGGCGTCCTCGGAGAAGCAGGGGGCCAAGGCCAAGCAGACCGATCGCCGGATCGAGCGGCTGGAGGTGGTCGAGGAGCCGCGCAAGGAGTGGGAGCTGCGACTGGAGATCGCGGCCGCCCCCCGCGCCGGCGCGGTCGTGGCCACCCTGCGCGGTGCCGTGGTGCAGCGCGGGGAGTTCCGGCTCGGCCCGGTGCACCTGCAGGTGGACTGGGGCGACCGCGTGGCCATCACCGGCGCCAACGGCTCCGGCAAGTCCACCCTCCTGGCGGCCCTGCTCGGCCGGGTCCCGCTGGACGAAGGAGCGGCGTCGCTCGGACCGGCGGTGCGCGTCGGGGAGATCGACCAGGCGCGGGAGCTCTTCTTCGGCCCCGAGCAGCTTCTCGACGCGTTCTCCGCCGAGGTCCCCGACTGGCCGACCGCGGAGGTGCGCACCCTGCTGGCCAAGTTCGGGCTCACCGCCGAGCACGTGCTCCGGCCCGCCGAGACGCTGTCACCCGGGGAGCGCACCCGCGCGGCGCTGGCGCTCCTGCAGGCGCGCGGGATCAACGTGCTCGTCCTCGACGAGCCGACCAACCACCTCGACCTCGCCGCGATCGAGCAGCTCGAGGAGGCACTCGGCGCCTACGCGGGCACGCTCCTGCTGGTGACCCACGACCGCCGGATGCTCGAGGCGGTCGCGACCACCCGCCGGCTGGAGGTCGTCGAGGGCCGCGTCACCGAGGTCTGAGCGCTCAGCCCCCGGCCGAACTGAGCTCGTCGGCTATGCCGACCGTGTCCATGCCCGCCCAGGTCTGCCCGACGTGGTGGGCCAGCACCATGAGGTCGCGCAGTTGACCGCTCCGGTCGCGGATGTGGTCGGTGAGCAGCGCCTCGCCGGTGAAGCCGAGCTCGGTGAACAGGGCCAGTGCGGCGCCCTGCTCCGCGACGACCTCGACGACCACCTTGGACAGTCCCGAGCCGACGGCCTCCACCAGCGCCCGCCGCGCGAGCTCCCGGCCCAGCCCCGACCCGCGGGAGGACGGCGAGACGACCAGCCGCACCTCGCCGACGTGGTCGGACCACCCCGGCAGCGGCCGCACCGCGACGTAGCCGGTCACCTCGACCGTGCTGTCCCCACCCTCCCCGCCGGTGTCGACGGCCACCCAGCGCCCGCCGGCGGCCGCGCCGGTCGTCCAGCTCCGCACCGTCTCCGGATCGGTGACGTCTTCCTTGATGAAGGTCAGGTCGCCCTCGGGCAGCCCGGCGAAGAAGCGCACCAGGGCGTCGCAGTGCCCGGGGCCCAGCTCGAGCACCGCCACGTCAGCTCTCCTTCGGCTCGGCCGGCCCGACGGGATCGCTGCGTCGGCGGACGAAGTCGATGATCGTCGGCACCGTCGTCCTGGCCGCGGTGCGCCCGACCACCAGGCCCATGTGACCGGCATCCAGGCACAGCTCGTGCCTGTCGGGCGAGCCGATCAGGTCGATCAGCGGCGCGGTGGCCTCCGGCGGCACGATGTGGTCGCGGGTGGCCCGGACGGTCAGGAACGGCACCGTGATGTCCCCGAGGTGGATCCGGTCGCCACCGATGGCCAGCCGGTCGGTGACCATCCCGTTGTCCCGCACCAGCATCTGCGCCGTCTCGCGGGCGGCGGCGCCCGGGAAGGGCACGTGGTCGTCCGACCAGCCGGTCATCGCCTGGTAGGAGGCGACGTACTCGTCGTTCCAGAGCCGTTCCCAGAGGGTGACGTAGCGGGTCACCTCCGCGGTCGGCGTCAGCGTGCGGAAGCCCTGGACGACGACCGACGGCGGCACGTTGCCGTCGTCGCCCAGGACCGCGTCGACGTCCATGTTCCCCACCCCGAAGACGGCGGCCAGCGGACCCATGTGCCTGAAGTCGACCGGGGTGGCGAGCACCGTCAGGCTGCGCAGCGGGGCGTCGGGGTGGTGCGCCGCGTAGAGCAGCGTGAGGTTGCCGCCGAAGCAGTAGCCGAAGAGGTTGACCTCCTCGGCTCCGGAGAGCTCCAGCACCCGGTCGATCCCCGCGGGCAGGTAGTCGTCGACGTAGTCCTCGAGCTGGTTGCCGGCGTCCCGCTCGTCGGCCTCGCCCCAGTCCAGCAGGTAGACGTCGAACCCGGCCTTCAGCAGCTGCTCGACGAAGCTGTTCCCCGGGGTCAGGTCCAGGATGTAGCTCCGGCTGATCAGGCTGAACACGATCAGCAGCGGCGGCCCGTAGCGGACCCCGCCGTATGTCTCGGGGTCGTTCCGGTAGTGCCACAGCGAAGTCCGGCCGCGCTGCCAGACGACGTCTTTCGGGGTCTGACCCACGCCGGGCCGGTCGACGCCGGCGACCAGCTTGATGCCGTTACGTGCCCGCAGGGCGTTGCGCTCGACGTCGCGCCGGACGCGGTCGAGAACCTTCTGCGGGCCGGGCACCGTCGGCATCGTCTTCCTTCGCGCTGGGGGAGCTCGCGGCCGAGCTCCGGCGTCGTTCGCTCTCGAGCTGCAGGGACAACCGCCGCACCTCGCGGTCCAGGGCGCCGATCTGGGCGCGCAGCCGGCTCACGTCGCTGCCGGCGGGCAGGTTCACGAGGTGCCAGGCCCGGGCGGTGAGCCCCCGCGCCGTGTCGCCGGCCACTGCCTGCGCCCGGCGCACGAGCGCTGCGCCGATGGAGAAGGTCGGCGTCCGCACCAGGCTCTCCGCGTGCGGGGTGACGGCGCGTTCGGCGACGTCGAACGCCTGCCGCCACCGGGGGACCGGTGCGCTCATCGCGTGCCGACCTCCTCGGGCACCTCCACGGAGCGGCGCAGGATCTTCCCGGTGGGACCCTTCGGGAGCGCGTCGACGAGCCACAGGTGACGCGGGTACTTGTAGGCGGCCACCCGCTCCTTCACGAAGTTGCGCAGCTCGTCGACCTCTGCCGAGGCGCCGGGCTTGAGTGCCACGGCCGCGCCGACCTCCTCGCCGAGGTCGGGATGGGCGATGCCGATGACGGCGGCCTCGGCCACGGCCGGGTGCTCGTAGAGCGCCTCCTCGATCTCCCGGGGGTAGACGTTGTACCCCCCGCGGATGATCATCTCCTTCTTGCGGTCGACGATGAAGTAGTAGCCCTCCTCGTCCTGCCGGGCGAGGTCGCCGGTGCGGAACCAGCCGTCCGGGATGGCCTTGGCGGTGTCCTCCTCGCGCTGCCAGTAGCCCTTCATGACGTTCTCCCCACGGATCGCGATCTCGCCGACCTCGGCGGCCGCGACGTCCTTGCCGTCGTCGTCGACCAGACGCATCTCCACGCCACGGATGGGGGTGCCGATCGAGCCGGGCTTGCGCTCGGCGTGCGGGTGGTTGAAGGACGCGACCGGCGAGGTCTCGCTGAGCCCGTAGCCCTCCAGGACGATGCAGCCGAAGGTCTCCTCGAACGACCTCATGACCTCGACCGGCATCGCCGAGCCGCCGGAGACGCAGAGGCGCAGGCTCGAGAGGTCCCGGCTGTCGGTGTCGGGCTGGTGCAGCATCGCCGAGAACATCGTCGGCACGCCCTCGAAGACGGTGACGCCGTCCCGCTCGATCACGTCGAGGGCCTTCGCGCCGTCGAACCGCGGGATGAGGGTGAGCGAAGCGCCGGCGAGGACGCCCGCGTTCAGCGAGCAGGTGAGCCCGAAGACGTGGAACAGCGGCAGGCAGCCCATGATCACGTCGTCCGGGGTGCCCTCCAGCAGGGTTTCCTGGGTGGTCCGGGCATTGCTGTTCAGGCTGGCGTGGGTGAGCTCCGCGCCCTTGGGCTGCCCGGTCGTGCCCGAGGTGTAGAGGATCACCGCGGCGTCGTCGTCCGACCGCTCGACGGGTGACTCCAGCCCCTCGTCGGCCATGAGCTCCGACGGCATCGCCAGCCCCACCGCCACGGAGTCCACCCCGACCGTGCGGGCCGCCTCCGCGGCCGGCTCCGCCGACTGCTCGCCGGCGACGACGAGCCGTGCCCCGGAGTCCTCGAGGTAGTACTCGATCTCGCGCGCCTTGAGCAGCGGGTTCATCGGCACCACCGCGGCACCGGCCAGGAGGGCGCCGTAGAAGACGACCGGGAACGACAGCACGTTCGGCAGCACCATGCCCACGCGGTCTCCCGGCTCGACGCCGCGCGACTGCAGGCCGGCGGCGACCCGCAGCGCCGCGTCCCGGAACTCGTCGTAGCTCAGCGCGGCTTCGTCCATCCGCAGCGCGGGGTGCGGACCCTCCTTGGAGGCGGTGTCGAGCAGGTTCTGCGCGAGGTTGGTCATGGTGGGGTTCCTCCCCGTCGACGTCCGGTCTCGGCGACCTACCCGTCCGACCAGTGAGCTACCCCACGATGTGGCACCGTCGTGGTCCCGACGACAGGAGCGCACCGGTGGCCGACCGCACGATCTTGGACATGTTCTCCCTCGACGGGCGGGTGGCGATCGTGACCGGCGCCTCGTCCGGCCTGGGGGCGGTGTTCGCCCGCACGCTCGCTGAGGCCGGCGCCGACGTCGCCCTGGGCGCGCGGAGGGTGGACCGGCTGGCCGACACCCGGCAGGCGGTGGAGAAGGCCGGCCGCCGCGCCATCGCCGTCCGTACCGACGTCGCCGTCCCCGAGGACTGCCAGGCGCTGGTCGACGCCACGATGGCGGAGTTCGGCAGGGTCGACGTCCTGGTCAACAACGCCGGCATCGGAACGGCGGTGCCGGCCACGCGGGAGACCCCCGAGCAGTTCCGCTCGGTCATCGACGTCAACCTCAACGGCTGTTACTGGATGGCCCAGGCGTGCGGGCGGGTGATGCAGCCGGGGAGCTCCATCGTCAACATCTCCAGCATCCTCGGCCTGACCACCGCGGGACTGCCGCAGGCCGCGTACGCGGCGAGCAAGGCCGGCCTGATCGGGCTGACCCGCGACCTCGCCCAGCAGTGGACCGGCCGCAGGGGCATCCGCGTGAACGCGCTGGCACCCGGCTTCTTCACCTCGGAGATGACCGACGCCTACGCCGAGGGGTACCTGGAGTCGCAGATGCCGCGGGTCCTGGCCGGACGCAAGGGCGATCCCGAGGAGCTCGCCGCAGCGCTGATCTTCCTGGCCAGCGACGCCGGCGGATACGTCACGGGCGTCACCCTGCCCGTCGAGGGCGGGATGCTCACCAGCTGACCGAGCGGGCCGTGATCGTCCGCATCTCGGTTGGTATGCGGTTGGGTCGCGACGGGATCGGCCAAACGGAACTGACGAGTACGTTGCGGAACGACCGGCTCGGTCTCGGGCCGAGCTGACGCACGGCTACGGCAGGTGACCACCACGTGCAGCTGCGAGACGGACCACCTCCCCGCGGGCTGGCAGTGCTGGTGGCGGGGGCACTGAGCGTCGGTGTGCTGTCCGGCTGCCAGACGTCGTCCGGAGCGGCCACGACCGCCGACCGGACGTCCGTGACCGGGCAGGTTCGGACAAGCGCGCCTGCGGACACCGCCACGGCGTCGCCACCGGCGACGTCGGCCGCGCCGGCACCGCCCAC
>JAOPWH010000101.1 GCA_025965795.1 Blastococcus sp.
CCGATCAGGAAGTACATCGGGACGAGCATCGCCTCGAAGAAGACGTAGAAGAGGAAGACGTCGGTCGCGGCGAAGACGCCGACCATCATCGCCTCGAGCAGCAGCAGCCAGGCGAAGTAGGCCTTCATCGATCGGGCCGCCGGGCTCCGGTCGACGGCGCCCCGGTCGGTGGGCGCCGGCTCGGGGATGGACGAGTCCTCCCACGAGGCGCCGATCACCACGGGCACGAGGACGCCGATCAGCAGCAGCATCACCAGTGCGATGCCGTCGACGCCGAGAGCGAAGCGGACGCCGAAGTCGGAGATCCAGTTCACGGACGTCGTCAGCTGGAACCGGTCGCCGCCGGTGTCGAAGGCGACCGTGGCGAGCACGGCGAGCAGCAGGACGAGCAGGCTCACCCCCAGGGACACCTGCTTGGCCAGCAGGTCCCGCCCCCGGGGAAGCGCAGCGACGACGGCCGCCCCGAGCGCGGGCAACGCGATCATGAGCAGCAGGTACGGGAGGTCGCTCACGGTCGGGATCCCTTTCCGAAGGACGTGTGCAGGCCGTTCATCCCGTCGTCACCGCCAGGAGTGCGCCCGCGACGAGCACGGCGCCGCCGAGCATGCCGAGGGCATAGGTGCGGACGAAGCCGGTCTGGGTCCGGCCCAGCCGCGAGGAGGAGCCACCGAGCGCGGCGGCCATCCCGTTGACCGCGCCGTCGACGCCGCGGTTGTCGAAGAAGACGAGCGCCCGGGTCAGCCACTGTCCGGGGCGCATGAACAGCGACTCGTTGACCGTGTCCGCGTAGAGCGCGTGGCGTGCCGCCCTGGTCACCGGGGAGACGCGCACCGGCGCGGTCACCGGCACCTCGCGGCGGCCGACGAACAGCCAGGCCAGGAGGACGCCGAGCAGGGCGACCACCGTGATGCCGATGCCGAACGTCAGAGGCGCGATCACGTGCTCGGCCTCGGTGGGCTCCCCGAAGACCGGTTGCATCCAGTCCGACAGCGGAAAGGCCACGACGAGGAGGAAGCCGGCCGCCACCGAGCCGACAGCGAGCACGATCATCGGCACGGTCATCACCCACGGCGACTCGTGCGGGTGCACGCCGTCGGTCCACCGCGGCCGGCCGAAGAAGGTCATGAGCATCAGCCGGGTCATGTAGAAGGCGGTCAGCCCGGCGCCGAGCACGGCCGTGCCGCCGAGCAACCAGCCCCAGACGTCGCCGCGGTCGAAGGTGGCCTCGATGATCGCGTCCTTGGTCCAGTAGCCCGAGAACGGGATCAGGCCGATCAGCGCGACATAGCCGAGGCTGAACGTGGCGAAGGTGATCGGCATCTTCTTCCACAGCCCGCCGAAGCGGCGCATGTCCACCTGGTCGTCCATGGCGTGCATGACCGACCCGGCGCCGAGGAAGAGCCCGGCCTTGAAGAAGCCGTGCGCGTAGAGGTGCGCGAGGCCCGCGACGTACCCGACGGGGCCGAGGCCGACGGCGAGGAACATGTAGCCGATCTGGCTGACCGTCGAGTAGGCCAGCACCTTCTTGATGTCGTCGTAGGCGCAGCCGGCGATCGCGCCGATCAGCAGGGTGATCGCCCCGACCGACAGGACGACGGTGCGCGCGGTCGCCGTCTCGTCGTAGATCGGCGAGCTGCGGGCGATGAGATACACGCCCGCGGTGACCATCGTCGCGGCGTGGATGAGGGCCGAGACCGGTGTCGGACCCTCCATGGCGTCGGGCAGCCACGCCTGCAGCGGGAACTGGCCGGACTTGCCGCAGGCGCCGAGCAGCAGGAGCAGCCCGAGCGCGGTCACCGTGCCACCGGCCAGCGTGCCCACCTGGCCGAAGACATCGGCGTAGCTCGTCGTCCCGAGCTGGCTGAACATCAGGAAGATGGCGAGGGCCAGGCCGACGTCGCCGACCCGGTTCATGATGAAGGCCTTCTTCGCGGCCGTCGCGGCCGCGGGGCGGGTGTACCAGAAGGCGATGAGCAGGTAGGACGCCAGACCGACGCCCTCCCACCCGACGTAGAGCGCCACGAAGCTGTTGCCGAGAACGAGCAGGAGCATCGCGGCGACGAACAGGTTCAGGTAGGCGAAGAAGCGGCGGCGCCCGGGGTCGTGCGCCATGTAGCCGATCGAGTAGATGTGGATCAGCGAGCCGACGCCGGTGATCAGCAGGACGAACGCCGCCGACAGCGGGTCGTAGAGCAGACCCGCCCGGACGTCGAGGGAGCCGGCGGAGATGAACGTGAACAGATCGACGCTCACCGACCGTCCGTCCAGGTCGGCGAGCTGCAGGGTGCACAGCACGGCCAGGACGAAGGACGCCACCGCGGTGGCCGTGCCCAGCAGGTGGCCCCAGCGGTCGGTGCGCCGGCCGCCCAGCAGCAGCACCGCGGCACCGGCCAGCGGCAGCGCGATCAACAGCCATGAGGCAGCGAGCAACCCTTCGGCGGGCAGCGTCTCAGGCACAGGTGTTCACTCCGGATCCCGTCTCAGTACTTGAGCAGGTTGACGTCGTCGACCGACGCGGACCGGCGGGTCCGGTAGATCGACATGATGATGGCCAGCCCGACGACGACCTCGGCCGCCGCGACCACCATGACGAAGAACGCCATGATCTGGCCGTCGAGGGTGCCGGTGGCGCGGGCGAAGGTGACCAGTGTGAGGTTCACCGAGTTGAGCATCAGCTCCACGCACATGAACACGACGATGGCGTTGCGGCGGACCAGGACGCCGACGGCGCCGATCGTGAACAGGATCGCCGCCAGCACGAGGTAGTAGGTGAGCGTCATCGGTCCCGCCCTCCGGGGATGTCGCTGGGCGCCGGCTCCAGCGTGCCGAGGGCCGCGTCGGGGCTGCCCAACTGCTCGCGGCCGGTCGGACGCGGCATCTGGTCGACGTCCTGGGGCTCGATGCCGGTGGCGAAGCTCTCCGACGTGACCGTGCCGTCGGGCAGCAACGCGGGTGCGGCCACCGAGTTGGCTCGGGCGTAGACGCCGGGGCCGGGCAGGGTCTGCGGCCGGTCGGTGAGGAAGCGGGCGCGCGAGAGGTCCTTCTGCGTCTGCCGGCTGCCCGGTTCGCGCTCGATGTGCGCGAGCACCATCGCGCCGACGGCGGCCGTGATCAGCAGCGCGCTGGTCACCTCGAAGGCGAGCAGGTACTTGGTGAACAACAGCTCGGCGATCCCCGGGATGTTGCCGCCGTTCCCCTGGGCCTGCTCCAGCCCGACGACGGGCAGGCCCTCGGTCGCCCGGGCGATACCGGCTCCGACGAGGCCGGCGAAACCGACCCCGAGCACGCCGGCCGCCACGCGCTGGCCGCGCAGCGTCTCGACCACGGAGTCCGAGGAGTCGCGGCCGACCAGCATCAGCACGAACAGGAAGAGGATCATGATCGCGCCGGTGTAGACGATGATCTGGACCGCGCCGAGGAACGGCGCCTCCTGGACGACGTAGAAGACGCCCAGGCTGAGCATGGTCAGGACCAGCCAGAGCGCGGAGTGCACGGCGTTGCGGCTGAACACCATCCCGAGTGCTCCGGCGAGGGCGACGGGCCCCAGCACCCAGAAGACGGCGGTCTCCCCGCCACCGAGGGTGACCGCCGTGTCGGCGGCCGCGAGCACGGTCATGCCCGGTCCCCCGCCCGCAGGTAGTAGTCCTTGTCCTCGCCCAGCCGCATCGGGTGGGGCGGGGCCTCCATGCCGGGCAGCAGCGGCGCCATGAGCTGTTCCTTGGTGTAGATCAGGTCGCG
>JAOPWH010000110.1 GCA_025965795.1 Blastococcus sp.
GACGGGGTCAACGACGCACCGGCCCTGCGCGCGGCCTCGATCGGGGTGGCGATGGGGCGCTCGGGCACGGCCGTTGCGCGAGAGGCCGCCGACATCGTGCTGACCGACGACAACTTCGTGACCATCGTCGACGCCGTGAAGCAGGGGCGCGTCACCTTCAACGCCATCCGCAAGGCCACCTTCTTCCTGCTGGCGACCGGGCTGGCCTTGCTGCTGTCGGTGTCGGCGAACCTGCTCGCCGAGCAGCCGCTGCTCTTTCTGCCGGTTCAGCTCCTGTTCGTCAACGTCGTCACCAACGGGATCCAGGACATCGCGCTGGCCTTCGAGCCGCCGGAAGGCGACGAACTGCAACGCCCACCGCGGGCCCGTGGGGAGGGGCTGCTCTCTGGGACGCTGTGGCTGCGCACCGCGCTGGCCGGGGCCTGGATGGCAGGCACCATCCTGGTGTCCTTCCGGTGGGCGCTCGACCAGGGATACACCGAGGAACATGCCCGCACCATCGCGCTCACGCTGTTCGTGATGCTCAACTTCTGGCTCGTGCTCAGCGCCCGGGCGGAGAACCGGTCGCTGTTCGCCCTCAACCCCTTCGGCAACCGGCCGCTGCTCGGCAGCGCCCTAGGTGCCCTCGCGCTCTACTTCGTCGCCACCCAGTGGACCGCCACGGGTGAACTGCTCGGCCTGGTGCCCCTGTCCGCGTCGGAGTGGGTGGTGTGCTGGCTGCTCGGCGCCACGGTGCTGCTCATCGTCGAACTCGACAAGTTCGTCCACTGGCGGGCGCGCGTCCGCGCCGGACGCGGGCGCGTCGACACGACCAGTGAACAGCTGCAGCGCGATGGCGACCAGCAGAACGACCACCGTCGTGACGCGGGAGCGAGCACCACGACCCCAGCAGCACCGGCACCGACCCCAGGCCCAGGCTCGCTGTCCGTCGGGCGGTAGAGCTCGGCCTGAGAGCTCGGCCTGACGAGGGTCGAGTCGGATGTCATCGGTGGATCGCGGGGTCACCAGGGACCGGAGCTCGGCGGTAGCCCGGTCGGCGGCCCTGTGCAGCCGGCGTTGCGATCAGCCGGGATTGCGCTGTTGACGTATTGCCAGCTCGCTCGATCAGCCGAGAACGGCAACCGGTGCTGTGTCCCGTACCGGGCTCGATGAAGGCTCTCGATCCCCGTATGGATGAGAGTCATGGCAGCACCGAGGAAGTCCTGACGAGCTTCGGGAGCGGGGCCATCGGCCTGGCGGTGGATGCCCGCGGGGTAGGGCTTGCGCACGGCCAACGTCCTTCCAGCGGCACCTCCCGGCACCACAGCTCAGATGTCACCTACTCGTACAGCAGTCCCGTCGACGATGTACGGACCAGCACCGCGAAGGCATGGCCAGCAGATGTCGAGCTCCGCTCAGGGCGAGGGCCTTGTCGCGCCGTCAGATGTCGAGCACGAGCGGGCCCCGACGGCAGCGGGACACGCAGATCATCATCGACCGGTTCGACGCCCGCTCCGACTCCGACATCAGCTCGTCGCGGTGATCCGGCACCCCGCCGAGGACCTTGGTCTCGCAGGTCCCGCAGATGCCCTCCTGGCAGGAACTGGGCGGGGTCAGCCCGGCTGCCTCCAGCGCCTGCAGGATCGTGTGCTGCGCGTCGACGTGGACGGTCACTCCCGACCGCTGGCACTCGACGTCGAACTCGTCGCCGACCGCGACCGGCGCGACCGGTCCGGACGAGGCGAACCGCTCGATGTGCAGGCTTCCCGACGGCCAGTCGGCGCAGGCCCGTTCGACGGCCTGGATGAGAGGGGCGGGACCGCAGCAGTAGACGAGCGTGCCGGGCCTCGCCGGGGAGAGGACTTCGTCGAGGGGGAGCAGCCCGAATTCGTCCTGCGGATGGACCCGGACCCGGTCGCCGTAGGTGCCCAGCGTCGCGGCGAAGGCCATCGAGCGACGGTGTCGCCCTCCGTAGAGCAGTTGCCATGGCCGCCCCGCCTCGGTCGCCGCGGCGATCATGGGCAGGAGCGGAGTGACGCCGATGCCTCCGGCGACGAACACGTAGGCATCGGCGGGCTGGAGGGGGAAGTTGTTGCGCGGTCCCGTCACGCGCAACTCCGCCCCGGGGCGAAGCTCGTCGTGCACGAACGCCGATCCACCTCGTCCGTCGGCCTCCCTGAGGACGGACACCCGCCAGGCCCGCTCGTCGAGTGGCCCGTTGAGCGAGTACTGCCGGATCAGGCCGTTGGGCAGGTGGAGGTCGACATGGGCACCGGGATCCCACCGGGGGAGGTGCCCGCCGTCCGCCCGGACCAGCGTCAACGAGAGCACCCCCTCGCTCTCCCAGCGGAGGCCGCGGACCTGGACGGCGAACTCGGTCTCTGCCGCCGGAGGCCCACCCAGCGGCGGCATCGCGTGCGCGAGGGCACTCACGGAACCCACCGCAGGACCGAACCGTCGGTCCGGGATATGCGGAGCAGGTGGACGGTGGTCGGCGACGGCGTGACCGGCGCAAGGTCGAGAGTCAGCGGGTCGTCCCCCTCGCAGATGAGCGCCGCACCCGCTGGCACCGTCCGGCTGCCCTCGCGGAACGCCCCTGCGGACGCGACGAGGACCCAGAGCTCGCTTTCGGGACGCCGGCGCGGCTCGCGCCCGTCGAGGGTGAGCGTCCCGAGCTCGGCGTGCACCGCGGCGGCGTCCCAGCGGACGGACAGGACGCTGCCCCCAGGCTCCGTGAGGTGCTCGTCGACGACGCTCACCGCGCTGGGGGGGGTGGCCCGGCACTCCGTCGGACCGGCCGGCAACAGGTACAGGTCCCACATCCAGCTCGCCTGCGGCCGAGGGGTGTCCGGTGACGCGGCCAGCTCGTGGCCGCCGGACGCACCGCCGACGGAGCGGTGGGCACTGGGATGCAGCAGGAGTCGCACGGTCGACCTCAGGCCCCGGCCGGCTCCGCCGCCTGCATCTGCTGCAGGAGGCGGCGCGCCTTCGCCACCCCGGCGTCCTGGGCGATGAGCACGTCGTGGCCGGCCGCATGTCCGGCGGCGAACATCTGTTCCTGCCGGTCCAGGGCGACGGCGTCCTCGTCCAGGACCTGAACCAACGATGTGTGCATCATCTCGTTGATGGCAGCGTCCCCGACGGCGAAGTCACGGCAGTTGGCGTAGAAGTACCAGCTCGTGTTCGCCGTCGCCGGCGTGATCGCGTTGAGCACCTCGAGGTGGTACCCCTCCTCCCGAGGTGCGCCGGGCTTGCCGACGCCGCAGTGGATGACGTGCAACGAGGGCAGGTGGAACTCCGTCGTGTGCCAGCGGTCCATCGGCGGCTCGACCCCCATGGCCGTCACGTAGAGCGGTGACGGGTGACAGCGGGGCATGAACCGGTCGACGACGACGCTGCGCTCGGTGGCCTCCACGGTGATGCCGTTGATGTAGACGGTGTCATCCCCGATCGAGGCCTCGTGCAGGAAGGCCTCGTGGGTGAGGTCGAGCAGGTTGTCG
>JAOPWH010000116.1 GCA_025965795.1 Blastococcus sp.
TCCCCGAGCCGCCAGCCGTCGGGCACGTCCCACCGGTCGACGGCGCCGCCCGCCGGCTCGGCCTCGATCAGCAGCGCGAGTGCGGCCGCGGCGTACACGTGCGTCGACGGGGGCTCGGGCCGGGTGAGCTGTTCCCCGCGCCGCTCGATCAGCCCGGTGTCGAGCTTGCCGGCGACGACGTCGGCATCGCTGAGCAGCGCCCGGAGGAAGGCGGCATTGGTGGCGACTCCCAGGACGGCGGTGTGTCCGAGCGCCCCGACCAGACGCGCTCGCGCCGTCTCCCGGTCGGGCGCCCAGGCGATGACCTTCGCCAGCATCGGGTCGTAGTCGGACCCCACCACGGTGCCCACGGCGAGCGAGCTGTCCACCCGGATGCCGGGGCCCGACGGCTCGCGGAGCCCCAGCACGGTGCCCGCCTGGGGGAGGAACCCGCGGGCCGGGTCCTCGGCGTAGAGGCGGGCCTCGATCGCGTGCCCGTCGAGGGAGATGTCGCTCTGGTCCAGCGCCAGGCGCTCGCCCGCGGCGATCCGCACCTGCTGCTCGACGAGGTCCAGCCCGGTGATGAGCTCGGTGACCGGGTGCTCGACCTGCAGCCGGGTATTCATCTCGAGGAAGAAGAAGTCGCGCGGCCGGTCGGCGTCGACGATGAACTCGACCGTGCCCGCGCCGGTGTAGCCGACGGCCTTGGCCGCGTCCACCGCCGCGCTGCCCATCGACGCGCGGGAGGCGGTGTCCAGGAGAGGAGAAGGCGCCTCCTCGATCACCTTCTGGTGCCGCCGCTGCAGGCTGCACTCGCGCTCCCCGAGGTGGATGACGTTGCCGAAGCTGTCACCGAGCACCTGCACCTCGATGTGCCGCGAGTTGCCCACGTAGCGCTCGACCAGCAGCGTGTCGTCGCCGAAGGAGCTCAGTGCCTCCCGGCGGGCACCGGCGATGGCGTCGGGCAGCTCGCTCACCGAGCGGACCACCCGCATGCCCTTGCCGCCGCCGCCGGCACTCGGCTTGAGCAGCACGGGAAACCCGACGATGACGGCCGCGTCGGCCACGGCGTCGTCGTCCATGTCCGGTTCGGACCGGCCGGGGACGACGGGCACGCCGGCGGCCATCACGGTCTGTTTGGCGCGGATCTTGTCGCCCATGGCCTCGATCGCGGCCACCGGCGGGCCGATGAAGACGACGCCGGCCTTCGCGCACGCCCGGGCGAACTCGACGTTCTCCGAGAGGAAGCCGTAGCCGGGGTGGATCGCCTGCGCCCCGGTGCGCGCCGCCGCCTCGAGCACCCGCTCGATCGACAGGTAGCTCTGCGCCGCCGGTGCCGGACCGATCGGGACGGCGATGTCGGCGAGGCGGGTGTGCAGGGCGCCGGCGTCGGCGTCGCTGTGCACGGCGACCGACCGGATGCCCATCGTGCGGAGGGTGCGGATCACCCGGACGGCGATCTCGCCCCGGTTGGCCACCAGCACGGTCTCGAACACCATCACCTCACCCGGCCGAAATGGCCATCTCGGCCGGGATCACATGCGGAAGACGCCATAGCCGACCTCCTCCAACGGGGCGTTCGAGCAAGCTGACAAAGCCAGGCCGAGCACGGTGCGGGTCTTCGCCGGGTCGATCACGCCGTCGTCCCAGAGCCGGGCCGTGGCGTAGTAGGGGTGGCCCTGCTGCTCGTACCGGTCGCGGATCGGCGCCTTGAAGGCCTCCTCGTCCTCGGCCGGCCACTCCTCCCCACGTGCCTCGATCCCGTCGCGGCGGACGGTGGCCAGCACGCTCGCGGCCTGCTCACCGCCCATGACCGAGATGCGGGAGTTCGGCCAGGTGAAGAGGAACCGGGGCGAATAGGCACGGCCGCACATCGAGTAGTTGCCCGCCCCGAACGAGCCACCGATGACCACGGTGAGCTTGGGTACCCGCGCGCAGGCCACCGCAGTGACCATCTTGGCGCCGTGCTTGGCGATGCCTCCGGCCTCGTAGTCGCGGCCGACCATGAAGCCGGAGATGTTCTGCAGGAAGAGCAGCGGGATCTTCCGGCGGTCGCACAGCTCGATGAAGTGCGCGCCCTTGAGCGCCGACTCGGCGAACAGCACCCCGTTGTTGGCGAGGATGCCGACCGGATGTCCGTGCAGCCGGGCGAACCCGGTGACCAGCGTCGGGCCGTAGAGGGGCTTGAACTCGGCGAACCGGCTGCCGTCGACCAGCCGGGCGATCACCTCGCGGACGTCGTAGGGCGTGCGGGAGTCCGGCGGCACCACCTCGTACAGCGACTCCGGCGGGTACAGCGGCTCCTCGACCGGGTCGACGTCCCAGGGCCGGGCCGAGCGTGGGCCGAGCGTGCCCACGATCCGGCGGACGATCTGCAGCGCATGAGTGTCGTCATCGGCGAGGTGGTCGGTGACCCCGCTGACCCGACTGTGCAGGTCTCCGCCGCCGAGCTCCTCCGCTGTGACCACCTCGCCGGTCGCGGCCTTCACCAGCGGCGGACCGCCCAGGAAGATCGTGCCCTGGTCGCGGACGATGACCGCCTCGTCGCTCATGGCCGGCACGTAGGCACCGCCGGCGGTGCACGAGCCGAGGACGGCGGCGATCTGGGCGATGCCGGCCTTGGAGAGGTTTGCCTGGTTGTAGAAGATCCGGCCGAAGTGCTCGCGGTCGGGGAAGACCTCGTCCTGCATCGGCAGGAACGCGCCGCCGGAGTCGACGAGGTAGATGCAGGGCAGCCGGTTGGACAGGGCCACCTCCTGCGCGCGCAGGTGCTTCTTCACCGTCATCGGGTAGTAGGTGCCGCCCTTGACCGTGGCGTCGTTGGCGACCACGACGCACTCGCGGCCCGACACCCGGCCGATGCCGGTGATGATGCCGGCGGCCGGGGCGTCGCCGTCGTACAGGCCGTGGGCCGCGAGCGCGGAGAGCTCGAGGAAGGGGCTGCCCGGGTCGAGCAGCGCGTCCACCCGTTCGCGCGGCAGCAGCTTGCCCCGCGCCACGTGCCGTTCCCGGGCCCGCTCGCCACCGCCCTGGGCCACTCGGGCGAGCTGGTCGGACAGGTCGGCGGCCAGGGCGGCGTGCGCCGAGGCGTTGCGCGCGGCGGCCCCGGCGTCGGTCGTCGCGGCTCGGGAGATCACCGGTGCGTCCACGGGCCTGAGGTTAACGGTGGTTCACTCCCATGGTCCATTCGTGGCCCGATGTGGTTAACCCGTGTTCACATCGGCGTCTAGCATCCGGTCATGGCCATGACGCGGACCGCGCAGGACGCGGCACTGCACGCCGAGGCCGGCCGGCCGTCGCGGCGCGAGCAGATCCTGCAGGCGGCCGCCCAGCTGTTCGCCGAGCGCGGCTCGCGGGCCGTCGGCGTGGACGACGTCGGCGCCGCCGTGGGCGTGACCGGCCCCGCGATCTACCGCCACTTCGCCAGCAAGGACGCGATGCTGGCCGAGATGCTGCTGCGGATCAGCGAGCGGCTGCTGGCCGGCGGCTCCGAGCGGGTGGCCGGGGCCGGGGACGACGTGCCCGCTCAGCTGCGCGCACTGATCGCCTTCCAGGTGGAGTTCGCGCTCGACAACCCGGCGCTGATCACCGTGCAGGACCGCGACCTGGCGTCACTCGCCGATGCCGAGGCCGCCCAGGTGCGCCGGCTGCAGCGTCGCTACGTCGAGGTGTGGGTGGCCGTGCTCGCCCGTCTGCATCCCGGCGACGACGCCGTGACGTGCCGGGCGCGGGCGCACGCCGTCTTCGGGTTGATCAACTCCACCCCGCACAGCGCCGGCCGGCTCGGCCGCCCGGCCATGGCCGGCCTGCTGACCCGGATGGCCTGGAACGCCGCGACCGCCTGAGCGAAAGGACCCCGTCCCTCTCACCGCTCGCAGGCTCGCCGCGGCCTCCGGACGCGGCCTCAAGAACCGGGGACGGGCTGCGTCTCCAGGGCCAGGCCGTTGCTGGCCACCGTGTCGATGTCGGCGTCGCTGCCGCCGGCACCGGGATCCACCCAGGCGCTCTCCACGATCGTGACCGTGGAGCCCGAGAGTGCACTGGCGTACTCGGCCGACGACAGCTTGTCGGGGCTGCCGGTGTAGCGGACGCCCTCCCGGAGCAGGTCGCTGATGTTGCCGCTGCCGTTCCGGTCGGTGAGCGCCTGCAGGTTCCTGGCGGCCTGCGGATCGGCCATCTGCACCCGGCTCACCGAGACGACGACGGGTCCGCCCGCCAGGTCGGCGGAGTAGAGGGCCCGGGCAACACCCGTGCAGTTCGTGGTGGCGAAGAAGTCGGCCGTGTCGCCGTAGGAGTGGCCCACGCAGGTGTCGTCGACCTGCTCCGCCTGGAGCGTGTAGGCGACGCCGGCGATCTCCTGGACCGCACCGACCTCCGGACCGGCTGCCGCCGTCGAGGTGGCTCCCGCGGAGGGACCGGCGTCGGAGCCGCCGTTGGTCCGGTCGCCGAGAATCGACCATCCCAGGAATCCGAGCCCGAGGACGACCGCCAGACCGAGCAGCGCGAGCAGGACGGTGCGTCCCCGGCCGCTCGGCTCGGCATCGTCGTCGACGTCCTCGTCCGAATGCCGCTCGCGCGTGACCGGCCGGCGGAGCGGTGGCATCGGACCGGCCGGCGGCGGTGCGAAGACCGACGTCGCCGGGGTGGGCGGCGCAGCGGGAGGCGGGGGCGACGCGGTGGGCGCAGCCGCCGACGGTCCGGCCTGGGGGTACAGCGGTTCCGCGTTCGTGAACAGCCCGCCGATGCCCCCGGAGTCGTTGGTCTGCGCGCTCTCCGGCCCGTCGATCTGCACGGTGTCCTGGCGCGGCTGACCGGCGTAGACGGCCGGAGACGGCGGACCGGAGACGGGTGGTGACGCGACCGGGACCTGTGCCTGGACCGACGGCTGGACCGACGGCGCGGGGGCGGGCACGGAGCTGCTGACCGTCGCGTCGGTGCGCGGGGGGTGCCCCGCCCGCGGCTCGGCGGCCCCCGCGGGAATCTCCGCCTCGCTGCGCTCGACCGATTCAGGGGTAGCGGCGGGCTCGGGCACGGGAGGCCGTTCCGCGCCGGACTCCGTCGCGTTCGTGGAGTTGGCCGCCATCGCGGCCGGCATCATCAGCCCGGGCCGGCGCAGCACGTACGGGGAGTAGGGAAAGCCCTCGCCGTTGAGCTCCTCCACCGACGGGCCGCGGCCGGGCAGCCCGAGCGCCTCGAGCGCCGTTCGGACGTCGGCCGTCGCCCACAGCCGGGGGTTGTCGACGGCGGTGTAGCGGCTGGCCCGGGCGATGCCGAGGAGCAACGACCGCGGCTCCAGGCGGGCGACCTGGTCACCCTCGCCGAGGTCGCCGTCCTCGGGAACGAGGCCCGTGACCTCGCCGACGAGAACCGTGAGCCGGGCGATCCGGCCCGGCTCCAGGCCGGCCTTGCGCAGCCGGACGGCGACGTCCATGCCGGCGCGCATCAGGCCGTCGAGCGGGCTGGAACTCCCCCCTCCGAGCTGCAGCGTCGAACTCGGTCCACTCTCGGGCGCGATGGACCAGGCCCCCTCGGGGCGCGCGGTCACGACACCGGACTGACGGCTGACCTCGACGACCCGGACGACCGCCAGGCCCTCCGGCACGAAGAGGACGGCATCGGAGAGGCGGCGGTTCAGCGGACCGTCGGTGAGCGGCAGCGAGGCCACGACGGCGGCCCGGACGGACCCTCCGGTGTCCCAGCGGGCCAGCTCCGCGAAGAGCGCGGTCTCCCCCGCCGTCTGCAGCGGCACGGGGGTCAGGGCCAGCACGTCGTCCTCCGGAGCGATCGCCGATCGTGGATGTGGGGGGCCGGCCGGGACGCGGCGCCGCGGGCGGCCGTCGGACGAACCGGGGCGTCGGCGGCCGCGTCCGACGCTACGTCATGGGACGCGGCGATCCGGCCGTCCGCGCCGGAGCGGGCGCGGATCAGACCGGCGCAGGAGCCGCTACGGCCCCGGGTTCGCCGGCGGTGCGCCATCGGGCGAACCACCCGCTGCGGCACAGCAGGTCGACCGCGGTCCAGAGGGCGCTGAAACCCACCGCGACCGGCAGTACCGACCACCAGTTCCAGGGCGGCAGCAGGCCGATGGCCTCCTGCGCCACACCTGCCGCGAAGACGGCGCCCGTGACGAGCAGCCCCGCCGCCCAACCGGGCACCCGCCAGGTGACGGCGAGGTCGACGAGCACCGCACCGACGAGCAGGACGAACGGCAGCACCGAGGGCGGGAAGCCCATCGCGACGAGGCCGAGCCACATGAGGGCCCGGTAGGCCAGGTAGGTGGCGGCGATCGTCGTCGCCGTCCAGCGCAGCCCGACGACCTTGCGGGCGACGACGAGCGCCAGCAGACCCGCGCAGATCATCCAGGCCGGGTGCACCCACGACGGCACCGGGAGCATGAACATCGTGGGCGTCTGACCTTGAGAGGCGGCGAAGTCGAGCAGTGACGGTTCGGCGGTCGTGTGGCCCGCGAGGTAGTCGCGCAGCGACAGGACGCCGTACTCCTGGTGCTGGTTCGGGAAGAGGACGTTCTCCACGAAGAACAGCCAGAGGCCGAGCGAGACGAGCGTGCGTACGCGGCCGGGCGCGGCGTAGAGCCACCATCCCCGGATCGCGCCGGCCAGCATGATCGCCGTCCCCAGGTAGAGCAGGCCGTGGCTGGGGCTCCAGCTGGTGATGTCCAGGCCGTTGATCCGGTGGTTGAGGATGTCGACCGGCACGGCGATGAGGAACATGGCGATGCCCGACTGCATCAGGTGCAGGGCGCGCCGGTCGACGCCGTAGCCGGTGTAGCTGTGCACGACCACGAGCGCGATGACGACGGCGGTGCCGGCCGAGTTGAGCAGGTGCGGGGGCGCGAGGTCGTCGCGCAGCCAGCGGAAGTGCCAGGAGACGTCCCACGACGAGCCCAGCATCTTGAGCAGGAACGCACCGAGCCAGGCCGAGTACATCCAGCCGAGCTCGGTCTGGTCGGTCAGCCGGCCGGGCCGGCCGGGCGTCAGGTACGCCGCCCAGAACCAACGCACGAGCGCGACCGGGTGGCTGAGCCCGGCGCGGATCGAGCCCGGCGCCGACGGAACCGCCGCAGGAACGGAGACGGGTGCAGCAGGTGGGGGCACGGCGGATCTTCCTTGCCTCGTGGGACCGACCCCGACCCTAACCGCGGAAGGCGCCGATTCCGACCCCTTCGACTCGCGGCGCGGGCGGTGCTGCGGTAGACGCCGGACGGGCGGGGCGCCCGGTGCAGGCGGTGCGTACCGTCGGACGGTGCGTACTGTCGGGCGGCGTGGCTGACAGCGCGGGGCACCTGGTCTGGATCGACTGCGAGATGACGGGGCTGGACCTCGTCAAGGACAAGCTCGTCGAGGTCGCGGTGCTCGTCACCGACTCCGAGCTGAACGTCCTCGACCCGGGCCTCGACCTGATCATCTCCGCCGACGACGCCGACCTCGACGGCATGAACCAGGTCGTGTCGGAGATGCACGCCAGGTCGGGACTCACCGAGGCGGTGCGCGCGTCCACACTCACCCTGGCCGACGCCGAGCAGCAGGTGCTCGCGTACATCAAGCGGTGGGTGCCCGAGCGACGGACGGCGCCGCTGTGCGGCAACTCGATCGGCACCGACCGCGGCTTCCTGGCCCGCGACATGCCGGAGCTCGACGACCACCTGCACTACCGGATGGTCGACGTGTCCTCGGTCAAGGAGCTCGCCCGCCGCTGGTTCCCCCGCGTCTACTTCGCCCAGCCGCCGAAGGGGCTGGCCCACCGGGCGCTGGCCGACATCATCGAGTCGGTGCGAGAGCTGGCCTACTACCGCCGCACGCTCTTCGTCCCCGCGCCGGGCCCGAGCGGGGACGAGGCCCGAAGCGCGGCCGACGAGGTCGTGGGCTCGTTCGCCGCGCTGCTCGCCGCCGGCGACGCGAACCCGCCGGAGGACTCCGCCGGCACGGCCTGACGCCGTCGGCTCCCTCGACCGTGAGGAACGGGCGCGCGACGCCGTTCGAACCCCTCATCACCCGATCTCACCGGGTCGGGTAGGGACAGGGACTCCTTCTCGTCGGCGTGCCGAGCGGCTCCGGTATCGTTGCGCCGGTTCCCAGGCTCGCGGGCTCGGGACATGGTGGGTGTAGCTCAGTCGGTAGAGCACCAGGTTGTGATCCTGGGTGTCGCGGGTTCGAGCCCCGTCACTCACCCCACCCGGTGG
>JAOPWH010000135.1 GCA_025965795.1 Blastococcus sp.
GCCGGGCTCGCCGCGATGCTCGTGGCTCTCGCCTCCGCGGCGCTCGCGGCCCGCGTCCTGCTGGTGGGCGTGCCGGTCGTGCTCCTGGCAGCCGCGGGGATGCTGCTCGCCCGCGGTCCCGCCGCCCGGCGCGGAGGTCTCGCCCTGCTGGTCTGGTCGGTGCTCGTCACGGGCCTGCTCGTCGTCACCGGCCTGGCGCAGGGCTGGGCGCGGGCGGCCGACGTCGCCACCGTGGTCACCGCGCTGGCCGTCGCCGTGCTGGGCGTGCCGCTGCTGATCGGGGCGGTCAACCTGCGGGCCGTCGCGGCCCGCCCGGCTCCCGCCCGGCCGGCCTCCTGCGCGGGCTGCGCCTGCGGCGCCGGGGGTTGCGGGGCCTGATCGGGGCGCCTGATCGAGGGCCGCTCGGGTAAGGCCGCGGTGTGGCTGGACACGTCTTCGTCGTCGGCGCGGACCTGACCCGCCTGGTCTGTGACGACGTCCTCGTGCCCACCGACCGGTCGCTCCGGGTGTCGCCCGGCTGGTGCCCCCTCCTGCCGGACGACGTGCTGGCCGACAGCTCGGACGACGGTGCCTGCGTCGGGCTGTCCTGGTCCGGTGACGAGCGCGTGCTGGAGGTGCCCGGGGACGACTCCCGCCGGGTATGGCTCGTGGACACCGTCGACGATCGACGTGTCGGTGACGACGGCGGGCTCCCCTGGCTGCTGGACGGAGCACGGGAGGCACTGGCCGCGGTGGCTCGCCGCACGGTCGTCGAGCCGGTGCACGGCCGTGCGCGCCGGCTGGTGGGCCTTCCCGCGCTCGGCACCGGCTGGGGCGGGGCGGCCGGCCGGCGCGGTGCGCTCCTGCAGCAGCTGCTGCCGGTGCTCCGCGAGGCCGCGGAGGCGCACGGTTTCGACGTCGCCCTCGTGCTGCGCAGCCCGAGCGACCTCGCCGCCGCCCAGCGGGTGCGGCGCGGGGAGGACGGGGGCTGGGATCTGCCCGACCACCTGCGGCAACTGGCCCGACAGCTGGGCGAGAAGGCCCGCCGGGGCCAGCTGGCCGTGTTCATCGGGGCCGGGGTGAGCGCGGCCGCCGGTCTGCCGACGTGGGAGCAGCTGCTCGACGAGCTGGCCGCCCGCTCGGGCCTCGACGACGACCTGCGCGAGGGGCTGGGCCGGTTGCCGCCCCAGGACTCCGCCGCCCTGCTGGCCCGCGAACTCGGACGGGAGCAGGTGGAGGCCTTCGTCCAGGAGCGCTTCGGGCCCGGCTCGTACGCCCTCGCGCACGCGCTGGTCGCCGACCTGCCGGTCCAGGAGTTCGTCACCACCAACTACGACCCGCTGGTGGAGCTCGCCGCCACCGACATGGGACGCCGTCTCCAGGTGCTGCCCTTCGACGAGGCGCAGCCGGGTGCCCCCTGGCTGCTCAAGCTGCACGGCGACGCCGCCCATCCGGAGAGCGTGGTGCTGACCCGTGAGGAGTACCTGCAGTTCGGCGACACCCGGGCCGCGCTGGCCGGTGTCCTGCACTCCCTGCTGCTCACCCGGCACGTGCTCTTCGTCGGCACCTCGATGCTCGACGACGACCTGATCCGGATCGCCCACCAGGTGCGCAGTGCTCTGCAGGTGCAGGGCTCGGAGCCGGGCCGGCGGACCGGCACCGTGCTGGCGCTGCGCGACGACGCCGCCCGCGCCCGGCTCTGGGAGCGGGACGTGGAGACCGTCGCGATGGCACCGGCCGGGAGCCCTCCGGCGGAGGCGGCCCGCCGGCTGGAGGTGCTGCTGGACCTGATCGGCTGCCTGTCCACGCCGCCCACCGGCTACCTCCTCGACCGCGCGTACCGCGGCCTGCTCGACGAGGAGGAGCGCAGGCTGTCCGACGCACTGACGGTCATGGCCGAGGCGCTGCCGGAGCGGGCCCTGTCGGAGGAGGCAGGGTCCACGGCCGTCCAGGAGGTGGTGGCGTTGCTGCGCCGGCTCGGGTACGCCGGCACCCCCGTGGACGGGGCCACCGACGCGGTCGACGACCGGGTGCAGGAACAGCGCCCAGGCTGACGATCATGGTTGGCCCGGATCCGCCGTGGGAACGCAGCCCGCATGGCGAGATTCGACAACAGCCTGAAGCTGATGGCCAAGGGGTACGCCTGGCTACCGGACGAACGGCGTTCGCGGAGTCGGCGCACCGTGCCCACCCGCCTGGGCGGCATGCCGGCGTACGGCATCGAGGGCCCGGATGCCGCACGCTTCCTGTACGACGAGGACCACGTCGTCCGCGGCGGCGCCCTGCCGGAGCCGGTGCAGGCGACGCTGTTCGGCAAGGGTGCGGTGCACACCCTGGACGGCGAGGCGCACCGGGTGCGCAAGGCGATGTTCGTGGCGCTGCTGATGCGCGAGGACGGGATCGGATCGCTGGTCGAGCAGGCAGCCGCGGCCTGGGACGACGCCGCCCACACGTGGGCCGGGCGGCAGATCGTGCTCCTCGACGAGTCGAGCCGGGTGATCGCGGGCTCGGTGTGCCGCTGGGCCGGCGTGCCGGTGACCGACCACGAGGTGCCCGCGCTGGCCCGTGACCTGGTGTCCCTGGTCGACGGTTTCGCCACCGCCGGCCCGCGGCACTTCCGCGCCCGCCGCGCGCGGCACCGCCGGGAGGCCTGGCTGGCATCCCTGGTCGAGCAGGTCCGTGCCGGGACGGCGACCGTGCCCGAGGGGTCGGCGCTGCAGGTGGTCGCCACCCATCGCGATGCCGGGGGCGAGCTGCTCGAGCCGCGGGTGGCCGCGGTGGAGCTGATCAACGTGATCCGGCCGACCACTGCCGTCTGCTGGTTCATGGCGTTCTCCGCGCACGCGCTGATCCGGGAGCCGCGGCACCGGGAGCGACTGGCGGGCGGGGACCCGGCGTTCGCGGAGGCCTTCGCCCACGAGGTGCGGCGGTTCTACCCGTTCGCGCCGTTCATCGGCGGCCGCGCGCCGCGCGAGGTCGAGTGGGACGGCGAGCGCATACCGGAGAACGCGATGGTGCTGCTGGACATCTACGGGCAGAACCACGACCCGGACCTGTGGGGCGACCCGTACGCGTTCCGGCCCGAGCGGTTCCTCGACCGGGAGATCGGGGCCTACGACCTGATCCCGCAGGGCGGAGGCGATCCGCGCACCGGTCACCGCTGTCCCGGTGAGCGGATCACGGTGGCGCTGCTGTCGGCCCTCGCCGTCCGGCTGGCCCGCCTGGAGTTCGACGTCCCCGAGCAGGACCTCTCGATCTCGCTGCGCCGCATCCCGGCGAAGCCCGCGAGCGGGGTGGTGCTGGCCGTCCGCTAGTCGCGCACCTCGAGGCCGGCGAGGTCGGGCGGTAGGTCGCCCGGATGGACGACCCCGAGCCGCTGGGTGGCACGGGTCAGCGCGACGTAGAGGTCGTTGTGCCCGCGCACGCCTTCGGTGACGATCCCGACCGGGTCGACGACGAGCACCGAGTCGAACTCCAGGCCCTTGGCGCCCGCGGGAAGCAGCACGACCGGCCCCGCGGGGAGGTCGGCGGACATGTCCGGGATGCGTGCCCGGACGGCCGCCGTCACGGCGTCGAGCCGCATGCGGGGCGCCAGGACCGCGAGCGTCCCGTCCTCCTTGTCGAACTCCGCGGCCGCCTCGGCGACGGCGTCGGCAAGGTCGGCGTCGGTCACCCGGCGGGCCCAGGGCCGTACGCCGGTGGAGCGCACCGAGCGGCCGGCCGTCGCGGTGGCGCCGCCCGCGGCGAGGACCTCGGCGGCGACCTCCATGATCTCGGCCGGGGTGCGGTAGTTGACGGTCAGCTCCTCCATCCGCCAGTCGCTGCCCAGATGCGGAGCGAGCACCTGCGCCCAGCTCGAGGCGCCGGCGAGGGAGCCGGTCTGCGCGACGTCACCCACCACGGTCATCGAGCGCGTGGGGCAGCGCCGCATGAGCAGCCGCCAGGCCATCGCCGACAGTTCCTGGGCCTCGTCGACGATCACGTGCCCGTAGGTCCAGCTGCGGTCGGCGGCCGCGCGCTCCGCCGTCGTCCGGTGGTCCCGCTCCTCCTGGCGCCCGGCCAGGCCCTCGGCGTCGAGCAGGTCGCCGGCGCTGAGCTCCTCGGACTCCTCCTCGGTCTCGTTGTCGATCGAGCGGGAGCCGTGCAGCAGGTCGAGGACCTCCTGCGCGTCGCGGCGCCGGCGGGCCTCCTCCCGCCGCGCCGCCGCCTGCTGCGCGGAGTCGTCGACGCCGAGCAGCTCGTCGGCCTCCTCCAGCAGCGGCACGTCGGCGGGGGTCCAGTCCGACGAGGCCGGGCGGAGCAGCAGCTCGCGGTCGGCATCCGTCCAGCCCGGAGTGGCGGCGACGAGGCGCTCCCGTGATGCGAACAGCTCCCGCAGCAGCCGCTCCGGGGTGAGCCGGGGCCACAGCCGGTCGACGAGCGCGTGCACGGCGGGCTCGGCGGCGACCTCGCGCCGCAGTGCGGTCCGATCGGCGTCGTCGAGCAGGTTCGTCCCGCCCCGGACGTCGGCGCCCAGCTTGTCCGCGTAGCGCTGGGCCAGCCGGTCGACGACGCGTCGCGCGTAGGCCGGGCGGGCCTCGTTGTGCAGCCGGGAGGCGGCCCGGCCCCGGGTGCGGGCCCGCGCGGCGTCGGTGGGGGTGAAGCGCAGCGGGATCCCGTCGATGAGCAGCTCGACGGGGCTGTCCAGGACGCCCTGCCGGGCGGCCACCGCGGCCGCGATCACCTCCGTCATGGCCAGCCGGCCCTTGACCTCCGCCACCTCCGGGCGCTCGGTCGCCGCCGCGCGCAGCCCCGGCCGGAGGCCGCCCACGTCGGCGAGGACCACGCCGGTCTCGCCGAGTGAGGGCAGCACCTCGGCGATGTAGCTGAGGAAGGTCGGCGACGGCCCGACGATGAGCAGGCCGCTGCGGGCCAGCCGCTCGCGGTGGGTGTAGAGCAGGAAGGCCGCGCGGTGCAGCGCGACCGCGGTCTTGCCCGTGCCCGGCCCGCCCTGGACGACGAGCACGCCGCGGGCGTCGGCGCGGATGATCCGGTCCTGCTCGGCCTGGATGGTGCGGACGATGTCGGTCATCCGGCCGGTGCGCGTCGCGTTCAGGGCGGCGAGGAGCACCGACTCCCCGGTCAGCCCGGCCCGCTCGACGGCTGCCGGGTCGGCGAGGGCCGCGTCGTCGAGGTCGAGGGTCTCGTCGGCGATCGACACGACCGTCCGGCCGCGGGTACGGATGTGCCGCCGTCGTCGCACGCCCTGGTCGTGCAGCGGCGTGGCCGTGTAGAACGGCTGGGCCGCGGGCGCCCGCCAGTCGACCAGCAGGGGTTCCTCCCGGCCGTCCTCGGTGGACAGACCGATCCGCCCGATGTACCGCGGCACGTCGACGTCGTGGCGGTCGAGGCGGCCGAAGCACAGCCCGGCGTCGGCGGCGTCCAGGGCGACCAGCCGTTCGGTGTACAGCTGGACGGCGGCCTCCTTCTCGCCGACCGCCTGCGGATTGTGCGGGGAGCCGGCCAGGGCCTCCTCCAGCCGGTGCACGGTGTGCGCCCGGAGATCGTCCAGCCGGCGGTGCAGCCCGGTCACGTACCCCTGTTCGGCCACCAGCGCCGCTGACGGTTCCGGAGCTGCCTGTCCGGCGGGTCGAGCTGTCGACAAAGCCATCTCTTCCTGTTCGCAGGCCCGCGGATCTGCGCCTGCCGCGTGCGTGTCGCCGACGAGCATGCCTGCTCACAGCGAATCCCCGGCGTACCGCAACCTCGGGGACACGTTCCTGTCACGTCCGCTGCCTACCGTCCACGGTGTCCGTCACACCGAAAGGGCGGCACGGAAGGGGGAGCGATGAGCACAGCGACCAAGGAACGGACCACCTGGATCTGCGACAACTGCTCCGCGCACACGGCGGCGGCCAAGAAGCGCTGCGCGGACTGCGGTACGTCGCGCTACTGATCCTCAGACGGCGGGCGGGGCACCACGGAGCCGGACGACGGCGGCCCGGAACTGCCGGCCGCCGTACAGCCGCCAGGCCGCGCGGGTCACGGGGGACAGCCCGCCCAGCAGGCGGGCCCGGTCGGCGGCGCAGGCGTCCTCGAGCGCGAGGCCCAGCACCAGGAGCTGTTCGAAGCCGGTCAGCCGGCATCGGGCCGTCCGGGCGATGGCCGCCCAGTCGTCGGCGTGCAGGTGCACCTCCAGGAGCGGCAGCACCGTGCGCTCCTCCTCGGCGGTCTGCGCGTCGACGGCGTCGGCCAGCGATCGGCAGGCCGCGGCGAAGCGGTCGCGCGCGGGAACGGTGGCGGCCACCGCCCACTGGCGGGCGGCGGTCGCGACGTCACGCAGCATCGAGTCGATGCGGGCGCAGGTGGCCGCCCAGTCCTCGACCGCCGCGCGGAGCCGGCCGTCCAGTTCGGCCGGCACGTTGCGGCGCAGCGCCGGCCAGACCGCCTCGCGCTCGGCCCGGTGGTGGTGCAGCAGTACCCGGCCGATCAGGTCGGCGTGCCCGGTGAGGACTGCGGTGCGCCCGGCCTCGTCGGCCGGCGCCCAGCCGGCCAGCTCGGCGAGCATCCGGAGCTCGCGGCGGACCAGCTGGTGCAGGACACGCTGGTAGCCGACCGCCGGTCCCGTCGGCTCCTCGCCCGGCGCCGGGAGGAGGCTGTCGACCGCGGTGCGGGGGGAGGGGATGGCGGAGCGGGTACGGACCGCGGCAGCGGTCATGGTGCACACCTCGTTCAGCGCTGGTGCCCGTGCTCCGGCGCGTTCTGCCGTATCGGGATGACCGGAAGGGTAGGACCAACGGGAGGCCGGGCGACAGTAGTTTCCGGATGCCGGTTCCCCGTGGGTAGGGTCGTCCGGTGGCGAACGTCCTGACCCGCAACTCCGTGACGGTCCGTGGGGTCCCGTCGGGCCGGCCGATGGTGTTCGCGCACGGGTTCGGCTGCGACCAGGAGATGTGGCGGTTCGTCGCCCCCGACTTCGAGGTCGACCACAAGGTGGTGCTCTTCGACCACGTCGGTTCGGGCAGGTCCGACCTCGGCGCGTACGACCCGGACAAGTACGGGTCGCTCGAGGGTTACGCCGCGGACGTCGTCGACGTGTGCCGCGAGCTCGAGCTCTCCGTCGTCGTGTTCGTCGTGCACTCGGTGAGCGCGATGATCGGCGTGCTGGCCTGCCGCCGCGCGCCCGAGCTGTTCGGCGCGCTGGTCATGATCGGGCCGAGCCCGCGCTACGTCGACGACGGCGACTACGTCGGTGGGTTCAGCCGCACCGACATCGCCGGCCTGCTCGACTCACTCGACAGCAACCACCTCGGTTGGTCGGCGCAGATAGCGCCGGTGATCATGGGCAACGCCGACCGGCCGGAGCTCGCCGAGGAGCTGACCAACAGCTTCTGCCGCACCGATCCCGGCATCGCCCGCCAGTTCGCCCGCGTCACCTTCCTCTCGGACAACCGCGCCGACCTGGCGTCGGTCTCGGTCCCCACGCTGGTGCTGCAGTGCAGCTCCGACGTCATCGCACCGGAACCCGTGGGCACCTATGTCCACGAGCACATCCCGGGCAGCGTGCTCGTCCACCTCGAGGCCACCGGCCACTGCCCGAACCTGAGCGCGCCGGAGGAGACGACGGCCGCCATCCGGTCGTTCCTGTCGGGGTGACCGACAGGGTGACCGAGGAGACGGCCGCAGGCGACGGCGGGCAGGACTCCCGGGGGCAGCTCGACCGCCTCCTCGAGGAGGATCCGGCCGACCTCTACGAGAACGCGCCGATGGGGTACCTCTCGACGCTGCCCGATGGCCGCATCGTCAAGGTCAACCGCACCTTCTGCGCCTGGACCGGCCGATCGGCCGACGACGTGGTGGGGGTGCGCTTCCAGGACCTGCTCA
>JAOPWH010000136.1 GCA_025965795.1 Blastococcus sp.
CGAGACCTGCGAGAGCCACGCCGCCGATGACTACGGTACCGATCAGCACCCGCGCGAGCGACCCTGCGGTGGACGCGCCGAGCACGTCGTTGGTCACCTTCACCGTCAGCCAGCCGACGAGGCCCGCGGCGGCCGAGGCCGCGAACATCCGCAGCAGCGGCGCGAACGTCTCCCGCGTGCGCAGCGCTCCGAGCCGGCGGCGCAGCGCGAGGTCGCCCAGGACCCATCCGGCGACGTAGGTCAGGCTCGTGACCAGCATGAGACCGGCGACCACCGACCGGGGTTCGACGACCGCGGGCACGGCGAGCAGCAGCGGCACGCGCACGACCACCATGCCGATCTGGATCAGCGTGGGGGTGCGGGCGTCCTTCATGGCGTAGAACACCCGCAGCTGCAGCAGGGTCACCGCCATGGGCAGCAGCCCGAACGCCCCGACGGCCAGCGCTGTTCCGATCGCCTCGGCGTCGGCGGCCGCCGTGTTGCCCCGGGCGAAGGCGAGGATGCCCAGGTCGGGGCCGAGCACGACGAGGACCGCGGTCACCGGCAGCAGCCCGAGGGCCGACAGCCGGGTGCCCAGCGACAGGTCCTCCGTCACCCCGGACACGTCGTGCCGGGAGGCGGCCCGGCTCATCCGGGGCAGCAGGGCCGTGAGCAGGGCGACGCCGATGATCCCGTAGGGCATCTGGAACAGCAGGCTGGCGTAGGAGAACGCCGTGGAGCCGAGCCCGCCGTCCCGCTGTGCCTGGTTGGCCACGCGCATGGCGACGGCGACACCGACGGCGCTCACGGCGGAGTAGGCGATCACCCAGAGGCCCAGCGTGCCGGCCTCCCGCAGTCCGGTGTGCCGCAGCCCCCACCGGGGCCGCAGCGGAACGCCGACGCCGCGGAGCAGCGGCAGCAGCACGAGCGCCTGGACGGCGATGCCCAGCGTGGTGCCGCAGCCCAGCAGCCACACCTGCCCGGGCGTGATCGCGACCGCGTCGAGGGGGCCGGGCCCACTGGCGGCGATGAACAGCCCGCCCGTGGCGATGACGACCAGGTTGTTGAGCACCGGTGCCCAGGCCGCGGGCCCGAAGACCCCCCGCGAGTTGAGGATCGCCTGCGCCAGGGCGCCGATGCCGTAGAAGACGATCTCGACCAGCAGGATCCGCGCCAGCCAGTTGGCCAGCCGGACCTGCTCCGGATCGCCGGTGATGCCGTACAGCGCGGTCAGCCACGGGGCGATCGCGACGGCCACGGCGGTCACGACCACCAGCCCCACGACCGCGAGGGTCGCCAGGCGCTGGGCGTAGGCGGTGCCGCCGTCCCGGTCGCGCTCCTGGGCATGGACCAGCAGCGGGACGACGACGGAAGCGAGCACCCCGCCCAGCAGCAGCTCGTAGACGATGTTGGGCAGCGTGTTGGCGGTGTTGTACGCGTCGGCGACCGCGAGGACGCCGAGTGCAGCCGCCAGCACCATCGTGCGCAGCAGCCCGGTGATGCGGGAGACCAGCGTCGCGACGGCCATGGTGCCGGCCGCGCGGAGGATGCCGCCGCTGGCGCCGGGGGCGCCCTCGCGCTCCTCGACCTCGTCGTCGGTCTCTTCCACCGGTCCGCGCGGAACCGGCGGCAGCGCCGTCATCACCTGGGTGTCGTCGGCGACGGGCACCCAGCGGTTGCGGGAGGCAGACAGCGGCGGCAGCGGCGGTCGGGCCGGCTCGGGTCGGGCCTGTTCGGGCGGAGCGGTCACGGCCTTCGGCATCGGTTCGGCGAAGGCGGCGTCCGGCGGCGGGGTCGCGCGGTAGGGGGACGGCGGCAGGCCCGCTCCACGGTTCGCGGGCGGGGAGGGCGGGGGAGGCGGGGGTGCGGGCACGGCCCGGCCGTCCTCGTCCGGGCCGGTCACACGGGGCTCCTGTTGGGGGGCCGGGGCACGGCGGCACCATCCGGTGCGCCGGCATCGTCGGTCTGAGCGGTCGTACCGCGGCGCAGGACGAAGTGGATGAGGCGGCGCAGGAACAGCAGGGCGAGCAGGCCTGCGGCACCGAAGGTGATCAGCAGGGAGATGGCGCCGTACGCGGTGCTCTTGACCTGGAGCTCGATCCGGTCGCCCAGGGGGGCGCCGTCCGGGGTGGTGAGCTGGGCGTTGACGGCGAAGCCACCCGACTGCCGTACCTCCGTCGGCACCTGGAGCGTGGTGCGCTGGCCCGGGGCGAGGGTCTGCAGGCCGATGTCGCTGATGGACAGGCCCCGGGTGCCCCGCGCGCCCACCTGCAGGCGGACCTGCACTGCGATGGGCAGGTCGTTGCGGACCGTCAGGACGAGGGGGGCCTCGGTGGAGCCCAGGCTGTAGGTGCCGTCGGCCGGTGCCAGCAGGGTCACCTGGCCGCGCAACCGCTCCAGTGCCGACCGCAGGGCTCCGGCGGAGGCACGGAACGCCTCCGGATCGCCTCGCCAGGCCGTCGAGGTGGCGCGGGAGATCGCGGCGTCGTATGCGCTCAGCGCGCTGTCGGCGTCCCCGACCACGGCGCCGGCCAGGGCCTCCCGGATGCCGGCAGCAGCTCCGACGTCGGTGAGGCCGGCGGGGTCCAGGGTGGCCGCATCGACCGGCGCCACGAGCGCGCCGGCCTCGGCCGACGGACCGGCGGCCAGCTCGGCCACCGTGGCCGGACGCAGCCAGGGGAAGGCGGCCGTGTCGGCGATCATCGCGCCGGCGCCCTCGAGCCCGGCGTCCACGTCGCGGGGAGCTGCCACCAGGATCGTGGACTCGGTGCCCGGCGGGGCCTGCATGCTCAGGAGCGCGAGGTCGGCGAGGTAGCGCTGCTCGGCCATGCGCGCGCCGCCCGGGGCCCGCTCCGCCGATCCGACGACCTCTCCCAGCGTGGGGTCGGCGACCAGGGCCTCCAGCGGTCCGGTGGCCGTGGAGACCGTGGCGTGCGCGGAGGCCCGATCGCCGGCGAGGCCCACCGCCGCGCTGCCCTCGCTCAGGCCGCCGGCATCCAGCACGACCAGGTCGGTGCCACCGGCACGCAGGGTGGCCAGCGTGCCCTCGCAGACCGATCCTCCGGGTGCCCACGCGAGATCGGTGCGCGGCTCGGCGTCGAGGGCGGCGGACAGGAGCTCCGCGCCGGCCCCGACGCCGGGCGCCTCCTAGGGAACCGGGGCCCCGGCGTCCTCGGCGGGCGTCGCGGCGGCGCTGTCCCCGCTCGGGCTGCCGACGGGGTCCGCGGCGGTGCCGGCCGGTGTTCCGGGCAGGCTGCGCGCGAGGACGGCGTCCAGACCGGCGGTGTGCAGTGCGTCGGCGTCGACGTCGCCGTAGGGAAGGGCGATGACCCGGTGGACCGCGGCGACCGCGGTCAGCCGCTCGAGGAACGCGGCGGCGGCAGCCGTTCCGCGTCCCGCGTCGTCCTGGCCCGCGACGTCGTAGGGTCCCGCCGCCATGATCGTGAGCTCCTCGATCAGCGCCGGATCGATCGCCAGCGCCACCTGGACCGCGGGAACGGGCGTCTCGGCCCCTGGCAGCAGGGTGCCCGGCAGCCGCTCGATCACCGACAGCGCCCGGTCCAGCCGCCCTTCGCCGCGCACCGCGTCGGCGAGCCCGTCGTCGAGGAACGTGCCGGAGGGGCCGCGATGGGTCCGCTCGACCAGCGGCCACAGCCACGCCACCGCCGTCCGGGCGACCGGGTCGGCGGGATGTTGCACCAGGTACGTGGACAGCTGGCCCACCCGCTGCTGATCCCCGTCGAGCGCGCCGTTGACGTTGAGCAGCACGGGATAGACCCCGTCGCGCTGCAGCCGCAGTGCCTCGGAGGGCACGGTGTAGGTGAACTCCAGCTCCCCGCCGGCGGGCAGCTCGCCGGGCAGCGGCTGGAATTCCGGCTCGACGGCGGTGGCCGGATCAGGGTCGGCACCGTCGGCGGCCAGCTCGGAGCGGGTGGTCAGCACCGCGCCCCGCTGCATGCGGATGCTGAGACCGCTGATGGGGGCGGCGCCGGTGTTGGTCAGCGTGCCGGTGACGGTGACCGTCGCGCCGGGGGTGACCGCACGGGGCTCGAAGCGGCCCACGTCGATCTGCACGGGCCGGTCCGGCTCGATGGCGTCGTCCGCCGGTGCGGCAGCGAGGACCGGCGTCGGGGGCGCCGCCAGGGCGGGGGCCGGCAGGAACCCCAGCGCGGTGGCGCTCAGCGCCGCGACGACGAGAGGGCGAACGGCGGCGCGCAGCAGCGCCGTCCGCAGCATTCGACCTCCTCGCCGGGGCTCGTCGGCTGCGTGCCGCGGAGCCGGGCTGGGCCTGTCTGGACCTCGCAAGCTCGGTCAGGCGCTGTCGGCGAGCAAGGCGGGCGCACGCTCGACCAGTGCCCGCTCGTCTGCATAGGCGAGGCGCCCGCTCAGCTCCTCCAGCGGCACCCAGGCCACCTCGGTCACCTCGATGTCGGCATCGGACAGCGCGCCACCGACCGCGCGGAGCAGGAAGTGATGCACGGTCTTGTGCACCCGGCGTCCGTCGGCGACGAACCAGAAGTCGATGATCCCCAGCGTCGCGACGATCTCGCCGATGATCCCGGTCTCCTCGGCCACCTCCCGGACGGCGGTGTCCTCGGGGGTCTCGCCCGCCTCGATGTGGCCCTTGGGCAGCGACCACAGGAGGCGCCCCCGGCGGTCGGTGCGGCCGATGAGGGCGGCGCGCGGCCCGGTGGCAGGGTCGTCCGCTACCACCAGTCCCCCGGCGGAGGTCTCATCGACCCGACGCAACCGGCGGCCGGGGCGTCCACGTCCGCCCGTCCCACCCATGCCAGGAGGGTAGCGCGACCGGCGGCACTACCCTGGCTCGTCGTGTCCGCCACCCCCCCGAGTCCTCGTGACGGGGAACCCGTGCCCCCGGCCGTCCAGGAGACGGTCCGGGCGCTGGTCGACCTCTCTCCCGTCCTCACCGAGCTGGGCTCGCGGTTCACGGCCGCCGGTTTCGAGGTCCACCTGGTCGGCGGTTCGGTCCGCGACGCATTGCTGGCGGCCGGGTCGGGCGGCCCGCGCGTGCCCGGCGACCTGGACGTGACCACGGACGCCCGGCCCGAGCAGGTGCTGGACCTGTTGCGCGGCTGGGCGGGTTCCACGTGGAACACCGGGATCGCGTTCGGCACCGTGGGGGCCGAGGTGTATTCGAACGGGCAGGGCGTCCGGCTGGAGATCACCACCTACCGGGCCGACCGCTACGACCGCGAGTCACGCAATCCCGTCGTGGCCTGGGGCTCTTCGCTGGTCGACGATCTCGTGCGCCGTGACTTCACGGTGAACGCCATGGCGGTCTCCCTGGGTCCGGACCGTACGGTCACCGATCCCTTCGGTGGGCTCGGCGACCTCCTGGCGCGACGGCTGCGCACGCCCGGGCGAGCGGTCGACTCCTTCGCCGACGATCCGCTGCGGATGCTCCGCGCCGTCCGGTTCGTCGCCCAGCTCGGGCTCACGCCGGTCGACGAGGTGGTCGAGGCGATGACGTCGCTGGCCGGCGAGCTCGGCCGGATCACCCCCGAGCGGGTGCAGGTCGAGTTCTCCAAGACACTCGTGCAGGACTCGCCCCGGGCGGCGCTCGAACTGTTCGTCGCCACCGGCCTGGCCGACGTCGTCCTTCCGGAGCTGCCGGCGCTGCGGATGGAGATCGACGAGCACCATCAGCACAAGGACGTCTACACGCACTCGCTCACCGTGCTGGATCAGGCGATAGCGCTGGAGAAGGCCGATCCGGAGGCGGAGTCGCCGGACCTGGTGCTGCGACTGGCCGCGCTGCTGCACGACATCGGCAAACCGGCGACGCGGCGGCACGAGGCTCGCGGGCGGGTGTCCTTCCATCACCACGAGGTGGTCGGCGCGAAGCTGGTCCGCAAGCGGCTCACCGCGCTGCGATACCCCAAGGACGTCATCGAGTCGGTCGCCCGGCTGACGTTCCTGCACCTGCGCTTCCACGGCTTCGGCAGCGGCGAGTGGACCGACTCCGCGGTGCGCCGGTACGTCACCGATGCCGGGGCCCTGCTGCCGCGCCTGCACAAGCTGGTGCGGTCGGACTCCACGACCCGCAACAGGAAGCGGGCGGCGGCGCTGTCGGCGACGTATGACTCCCTCGAGGAGCGGATCGCCGTCCTGTCGGCCGCCGAGGACCTGGCGCGGGTGCGGCCCGACCTCGACGGCAACGCGATCATGGAGTTGCTCGGCATCGGTCCGGGGCGGGATGTCGGCGAGGCCTGGCAATTCCTGAAGGAGCTGCGCCTGGAGCGCGGACCGCTTCCCCGGGACGAGGCGGAAGCCGAACTCCTCGCCTGGTGGTCCACCCGCTGACCTCCAGTGGAGTGGATTCGTGCGGGTCACGTGAACGAATCCACTCCGCAAGCGGCTGAGGTTGTGGATAGATGTCCGCGGGGCTTCCAGGGGCACGACCATCCCAGCGTGCCGATCACTTCCGAGTTCCCCCCAGGCTGGGCCGTCGGCCGCCGGGAAGCGTTGCGGGAACACGGCATCACCAATGCGCGGATCCGTACTGCGGTGCGATCGGGGCGCTGGCAGGAGCCGGTGCGCGGGGTCGTCGTCCCTCACTCGGGTCCGCTGACGCAGCGCGAGCGGTGGCTGGTGGCCCTGGCCTACGCCGGTTCCGACGCCTGCCTGTCACACCACAGCGCGCTGCGGCTCTGGGGCGCGAAGGCGGATGAGCTGGCCGCGGCCAGGCGTGTGGCCGGTGTTCTGGGTGACTTCCGTGCCCAACCGGACGGCGGCATGGTGGAGGTGTCGCGCGAGCACGGGCAGCACATGGCTTCGCACGGCTTCGTCGTGGTTCATCAGAGTCGTCGTCCGCTGCAGGCCGTCGAGCTGTCAGGCCTTCGCTCGACCTGCGCCGCACGAGCCGCTATCGACGTCGCGTTGACCGCTCCGCGGCGTGGGGACGTGGATCATGTGATTGCCGACGTTCTGCAGAAGGGCCTGGCCACGGTCGAGCAGTTGGCCGAGGAGACCCGCCTGGCGGGGCGGCTCGCCACGCCATGGCTCAGGGCCGCGGTGGGAGATGCGGGCCGAGGGATGCGCTCTGTGGGCGAGAGTGATCTGCGGCGGGTCGTGCTCGGGGCCGGTCTTCCGGAGCCCGAGTGGAACGCGCCGATCGAGACCGACTCCGGGACCTACTACGTGGATGCGCTGTGGCGGTCCCGGCGGGTGGCGGCGGAGGCGGACGGGCTCACCTATCACCTCAGTGCTCGCGAGTGGGCTGCCGACCTCCGCCGACAGAACGCCATCCACGGGGCGGGCGTGGTGCTGCTGCGGTTCCCGGTCCGGCGTCTGCGCACCGAGCCGGTGGGCTGCGGGCGGGAGATGCGGGTGCTCGTGGCTTGAGCGGAGTGGATTCGTGCGTGTAACCCGCACGAATCCACTCCGCTCAGGCGAGGCGGGCGTAGGTGACGGCGGTGAGCAGGTATCCCGCACCCACCGCCACCAGGCCGGCATAGGAGATTCCCGAGGCCGGCAGCACGAACGCCGCCACCAGCAGCGCGGCGACGTAGCTGACGTTGAACAGCGTGTCGTAGACCGAGAACACCCGGCCGCGGAAGTCGTCCTCCATCGTCTCCTGCAGGGTGGTGTCCACGCAGATCTTCACGCCCTGCGCCATGAAGCCGAGCACGAAGCCGGCCAGCACGATGGTCGGCGGGACGAACGGCAGCCCGAGCAGGGTCTGTGCGGCGCCGCCACCGGCGAGCAGCAGGATGACCCAGCGCCGCTTGCCGGTGCGCCGGACCGCCCACGGCGTGACGACGGCGGCCAGGAGCGTTCCAAGGGCGCCGGCGCCGATCACCTCACCCAGGCCCACGAGCCCGCCGGGGAAGAAGGCCGACGTCTGCCCGGTGAAGGTGTTCCGGTACAGCAGCATGGTCATGAGGGTCAGGACGCCGTAGCAGAGCCGGTGCAGCGTGATCGCGGTCAGCACCGCTCTCGCCGCCCGATGCGCCCACACGTGCCGGGCGCCGGCCACCAACCCGGCCACCACGTCCCGTGCCGTGATCCGCGCCGAGCGCGCCAGGTGGTCGGGTCCGAGGTGGGACCGGGAGAACCCGACCACCACCGCGGCGGCGGACAGGTAGGGCAGGGCGGCCGCGAGCGCGAGGGCCCCGTAACCGCCGTTGCCCGGGCCGATCACCTGCAGCAGGCCCAGCGCGGCTCCGCCGCCGACCACGGTGGCGACGGCGCCGGACGTCGTGGACACCGCGTTCGCCGACACCAGGGACGGCGCATCGGTGGTGTGCGGCAGACCCGCCGACAGCGCCGACAACACGAACCGGTTGACCGAGAAGACGGCGAGCCCCGCGGCGTAGAACGGTGTGCCCACGACGCCGTCCACCACCAAGACCGCGACGACCGCGACCAACACCGCCCGCACCACGTTGGCGTGCAGCAGCACCTGTCGACGGCTCCACCGGTCCAGCCAGACGCCGGCGAACGGCCCGACGAGCGAGTAGGGCAGCAGGAGGACGGCGAAGCCCGCCGCCACGTCGACCGGATCAGCCGCCCGCTGCGGGTTGAACAGGACCGTGCCGGCGAGTGCGGCTTGGAAGACGCCGTCACCGAACTGGGACAGCAGGCGGGTCGCCAGCAGCCGGCGGAAGTCGGTCCTCTGCAGCAGGTGGCGAACCGTCGTCCCGCCCTGCCGCACGCCGGTCACCCTAGGGGCCCGACGGCGGTCCTAGGGTCACCGCCGGGCCGGGTGTGATCCCCCCGGACCCGCCTCGTGCGTCTCGGCCGGCCAGGTAGTCCCCGGTGAGGAGCGCCCGACCTCCCTGCCGCCCGTAGGTGGGGCACACTTGTCGGCGATGACCCCGGTCCCGCCTTCCCCCGATCCCGAGTCCGGTCCGCCGTTGCGGCCCGCGACGGGTCGGCGGCGTGCCGGCGCGGTTCCCCGGCTGTCCACCGGCTGCTTGGACGACGTCTGCCCCGGCTCCCTGCTGATCGCCATGCCCACCCTCACCGACCCGACGTTCGCCGGCACGGTCGTGTACGTGCTCGACCATTCCGACACCGGCACGCTCGGCGTCGTGCTCGGGCGTCCGAGTCAGGTGGAGATCCGCGACGTGCTCCCGGGCTGGTGTGACCTGGCGGTCGCCCCGGGGGTCTTCCACGTCGGCGGTCCGTGTGAGACCGACACCGCGCTCTGTCTGGCCACCTCCTCGGTCGCCGCGTCGCCGGACGCCGGAGCGAGGGCCGGAGCCAACGTGACGGGGGACGACGTCGCACGGCGCGCGGGCCTCCGCCGCGTCGCCGGGAACGTCCACCTGGTCGACCTCGACGGGGATGCGTCGGCGGTGGCGGGTCAGATCGACGGGCTGCGCGTGTTCGCGGGGTACGCCGGCTGGTCTCCCGGGCAGCTGGCGGGGGAGATAGCCGAGGGCGCCTGGGCCTGCGTCCCCGGACGGGCGGAGGACGTGCTGAGCAGCGCCGCAGGCCCCACCCTCTGGCGTGAGGTGATGGGGCGGCAGACCGGCCGGCTCGCGGTGCTCTCGACCGCGCCCGCGGACCCCACCGCCAACTGAACGACCGCACGGGAGCTGTGACGACCCCACCCAGGGGGAGCGCGCGAGGCCGTGATCTGGTAGGAAGAGGTCGGGAGGGGGCGGTCTGGGGAAGAGGCCGCCCCCTCCTGCTGTCCCCTCAGACACCCAGAGCCTCCGCCACCTCCGGGTGCTCGACCGCCAGGGCGGTCTCCCCGGCCGTCGGCACGGAGATGTCGCGCCGGCCGTGGTCGGCCAGGGTGACGGTCATGGCGACGCCACCCGGAAGCCCGCTCGCGTACTGCACCAGCAGGTCGTCGCTCGCCCCGACGGCGACGGTCGCCCCGCCGTGCAGCCCGAACAGCGACGTCAACCGGCTGTCGATCGAGCGCTGGCCCTCCCAGGTGTGGTCGCCGGCCCGGAACGCCCGCGGATCGTCGGCGGTCCGCGCCCCCAGGTGCAGCAGCACGTCGACGAGGACGTCGACCAGCAGCGCGCCGTCCTCGTCCGTGTCGGGCGACAGCGGGCGGCGCAGGTAGGCGACGTCGTCCCCGACCGCGTCGGCGAGCCCGGGGAGGTCCCCCACCCAGACGTCCTCGCGCGTGAAGAACAGCGTGCGGACGTCGTCGGCCCGGTCGTTGCCGAACGACGTCACCGCCTCGGCGTGCCCGGCACCGTCCCGGAAGTCGACCTCGCCGGTGAGGGTCAGCACGGCCGTCCCGCCGTAGGGCGCCGTGACCACGAAGTCGGCGCCACCCTCCTGGAAGTTGCGGTGCAGCAGGCCGGCGAGCACCCGCGCCTCCTCGGCCGTGACCGGAGTGCCGGCGCGGCGCGGGCTCGCGTCGGCCGTGCACCCGACCAGAGCCGGCCCCAGTGCCACCGCCAGGGCCAGGAAGGCGGCACGGGCGCGCGGCGGCATTGCGGCAGCGTAGAGAAGGGACCGCCCTCCCCCCGTCACTCGCACTTCCGGCGGGTCCCCGCAGGGCGGCCGCTCCCGGTCGCCCTGCGGGGTCTGCTCAGCGCTCGACGTCACCCCGGATGAACGCCTCGACGGCGTCGCGGGCCTCGCTGTCGCTGTACTGCACCGGCGGGCTCTTCATGAAGTAGGACGACGCCGACAGGATCGGGCCGCCGATACCCCGGTCCAGCGCGATCTTCGCCGCCCGGACGGCGTCGATGATGATGCCGGCCGAGTTCGGGGAGTCCCAGACCTCGAGCTTGTACTCGAGGTTCAACGGGACGTCGCCGAACGCCCGACCCTCGAGCCGGACGTAGGCCCACTTGCGGTCCGACAGCCACGGCACGTGGTCCGACGGGCCGATGTGCACGTTGCCGGCGCCCATGTCGCGGTCCACCTGCGAGGTCACCGACTGGGTCTTGGAGATCTTCTTGGACTCCAGGCGCTCCCGCTCGAGCATGTTCTTGAAGTCCATGTTGCCGCCGACGTTGAGCTGCATCGTGCGGTCGAGCTGCACGCCGCGGTCCTCGAAGAGCTTGGCGAGCACCCGGTGGGTGATGGTGGCGCCCACCTGGCTCTTGATGTCGTCACCGACGATCGGCACGCCGGCGGCGGTGAACTTCTCCGCCCACGCGGGGGTGCCGGCGATGAACACCGGGAGCGCGTTGACGAAAGCGACACGTGCGTCGAGGGCGCACTGCGCATAGAACTCCGCTGCCTGCTGCGAGCCGACCGGGAGGTAGCAGACGAGGACGTCGGCACCGGATTCGCGCAGCGCCGCGACGATGTCGACCGGCGACTCGTCGGACTCCTCGATCGCCTCGCGGTAGTACTTGCCCAGACCGTCGAGGGTGCTGCCGCGCTGGACGGAGACGCCCAGCGGTGGGACGTCGCAGATCTTGATGGTGTTGTTCTCGCTGGCGACGATGGCCTCGGAGAGGTCCCGGCCGACCTTCTTGGCGTCGACGTCGAAGGCGGCGACGAACTCGATGTCGGACACGTGGTAGTCCCCGAAGCGGACGTGCATCAGCCCCGGCACCGACATGGTCTCGTCGGCGTTCCGGTAGTACTCGACGCCCTGGACGAGCGACGCCGCGCAGTTCCCGACACCGACGATGGCGACCTTCACTGACCCCATGGATTCTCCTTCTCCCCGGACCTCTGGGGTCCTGTGGACGCGGACCGGGTGCGGTCCGCGGATGACTGGATGGAACTGCCGGGCTCGGCCGCCCCGCGGCTGACCGGCTCCGATGCCTCGCGGCTGACCGGCTTCGACGCCTCGCGGCGCTCGGTGTCGATCAGCTCGTTGAGCCAGCGGACCTCCCGGTCCACCGACTCCAGGCCGTGCCGCTGCAGCTCGAGGGTGTAGCGGTCGACCCGCTCCCGGGTCCTGGCGAGCGAGGCGCGGAGCCCCTCCCGCTGCTGCTCCACCGTCCGGCGGCGGCCCTCGAGGATGCGCAGGCGGGCATCGGCGGCCGTGTGCCGGAAGAAGGCGAGACGGACGCCGAACAGCCCGCCGTCGTCGTAGGCCTCCGGGCCGGTCTGCTCGACCAGTTCGTGGAAGCGCTCTTTGCCCTCGGCGGTGATCGTGTAGACGACCTTGCCCCGCCGGCCGGTGAGGGCCGGTGCGTCCGCCGGGAGCAGCGCGCGGCGGTCGGGCTCGTCGGTGCTGACCAGTCCGGCGGCATGCATGCGCCGCAGGGCGGGGTACAGCGACCCGTAGGAGATGCTGCGGAGACCGCCGAGCACCTCTGCGAGCTGCTTGCGCAGCTCGTAGCCGTGCATCGGCGATCGGTGGAGCAGACCGAGGATGGCGAACTCCAGCATGCCGCCTCCTCCGTCCCTCGCGTACCGATGTATCGAGACGATACATCGGTACGCAGCGTCGAGGACATCCGAGGGGGAGCGGACCGGAGGGTCCGGACCGGGGTGGCCGGCCGGTGTCGTCGCGCGTGAGCTCCCCGCAGGGGGGCCCGGTGGGTACATTGGCGGCCGTGCCCGGACGTCGATCCGTCGTGGACTACTCGCTGCAGCGGCGGGCTCTGCTCGCCGACGTGTACGCGGGTCGCACGGGTCTGTTCGAGGTCTGTGACGCCAGTCCCTACCTCTCCCGGGCGGCGAAGTACCACGGTGAGGCGACAGACATCGCCTGCCCGGTCTGCCGCAAGGACCGACTGACCCGCGTGAACTACGTCTACGGCGACCATCTCGGTCCGGTGGCCGGCCAGGCCAAGACCGAGGCCGAGCTGGCTCGGATGGACGCCGCCCAGCAGGAGTTCACCGTGTACTGCGTCGAGGTGTGCCGGAACTGCGGCTGGAACCATCTCGACTTCTCGTACGTACTCGGTGCCGAGCCGACACCGGGATCCCAGCCCCGACGAAGCCGGCGTCGGGCGGCCACCGAATAGCTGGCCACCGCTCCGGTTCCGCCGTCCCGGCGGACCCGTCCGTCACACGAGCACGGGCGGAGGGTGCGCTGCCGCGCGTCCTCCCCCGCTCCTACAGCCCAAGACGCCACGCTGCGACCGGGGTCGTCCCCGCCGCCGACACAGACTTGTCGCACAGACTGTCAGAGAGGGGTTCCCGCGTGCCATCCCACGACGAGACCTCACCCGTCGCACCCCGGGCCGGATCGGTCCGCCGTCCGCCCCCGAGCCGTGCCGGGAGCACAGGAGGCGGTGGGCGCGGCACCGGCGGCACCGGCGGTGCCCGCAAGCCGGCGAGCAGCGGCCGCGCGCGGACGAC
>JAOPWH010000182.1 GCA_025965795.1 Blastococcus sp.
GCCAACCTCCGCGGCGGCTCCGAGCACGGCGAGGACTGGCACCGGGCCGGCATGCGCGAGCGCAAGCAGAACGTCTTCGACGACTTCGCCGCCGCGGGCGAGCACCTGGTCGCCGCCGGGTGGACGACGCACGCCCAGCTCGGCGTGATGGGCGGCTCCAACGGCGGGCTGCTGGTCGGCGCCACCCTGACCCAACGACCGGACCTCGCCGCGGCGGTGGTGTGCAGTGCCCCGTTGCTCGACATGGTCCGGTACGAGCGATTCGGGCTCGGTCGGACGTGGAACGACGAGTACGGCACCGCCGACGACCCCACCGAGCTCGGCTGGCTGCTGGGCTACTCGCCGTACCACGGGGTCCGGGAGGACACCGCCTATCCCGCGGTGCTGTTCACGACCTTCGAGTCCGACACCCGGGTGGACCCGCTCCACGCGCGCAAGCTCGCCGCCGCCCTCCAGCACGCCACCACCGCCGAGGCGCCGATCCTGCTGCGCCGCGAGGTCTCGGTGGGGCACGGTGCCCGGGCGGTCAGCCGTACGGTCGGCCTCGCCGCCGACCAGCTGGCGTTCCTCGCCGCGCACACCGGCCTGTCCGCGGTGGACGACACACGTCCCCAGGGCTGACAGGGCGGCCTGCGCCTGGGAGGATCTGCGGTAATGACCCGATCACTGCTCGTGTCCGCCGCTGCGGACAGCATCGCCGGCACGCTGCCCGGCGGTGTCCAGGGCATGAGGGCGCGGCGCGCCACCGCGCTGCAGGACCGCGCGCCGGCCGGAGCGTGGCTCCGATGACCGCGCAGGCGTCGGACGAGACCGCCACCGGGGTGCCCGAGCGCGCGGCCACGTTCCGCGAGGTCTTCGCCGTCCGGGAGTTCCGTCCCCTGTTCGGCACGTTCCTGCTGTCGACGGCGGGCGACGAGCTGGCGCGCGTCGCGCTGACCGTGCTGGTGTACCAGCGCACCTCCTCACCGCTGCTGTCGGCGTTCACCTTCGCCATCGCACACCTCCCGTGGCTGCTGGGCGGCACGTTCCTCTCCGCCCTGGCCGACCGGCTGCCGCGGCATCGCGTCCTCATCACCACGGACGCGGCTCGCGCGGCCCTGCTGCTGGTGATGGCGATCCCGGGCACGCCGCTGCCGCTCCTGCTCGGACTTCTCTTCCTCGTGGCGTTGTGCGCCCCGCCGTTCGAGTCCGCACGCTCGGCGCTCATGGCCGACGTGCTGGACGGCGACCGCTACGCCGTCGCCACCTCCCTGACCAACATCACCACCCAGCTCGCCCAGGTGGTCGGCTTCGTCCTCGCCGGCGGACTCATCGCCGTCTTCGACCCGTCGGCGGCGCTCCTGATAGACGCGGCCACCTTCGCGATCTCGGCACTGTGGCTGTCCCGCGGGCTCCAGCGCCGCACGGCGCCCCTGGTGGAGGCCGGCCAGGAACGGCGGTCGCTGTGGCAGGACACCGGCGACGGGCTGCGGTTCATCGGCCGCACGCCGCGGCTGCTCGCCATCGTCTCCCTGCTGTGGGTGGGCAATCTCTTCGGTTACGCCTGGGAAGGCATCGCCACGCCGCTCACCGACGAGCTGGGCCAGGGCGCGACGGGCCTGGGCATCCTCCTGGCGGCGAATCCCCTCGGCGTGGCGCTCGGAGGGCTCGTCCTCGCCCGCCTGGTCACCCCCGCCGTCCGGGAGCGCCTGGTGACGCCGCTCGTCGTCCTCTCGCTGGCACCCCTGCTGGCCGGCGGGATCGTCGCCTTCGTGGGCGCACCGGGCACCGTGCCCTTCGCCGTCCTCGCGCTGCTGCTGTTCGTGTCCGGGCTCGGCGCTGCCTGGGTGATCCCGCTCAACGTCTCGTTCGTCCAGGCGGTGCCGAGCGCGTTCCGCGGCCGGGCGTTCGGGGTGGCCGTCAGCGGCCTGTACGGCGTGCAGGGCATCGGGGCCCTGGCGGCGGGCGGGATCGCCGAGGGTCTTCGACCGAGCCTGGTCGTCGCGCTCTGCGGTGGGCTGGGGCTGATCGCCGTCCTGCCGTCGGTGATCGGCTTCCGGAGTACGCAGGGTCACATCGCGGGGAACCCCACCGCTGAGGGACCATCGACGGCATGAGTGAGTCGAGTCGGTCCCTGCCGTCGGCGCGGACCTTCTATGACGAGGTCGGCGGCCGGGACACCTTCGTCCGGCTCGTGGCCCGCTTCTACGCGGGTGTGCGCACCGATCCGGTGCTCGCGCCGCTCTATCCGCAGGACGACTGGGACGGCGCCGAGGTGCGCCTGCGCGGCTTCCTGGAGCAGTACTGGGGTGGACCGACGACGTACTCCCAGCAGCGCGGACACCCCCGGCTGCGGATGCGGCACGCGCCTTTCGCCATCGGACCGGCCGAGCGCGATGCCTGGTTGAGTCACATGCGCGACGCCGTCGATTCCCTGGAGCTGTCCCCCGAGCACGACGCGACGCTCTGGGGTTATCTGGAGATGGCGGCGATGAGCATGCAGAACCGCTTCCCGGAAGATGCCGCGGCCGACCTCTCCCCCGCGCGAGCCAGGACCCCAGGAGCCCAGTGAGCCCGGATCCGACGGCCCGCGCCGTGCCCGCCGAGTGGTGGCGCAGTGCGGTCTTCTACCAGGTCTACATCCGCAGTTTCGCCGACGGGAACGGCGACGGTGTGGGTGATCTCGCCGGCATCCGCAGTCGCCTCCCGTACCTGACCGAGCTCGGCGTGGACGCCCTGTGGATCACGCCGTTCTACCCGTCGCCGATGGCCGACCACGGCTACGACGTCGCCGATCCCCGGGACGTCGAGCCCGTCTTCGGCGACCTCGCCGAGTTCGACGCCCTGCTGGCCGACGCGCACACCCGGGGCCTGCGGGTCACCGTCGACCTCGTGCCCAACCACAGCTCGGACCGGCACGAGTGGTTCCGGACGGCGCTGGCCGCTGCGCCCGGCTCGCCGGAACGGGCCCGCTACCTGTTCCGCGACGGCCGAGGGCCCGACGGCAGCGAACCGCCCAACAACTGGCCGTCGGTGTTCGGCGGCCCGGCCTGGACCCGGGTGCCCGACGGACAGTGGTACCTGCACCTCTTCGCACCCGAGCAGCCCGACCTGGACTTCGCGAACCCGGACGTGGTCGCCGACCTCGACCGGACCATGCGCTTCTGGCTGGACCGCGGCGTCGACGGCTTCCGCATCGATGTGGCGCACGGAATGGCCAAGCCGGACGGGCTTCCGGACATGCTGCCGATGGAGGACACCGGCCTGCTCGCCGACCACGGCGTCGGCGACCACCGGTTCGACCAGGACGGCGTGCACGCGGTGCACCGGCGGATCCGGGGCGTCCTCGACGAGTACGAGGACCGCATGGCCGTCGGCGAGGTGTGGGTCTCCGATGACGACCGCCTGGCGCAGTACCTGCGCGAGGACGAGTTGCAGCTCGCCTTCAACTTCAAGTTGCTGACCGCCGAGTGGACGGCCGACGAGCTCCGGGACGCGATCATCCACTCGCTCTCCACCGTGTCGGGCACGCCGGCGCCGGCCTGCTGGGTGCTGTCCAACCACGACCGTCCGCGCCACGTGACGCGCTACGGCGGCGGGGAGCTCGGTCTCCGGCGGGCCCGCGCCGCGGCCCTGCTCCAGCTCGCCCTGCCCGGCGCGGTCTACCTCTACAACGGCGACGAGCTCGGCCTGCCGAACGTCGACGACCTGCCCGAGGAGGCCCTCCAGGACCCCGTGTGGGAACGGTCGGGCCGCACGAAGCGCGGGCGCGACGGCTGCCGGGTGCCGATGCCGTGGTCGGGCACCCGCCCCTCGTACGGGTTCTCGTCCAGTCCGGACACCTGGCTGCCGATGCCGCTGGACTGGGCCGGTCTGACCGTCGAGGCCCAGAGCAGCGATCCGGCCTCGATACAGTCGCTGTACCGGGCGGCGCTGGCGCTGCGGTCCGGTTCGCCGGCCTTCGCCGGCGAGGAGCTGCAGTGGCTCCCGGCGCCCGAGGGCTGTCTTGCTTTCCGGCGTCCGGGTGGACTGGTGTGCCTGCTGAACCTGACGGATGCGCCGGTACCGCTGCCGGAGGGCCGGGTGCTGCTGGCCAGCTCGGATCTCGGCGGCGGCACCGTGCCCGCCGACTCGGCGGTGTGGCTGCAGGCCTGAGCGGGCCCGGTTGCGGGAGCGGGCGGGATCCGTAACCGCGGCTCGGGTACTTTCCGGGCGATGACGCCGCCCCACTGACGCGGGCGCCCGCCTCCTGGGAGACGCTGCTGTGGAGACCAAGGACCTTGCCTACATCGCGCTCTTCGCCGCGATCACGGCGGCCCTGGGGCTGGTGCCCGCCGTCCAGGTCGGCCCGGTGCCGATCACCGCGCAGACCCTCGGTGTGATGCTCGCGGGCGCGATCCTGGGTGCGCGCCGCGGCTTCCTCTCCCAGCTGCTGTTCCTCGTGCTCGTGGCCATCGGGCTGCCCGTGCTGCCGGGCGGTGGGGGCGGGCTCGCGGTCTTCGCCGGAGCCACCGCGGGTTACCTGATCAGCTGGCCGATCGCCGCCTTCGTCATCGGGCTGCTCACCGAGCGGTTCTGGGTGCGCTACAACCTGGCTCGGGCCACCGTGGCCACCGTGGTCGGCGGCATCCTGGTGGTCTACGCGATCGGCGTCCCGGTGCTCAGTGCCGTTGCGGGCCTGCCCTGGAGCGACGCGCTCTGGTTCGGCGCGGCAATCTTCATCCCGGGAGATCTCATCAAGGCGGTCATCGCGGCAGCGATCGCCGTCCAGGTGCGGCGCAGCTACCCGGTGATCGACCGGCCGCGCCGGGCAGTCGCCGTCCGGTGAGGTTCCGGAGGGAGACGGCCGCCCCGGTCGCGGACCCGGCCCGCGGCATCGAGCTGCGCGGGGTCGGGCACGTCTACGGCGACCGGATGGTGCTCGCCGACGTGGACCTGCACCTGACCGAGCGGCGCATCGGCGTCGTCGGCGCCAACGGCTCGGGCAAGAGCACGTTCGCGCGGCTGCTGAACGGGCTGGTGATGCCGACGACGGGCGCGGTGCTCGTGGACGGACTGGACACCCGCAACGCGGTGCGCGAGGTGCGCCGTCGCGTGGGCTTCGTCTTCCAGGATCCCGACGCCCAGATCGTGCATCCCACGGTCGCCGAGGACGCCGCGTACGGGCTGGAGAACCAGGGCGTGCCGGCAGCGGAGCGGGCCGAGCGGGTGGCTGAGGTGCTCGACCGCTATGGGCTCGCCGGACACGCCGACCATCCGGCGCACCTGCTGTCCGGCGGGCAGAAGCAGCTGCTGGCCATCGCGGGCGTGCTCGTCATGCGACCGGTCCGGATCGTTTTCGACGAGCCCACCACCCTGCTCGACCTGGTCAACACCCGCCGGGTCGCCCAGGTGATCGAGGAGCTGGAGCAGCGGGCCGTCGTCGTCACCCACGACCTGGACCTGCTGGAGGGCTTCGATCGGGTGCTGGTCATCGACGGCGGCCGCGTGGTCGAGGACGGTCCGCCGGACAGTTCGATCGCCGCCTACCGGTCGCTCATGGTGCACCGGTGACCCTCGCCCTCTACGTGCCGCGGGCCAGCCCGGTGCACCGGACGCCCGCCGGCTGGAAGCTGCTGGCGTTGGCGGGCCTCAGCGCGCTCGTCTTCACCGCTCCGACCCTGCCGGTCGTCTGCGGCGCGCTCGTCGCCGTCGTGGCGCTCGGGCTGGTGGTGGCGCGCCTCCCGGTGGCCGTCCTGGGGCGGGAGACGCGGGCGGTGCTGTGGTGGCTGGGGGCACTGTTCGCCCTGCACTTGCTGGTGACCGACGTCCTCACCGGCACCCTCACCGTGCTCCGCCTGCTGACCCTGGTGCTGGCCGCCGCGGTGGTCACCGCAACCACCCGGGTGACCGCGATGGTCGCCGTCATCGAGCGGGTGTGCCGGCCACTGGAGTGGGTGGGCGTGCGCCCGGCGCGGATCGGCCTGGTGATCGCGATGGCGCTGCGCTTCATCCCGCTGATCAGCGAGCGTGCCGGCCGCATCCGCCAGGCCCAGGCCGCACGCGGCGGATCGGTGCGCGGCCTGCGCGGGCTGTCGACGACCCTGGTGCCGCTGCTGGTCCAGGTCCTCCAGCTGGCGCACACCGTGAGCGAGGCGCTGGACGCCCGGGGCGCTGACGACGTCCCCCTGCGCCGGGGAGGGCCGCGTGCCGCCTGACGGTCGGGTGCTCGAGATCTGGTCGACCGCTGCGGCAGCCGAGCCCATGCGCCGGCACCCCACAGGACGACTCGTCGCCGGGTCGGGGCTGGAGGGTGACCGGTACGCCCTCGGCGGCGGAACCTGGGCGCGCTACCCCGCCCTGGAGAAGCAACTGACCCTCATCGACTCCGACGACGTGGCCGCCGTCGCCGCCGAGATCGGGGCCGACCTCTCCCCCGGCGACACCCGGCGGAACCTCGTCACCCAGGGCGTCGACCTCCCGGCGCTGGTCGGTCGCTGGTTCGGAGTCGGGGACGCGTTGCTCTTCGGGATGAAGCGCTGTCCGCCGTGCACGCACCTCGAGCGCCTCACCGGAACCCGGCTGGTCAAGGCGATGGCGCAGCGGGGCGGGATCAATGCCGCCGTCTTCGCCGGCGCCACCATCGCCGAGGGCGATCCGCTGCGGGTGCTGACGGACGACGAGGCTGCCCGGCGGGGTGCACCGACCGGCGCGGACCGACCCGTGGCACGGCTCGTCGCGACCTGAGCACCGGCGCCACCGACCGCCGCGATCAGCCGCCTCCCGTCACCTCGACGGTCCCGCCGGAGGTCAGGTCGACCAGTTCACGATCTGCGAGCGGGGACTCGAGCACGACCTCGATCTGGTCCATGCAGGCGTCACCGGGGTCGGTCCTCGTGGCCGTGACCGCCACGCCGACCCGCTGGTCGTCCTCGGAGAGGAGGGTGACCTCCGGTTTCCCGTGGCAGGACAGGACGCCGAGGACGACGGTGCCCGGGGCGGTCTGACGGGCCTCCATCAGCTCGATCGGCCCCCGCTGCGTCACGTGGCCCGACCCGGCGCATCCGGAGAGCGCGAGTGCGAGGCACCCGACCGCTGTGGCCCGCCGTCCACCCATGGACTGCTCCCGCTACTCGGGCACGGCGTCGTCCCCGTACCGCGCGAGGAACATCTTCTCCTCCGGGGTGATCCGGCGGGGACGGTTGAGCGCGAAGTCGAACGGCACCAGCACCGTGCTGCCGGTCACGGCCAGGGTGCCGTGGTCGAAGAGCTCGTAGTGGCAGGTGAAGGACGCCGCCCGCACGCCCGACACCCAGACCTGGATCTCCAGCGGGTCGGCGTGGTACTCGACGGGCCGCTTGTAGGTGATCTGGTGGGAGTGGACGACGAGCCCGCGGCGCATACCGGTCTTCTCGTCGTGCGTGGGGTGCTCGAAGAAGAGGTTCACGCGGGCCATCTCGAAGTAGCCGAGGAACGCCACGTTGTTGATGTGCTGGTAGGCGTCCATGTCCGACCAGCGCATCGGGACCTGCACGGTGTGCCTCACGGCGCCAACCCTGCCGTACGGCTGCCCGGAACGCGCTGTGATCCTGGGCGCTCCCGGCTAGTGGGTGAGCTTGAGCCCCACGACGCAGCCGATGATGCCGGCGAGGAGCAGGACGCGCACCGCCGACGCCGGCTCCTGTCCCGCCCACATCGCGTAGCCGGCGGTCAGGGCTGCGCCGATGCCGACCCAGACCGCGTACGCCGTGCCGATCGGCAGGCCCCGCATGGCATAGGCCAGGCCGGCCATGCTGGCGGCCAGCCCCACCGCGAAGACGATGCTCGGGGCGAGGCGGGTGAACCCCTCGGACCGGTCGAGCGCGGTGGCCCACACGGCCTCGAGGACGCCGGAGAGGATGAGGACGAGCCAGTACACGGTGTCTCCTGGAACGCCGTCTTGTCGCTGTCCGGGTACGGCGCGCTCGTCCGGGGTTCCTGGGTCGGACCCGGCGCTACCGTCTCACGTCACGCACCGGCCGGATGGTGACAGTGCCCACCACCCGGCCGCCGTACGCCTAGTCGCTACTCGCGGCTGAGCTTGCGGTAGGTCGCACGGTGCGGACGGGTGGCGTCCTGCCCGAGCCGCTCGACCTTGTTCTTCTCGTAGTCCTGGAAGTTGCCCTCGAACCAGAACCACTTCGACTCCTCCTCATAAGCGAGGATGTGGGTCGCGACGCGGTCGAGGAACCACCGGTCGTGGCTGACCACCACGGCGCAGCCCGGGAACTCGAGCAGCGCACCTTCGAGGCTGGTAAGCGTCTCGACGTCGAGGTCGTTGGTGGGCTCGTCGAGCAGGAGGAGGTTGCCGCCCTGCTTGAGGGTCAACGCGAGGTTGAGCCGGTTCCGCTCGCCGCCGGACAGCACGCCGGCCCGCTTCTGCTGATCGGGGCCCTTGAAGCCGAACGCCGCGACGTAGGCGCGAGAAGGCATCTCGACGTTGCCGACCTTGATGTGGTCCAGCCCGTCGGAGACGACCTCCCAGAGCGTCTTCTTCGGGTCGATGCCCGTGCGGTTCTGCTCGACGTAGGAGAGCTTGACGGTCTCGCCGACCTTGATCTCACCGTCGTCGGGCTTCTCCTCCCCGACGAGCATCTTGAACAGCGTCGTCTTGCCGGCGCCGTTGGGGCCGACCACGCCGACGATGCCGTTGCGCGGCAGGGTGAACGACAGGTCGTCGATCAGGACGCGGTCACCGAAGCCCTTGGTGAGCTTCTTCGTCTCGACGACGACGCTGCCCAGCCGCGGGCCCGGCGGGATCTGGATCTCCTCGAAGTCGAGCTTGCGGAACTTGTCGGCCTCGGCGGCCATCTCCTCGTACCTGGCGAGACGGGCCTTGCTCTTGGCCTGGCGCGCCTTGGCGCCGGAGCGGACCCACTCCAGCTCGTCCTTCAGCCGCTTGGCGCGCTTCTTGTCCTTGGCCCCCTCGATCTGCAGGCGGGCCGACTTGGTCTCCAGGTAGGTGGAGTAGTTGCCCTCGTAGGGGTAGGCGCGGCCGCGGTCGAGCTCGAGGATCCACTGGGCCACGTTGTCGAGGAAGTACCGGTCGTGAGTGACGGCGACGACGGTGCCGGCGTACTTCTCCAGGTGCGCCTCCAGCCAGGCGACGCTCTCGGCGTCGAGGTGGTTGGTGGGCTCGTCGAGGAGCAGCAGGTCCGGCGCCTCGAGCAGCAGCCTGCACAGCGCCACGCGACGGCGTTCACCACCGGAGAGGACGGTGACGTCGGCGT
>JAOPWH010000177.1 GCA_025965795.1 Blastococcus sp.
GCGCGTCGGGCCAGGCGCGGGCGGCGCGGAGCCCGGCGAGCGCGATCGCGGCCGACTCGCCGGCCCGGCCCAGCCCGTCCACCACGGGGCCGCTCACGACCGGCCCCTCCCCGAACTCCTCGCTGACCCGCTGGGCCACCTTCTCGAGGTCCTCGGAGCCGCCGAGGACGACGACGAGCTGCTCGGCGTGGACGCCGACCAGCACCTCGGTGCGCAGCGACCGGGCCGCCCGCCGCACCAGCGAGTGCGGGTCGTCGACCCCGGTCGGGGTGGCGCCCACCAGCACGACCACGGGCGTCATCGCCGCCCAGCCCAGTGCCGCCGCCCGGCCGGACAGCTCGTCGGACCGTTCCCCCCGCACCAGCGCGTCGACGACCAGGGCCTCCAGTCGTGCGTCCCAGGCGCCGCGGTTCTCGGCGAAGCTGGCGTAGACGTGCGCGGTGGCGAAGGCGACCTCGCGGCTGAACTGCAGGACGGCGAGATGCAGGCTGTCCTCGTCGCCCGGTTCGGCGACCGAGTCGACGTGGTCCTCCAGGACGTCGACGGTGACCCGGATGAGATCGACGGTCTGCTTGAGAGCGACCACCCGCACGAGTTCGCGCGGGGCGGCGCCGAACACCTCGCCGGTCAGCCGTGGCGGCCGGCCCGGGTCGCGGCACCACTCCACGAGCGAGGCGATCCCCGCCTGCGCGACGAGGGTCACCCAGGAGCGTCGGTCGGCCGGCATGGCGCGGAACCAGGAGAGCTCGTCGTCCATCCGGGCCACCGCTTTGGTGGCCAGGAGTCCCGACGACCGCTCGAGCCGCCGCAGCGTCGCGGCGGTCGGCGCGCGGTTGCTCACCCGGCTGCTCACGTCGCTCAGCGTGTCACGGCGGAACCGATGGGCGAGAGTATGGCCGTGAGTCTTCCTCCGGACGGCACCCAGGCCGTCACCCGTTCGCGTGCCGCGGGAGCGGTGCCGGCCGCGGTCGCCGTGACGGCGGCGTGTCTGGCCGTGCTGGCGCTCCTCGGGGCCGGTGTCCGCACGGGGTTCGGGCCGCAGCTGCGACTCGACGCCGCCGTCAGCGAGGCGCTCTACGCGGGCGACGACCGCGCCGGCGTCCTCGGGACACTGCTCGAGGTGCTCACCGCGCCGGGCTCGTCGGTGGTCCGGTTCGCCGTCTTCCTGCCGGTGCTGGTGCTCCTCCTGCGGCGGCGGGCCTGGTGGACGGCGGCCTGGCTGGTCACCGCGGTGGTGCTCGTGGCCCCGCTGACCGTGCTGTTCAAGAACCTGTTCGGCCGCGTACGCCCGGACTTCGCCGGGGGCGGCGCGCGATATGACTCGCTCAGCTTCCCGAGCGGGCACTCGTCGGGGATCGCGACCCTGGTGACCGTGGCGCTGATCCTGGCCTGGCCGCTGCTCGCCGCTCGCGCCCGGCGGTGGGCGCTGGCCGCCGGGGTGGTGCTGGTCGTGCTGGTCGGGCTGACCCGCATGTGGCTGGGCGTGCACTTCCTCTCCGACGTCCTGGGTGGGTGGGCGCTCGGGATCGGCTGGAGCCTGCTGACGGCGCTGGTGTTCGGGGCGTTCGCCGAGGGCCGGGCGTCCTTGCGGCCGACGTCGTGACCGGTCTGGACCAGCGGATCGTCCTCACCGGCGACGACGGGTCGCTGGGGCCGCTGCTGCGGATCGCCGAGGACCGACTGCCGGCCGGGGAGTCCTACGGTCGGCACGCACACCGGGCGGTGGACGTCGTCGCCGTCGTCCTCAGCGGGTCGCTGCGGCACGGCTGGGGCGACCGCCCCGTGGTCTCCGCCGGGGACGTCGCCGTGCTGCGCTCCGGCGCCGGCCTCGACCACGACGAGACGGCCGGGGACGACGCCGTCCGGGTGCTGCAGTGCTACCTGCGCAGTGCCGGGCCCGATGCGGACCCGTCCTACGAGGTGCACCGGGCGGCGTCCGGCTGGATCGACCTCGGCCGCACCGACGCCCGCCTGTGGGTGGCCCGTGTGCGGCCGGGCGCGTCGGTGACCGTGCCCACCGGGCTGCTGGTACTGCGCGGCGCCGACGGGGTGGTGCTGGAACAGCAGGCCGGGCGCCGGGTGTCCGAGCCGGGGGTCGCGCTCGTCTGGCAACTGGACAACGCCCGCCCGTCCTGGGCCCGCGACTAGGTGTGCTGCCCGGGACGGCGAGCGCGACGCTGCGGGCCTGCGAGAGAGTGGGTCGCATGCCGACCAGTGCGGACCTGCTCTCCGCTGCCTACAACGACGCCGACCGCACCATCGACCTGCGTCGTCGCCTGCACCGGCAGCCCGAGATCGGCCTGCACCTGCCCAGGACGCAGGCCGCGGTGCTCGACGCCTTCGCCGGCCTGCCGATCGAGATCACCACGGGAACGTCGACGAGTTCGGTCGTCGGAGTCCTCCGCGGCGCTCGCCCCGGCCCCACCTACCTGTTGCGCGGTGACATGGATGCCTTGCCGGTGCACGAGGACACCGGCCTGCCCTTCGCCTCGGAGGTGCCCGGCGCGATGCACGCGTGCGGGCACGACACCCACGTGGCGATGCTGCTCGGGGCCGCCCGCCTGCTGGCCGAGCGCCGGGATCTCATCACCGGGCAGGTCGTGTTCATGGTGCAGCCGGGGGAGGAAGGCTTCCACGGGGCCCGGTTCATGCTGGAGGAGGGGCTCCTGGACGTCGTCCCGGAGGCCCCGGTCAGCGGCGCCTTCGCGCTGCACATCTCCTCGACGCTGCCCAGCGGCAGCATCAACGTCCGGCCGGGACCGATGATGGCCGCGGCCGACCAGTGGCGCATGATCGTCCGAGGCCGGGGCGGGCACGCCTCCGAGCCCCACGCCGCCGCGGACCCGATCCCGGTGGCGGCCGAGATCGTGCTGGCCCTGCAGTCGATGGTGACCCGGCGGGTGGACGTGTTCGACCCGGCCGTGGTGACCGTCGCGCGCATCGAGGCCGGCAGCACCAACAACGTCATCCCGGACACCGCGTTCCTCGAGGGCACCATCCGCACGCTGTCGGCCGCCCAGCGGGCTGCCGTCGTCGCCTCCGTCCGCAGGGTGGGCACGCATGTGGGGGCGGCACACGACATGACCGTGGAGTTCGAGCACCAGCAGGGCTATCCGGTCACGGTCAACGACCGCGGGGTGGCGGCTGAGGTGCTGCAGGCGGCCGCCGAACTGCTGGGTGCGCCGGCCAGCGTGCTGAGCCCGGCGCCGGAGATGGGGGCCGAGGACTTCTCCTACGTGCTGGAGAAGGTGCCCGGCGCGATGGCCTTCCTCGGCGCCCGCCCGCCGGGTGTCGACCCGGCGACCGCGCCGGCCAACCACTCGAACCTCGTGGTCTTCGACGAGGAGCCGCTGCCCGCGGGCGTCGCGCTCTACGCCGAGATGGCGCTCCGCGCACTCGCCTGACCCCGCTCGGCACGGTTCCCGGGAGGCTCGTTGCCCAGCACCGTCTTCGCGGTGCCCACCCAGGCTCGGCGGTCCTGCACCTCGACCAGGCGCAGCTCCCTGCCCCGGAACAACCAACCGATCGCCAGGCGCTGCGGGCCGGCGGGAGCGGTTTCCTGCTCGAGGACGCGCCCAGCGGGGGCTGACGGCGCAGGCAACCTGCGCCGTCAGCCCCCCTTCGTCAGGTCGCCGGGTGCGGGTCCGCCCGCTCGTCCACCGGCGCCGCCCGCACGTCCCGGATCTGGTACTTCTCGACCGCCTCACGGACTCTCGCCCGGTCGACGTCGCCGCGGTCGGCCAGCGAGGCCAGCGTGCGGACGACGACCGTCTCCGCGTCGACGTGGAAGTGGCGACGCAGCGCGGGCCGGGTGTCGGACAGCCCGAACCCGTCGGTGCCCAGGCTCGACATCCCGCCGGGGACGTAGGGCGCGAGCAGGTCGGGGACCGCGCGCATCCAGTCCGACACCGCCACGACGGGACCGGGAGTGTCCTGCAGCCGGGAGGTGACGTAGGGGACCTGCGGCTCCTCCTCGGGGTGCAGCAGGTTCCGCTGTGTCACCTCGTCGGCCTGCCGGCGCAGCTCCGTCCAGGACGTCACCGACCAGACATCGGCCGAGACGCCCCAGTCGTCGGCCAGCAGCTCCTGTGCACGCAGCGCCCACGGCACCGCGACGCCCGAGGCCAGCAGCTGCGCCTTCGGGCCGTCCAGCTGCGGGCCCTCGGCGTAGCGGTACATGCCCGCCAGCAGGCCCTGGTGGTCGAGGTTCTCGGGCTCGGCCGGCTGCTTGAACGGCTCGTTGTAGACCGTCAGGTAGTACATGACGTCGGGGGAGCGGTGCCCACCCAGCGGCGCGCCCGGGTCCTCGCCGTACATGCGGACGATGGCATCCCTGGTGATGTGCGCGACCTCGTAGGAGAACGCCGGGTCGTAGGACACCACCGCCGGATTGGTGTGGGCGAGCAGGAGCGAGTGCCCGTCCTCGTGCTGGAGGCCTTCGCCGTTCAGCGTCGTCCGTCCGGCCGTCGCCCCCAGCAGGAAGCCGCGGGCCATCTGGTCGCCGGCTGCCCAGAAGGCGTCACCCGTGCGCTGGAACCCGAACATCGAGTAGAAGATGTAGATCGGGATCATCGGCTCGCCGTGGGTGGCGTAGGACGTGCCGACGGCGGTGAACGACGCCGCGGACCCGGCCTCGTTGATGCCCTCGTGGAGGATGACGCCCTTCTCCGACTCCTTGTACGCCATCATCAGTTCACGGTCGACCGAGGTGTAGCGCTGGCCGGCCGGGTTGTAGATCTTGTGCGACGAGAACAGGGAGTCCAGGCCGAACGTGCGGGCCTCGTCCGGGATGATCGGCACGAAGCGCGGGCCGAGCTCGGGATCCTTGAGCAGCTCCTTGAGCAGGCGGACGAACGCCATCGTCGTCGCCACCTCCTGCTTGCCAGAACCTCGCCGCAGCACGTCCAGTGCCTTGTCCTCGGGTGCCTTGAGCGCCTTGGCCTCCGACCGGCGCCGCGGCACCGCGCCACCGAGCTGGCGGCGGCGCTCGAGCATGTACTCCAGCTCGTCGGACCCCGCCTCGGGCTTGTAGTAGGGCGGCAGGGTCTTGTCGAGCGCGGAGTCGGGGATGTCGAGGAGGAGCCGGTCGCGGAAGAGTTTGAGGTCCTCGGCGGTCAGCTTCTTCATCTGGTGCGTGGAGTTGCGGCCCTCGAAGTGGCTGCCCAGCGTCCAGCCCTTGATGGTCTTGGCGAGGATGACCGTGGGCTGGCCCTTGTGTTCCTGCGCCGCCTTGAACGCCGCGTAGACCTTGCGGTAGTCGTGACCGCCGCGGGAGAGGTCCCACACCTCCTTGTCGCTCATGTTCTCCACGAGCTTGCGGGTGCGTGGGTCCCGCCCGAAGAAGTGCTCGCGGACGAAGGCGCCGTCCTCGGCCTTGTAGGTCTGGTAGTCGCCGTCCGGGGTCTGGTTCATCAAGTTGACCAGGGCACCGTCGCGGTCGGCCGCCAGCAGCGCGTCCCACTCCCGGCCCCAGATCACCTTGATGACGTTCCAGCCGGCTCCCCGGAAGATCGACTCCAGCTCCTGGATGATCTTGCCGTTGCCGCGGACCGGGCCGTCGAGCCGCTGCAGGTTGCAGTTGACGACGAAGGTGAGGTTGTCGAGCTCCTCGCGGGCGGCGAGGCCGATCTCGCCCAGCGACTCCGGCTCGTCCATCTCGCCGTCACCGAGGAATGCCCAGACGTGCTGCTCGGAGGTGTCCTTGAAGCCGCGGTCGTGCAGGTAGCGGTTGAACCGGGCCTGGTAGATGGCGTTGATGGGGCCGAGGCCCATGGAGACGGTGGGGAACTCCCAGAATTCCGGCATGAGCCGGGGGTGCGGGTAGGACGACAGCCCGCCGCCGGGGTGGCTGACCTCCTGACGGAAGCCGTCCATCTGCCGCTCGGTGAGCCGGCCCTCGAGGAAGGCGCGCGCGTAGATGCCGGGGGAGGCGTGGCCCTGGAACCAGATCTGGTCGCCACCGCCCGGGTGGTCCTTGCCGCGGAAGAAGTGGTTGAAGCCGACCTCGTACAGCGACGCCGAGCTCGCGTAGGACGAGATGTGCCCGCCGACGCCGATGCCGGGCCGCTGCGCGCGGTGCACCATGATCGCCGCGTTCCAGCGGATGTAGGCGCGGATCCGACGCTCGACGTGCTCATCGCCGGGGAACCACGGCTCGCGCGTCGGCGGGATGGTGTTGATGTAGTCGGTGCTGCGCAACGCCGGGACGCCGACCTGCTGCTCACGGCTGCGCTCGAGGAGCCGCAGCATGACGTAGCGCGCGCGCTCGCGGCCGGCGTTGTCGACGACGGCGTCGAGCGAGTCCAGCCACTCCTGCGTCTCGTCGGGGTCGGTGTCGGGAAGTTGGCTGGGCAGCCCGTCGGTGATGACCGCTCGGGGCGTGCCTGAGTCGCGGGCGGGATCTCCGTCCGACTGCTGCGGTGGGCTCATGGGTCCATCGTCTCCCGAGTTGGGTAGCGGAGTCACGCGACCCGTCGGAGTTCCTCAGGAGTCGCGGGTTCCAGGATCCGCCCTCGTCGTGTCGCAAGCCCGGAACGGCAAGGATTCGGCGCAGGCTTGCGCCAGCCCCGCCATGCCCTACGCTTCCGCCAGCGGTGGCGCGGAACCGGCCCCGTACCGGACGACCACACGGTCGTCTCGCCGAACGGGACCGAGAGGGGTGACATGACCGGGGTGCGGGCTACCTCCCCGCTGGTCGTGATCGCCCCGGGCAGCCGCCGTCCGGTCGCCTCCGCCACGCGTCAGCCCTCGCCGGGCCATCTGGGCGACCGCCCGTGAGGTGTCCGCGCGCATCCGGCGTCTCGACAAGGCACCATCCACCCCACCACCGATCAGCAGTCCCACCCATGGAGGAGCAGCACGGATGAGTGTCGACAGCGCCGGCATGGCGGCCCGGCTGGGCATCAAGCCGGGCATGGTCGTGCAGGAGCTCGGCTGGGACGAGGACGCCGACGAGGATCTGCGCGACTCCATCATCGAGGCCGTCGGCAGTGAGATGGTCGACGAGGACACCGACGAGGTGGCCGACGTCGTCGTGCTGTGGTGGCGGGAGGACGACGGCGACCTGTTCGACGCCCTCACCGACGCCATCACCTCCCTGGCCGACGACGGCGTCGTGTGGCTCCTGGTGCCCAAGTCGGGGCGCCCGGGCCACGTCGAGCCCGGTGACGTCACCGAGGTGGCCCCCACCGCTGGCCTGTCCCAGACGAGCAGCATCTCCGCGGCCAAGGACTGGTCGGGCATCCGCCTGGTCACCCCGAAGACGGCGCGCACGCGTCGCTGAGGGACGATCGGGGCATGAGCCTCACCGTCGGCGATCGTGCGCCCGAATTCAGCCTTCCCAACCAGGACAAGCAGGTCGTCTCCCTCGCGGAGCTGCGGGGTACCCCCGCCCTGCTGGTCTTCTTCCCGTTCGCCTTCTCCGGTCTGTGCACTGGTGAGCTGTGCCAGCTGCGCGACGAGCTGGCCGTCTACGCCGACGCCGGGGTGACGGTGCTGGCCATCAGCACCGACCCGGTGTTCAGCCTCAGGGCCTTCCGCGAGAAGGAGGGCTTCGACTTCGCCCTTCTCTCGGACTTCTGGCCGCACGGGGCGACCGCCCAGGCCTACGGCGCGTTCAACGCGAAGGCCGGCATGGCCCTGCGGGCGACGTTCCTGATCGACGCCGACGGCATGGTCACCTTCGCCGAGGTCAACGCGCCCGGCGACGTCCGCGAGCAGTCGGGCTGGAAGAAGGCGGTCATCTCGCTGGCTGCGTGAAACACGACGTCCTCCCCGCCCCTCGCACGCTCGGAGGGGTGCCGGGAGGGGGTCAGGCGCCCGGGGCACCTAGCCTGGGCGCTCCGGGCGCGTAGCTCAGCGGTAGAGCTCTCGCCTTACAAGCGAGCGGTCGCAGGTTCGAACCCTGCCGCGCCCACTTTTAAGCCCTTGACCTGCGTTTTTCTCTGGAGCTTCGGAGCCTTCCGGACTCACGTACTCACTGAGTTACAGATCATGCCGTCGCGCCTCACGCGCTTGCGGTTACCAGGTGAGGAGAAGGCACCCGGCCGGTCGCGCCGGGCGCGGGTCTTCGATGAGCCGCCCTCGCCGTCGCGGTCGGCGTCGCCCCCTCACGGAGGGGCGGGTCGGCGCCTGTGCCGTTCCTTGGCCTACCGCGACACGCCGCCACCGAGAACTCAGACCGGGCTTCCCCCTCGCAGTCGGCAGGCGACCACCGAGAACGCCGAAAACTTGCGGTGACTTTCTGCTCGCCCGTCGGGCTACGGTCCGTGTCAGCCCCACGACGCGGTCCGTGTCAGCCCCACGACGCGGGGCGGCCCCCAGGCCCGGCTGCAACCGGACGCGAGGGCCTTGACTCCCCCTGAGTGACCAGGAGAAGCCCGCCATGATCATGCCCGTCGAACGCCTCGTTCTTGAGCTCAAGTTCGCCGAGCGAGCGAACGCCGAGGGGGAAGCCCTCTACGCCCGGCTCCTCGCCGAGGCATGTGCCGTTGTCGCGGAGGTGATGGCCGTCGAGTCGTCCGCCCCCGAGGGCGTCGCCGCCCTTCACCGGGCCGCCGGTGACGATGTCGCCCACGACACGCTCTCCGTCCTCGCCGACCTCCTCACGGCGTGACCGCCGTGGACTGGGCCGCGATGGAAGGTGCACTTCTCTTGTTCCGAGTTCGCGGCGAGACGGTGGTCGAGCATGCGGAGCACGGACGGGTTAGCGCCGTAGTCGCCGACGTCCACATCCTGGACGGCGAGAAGGAGGGCGAGGTCTACACCGGCACCCTCGTCTTCCCGAAGGTGCTCCAGAGTCAGCTCAAGCCGACCATCGGCCAGCAGGTCGCGGGCCGCCTCGGCCAGGGTCATGGGAAGCCGCATCAGCCGCCGCCGTGGACCCTCAGCCCCGCGACCGAGGAGGACAAGGTCCTCCTCGTTGAGTGGCTCGGAGGGCACGGCGGCCAGGGGTAGCGGCCTGCGATGAAGGAGCCCCCGTTCTCTTCGGTTGAGAGTGCGGGGGCTTCTTCATGTCTGAATGCTCAAGGAGACGAGGCCGTTTGGTCGGGCTGCGACACTGACGGCATGCCGCGGGAGGCCAACCCCGACACGCTGCCGCCGCCCTCGGCCCACGGGGCCGTGCCCGTGGTGCGGCCGGATCTCGAACTTCGACTCGACGCCCAACCGCAGCCTCGCCCACCGCAGCGGGTACGGGGGCCTTCGGCGGCTACAGCACCCACCAGCGGCGGTGTGGGTGCGCGTCCCGGCTGCCGATGACGCACATGTGACTCGTACTGTGACCGGCGTCCTGCTGGCTTGCACCGCCATCCTGGCCGCATGCGGTACGACCGAGGCGGATGTCTCGGCGTGTGAGACGGCCGCCGAGATCTCGCCGATCGGTGACACAGAAACATGGGCTCCGACGCCTGCGATGAGCATCTTGGAACTGCTGTCCGGCTTGACCCCAAACAACGACCGTCTTGTCCGAGCCATTCACCAGGCTCGGGATGATGCTCAGTCGACCGTGGACGCCTCCTCCCCAGTCAGCTATCCGAAGATGGAGGCGGGCGTAGCGGCGTTGCGCGGGTCGCTGACTGGGATCAATGACATCTGTGGCGACCTGGGCCTCTAGCGCCGACCAGACCAGCCCGCCTGCCACCAAGAACTACCCGTTGGTGACCGCTAGTTTCGAAGCGTCCGTCCGACGACGGCCCCGCCCGCCGATGCTGAGAGGGGGCCTTCGTCGTCCTCAACAGAACGAGCGTGCGCGATCACCCGAGGCGGAGGCCGAACGCCTCGGGCACGACGACGGACGACTAGATCGGATCCTGCCGATGGTCCTGCCAGGCGAGGCGGATGGAGGCGAAGGGCTCGACCTCGCGCATGTGCTCCGCCGCTCCCCGCCACGGCTCCTCACCCGGCAGGCCGTCGGGGGTGACGGCCCACGGCCGTCTGATGGCGTCGATCCCCGTGCCGCACAGCCTGCGCCGGACGGCGATCACCCTGCTTCACAAGGAGGGGGTGCCCGACGTTGACATCTCGGATCAAGCCGGGCACAGCGACCCGAACGTCACGCGGAAGTTCTACTGGGGCCGGGACTTCATGGGGTCCCGCCCACACATCGCCGCCGTCCTTGATGTGTGACTCAGTTACTCGCGCTCGTTACTCGCGTCGTGCGTAACGAGGGGTACTCAGCGGGATAGCGGCGAACACCAGAACTGCGGAAACCGCAGGTCAGAGGCGGACTAGGGTCCTCGCGGGAACGGCCCGTAACGGGTGTACTCCCAAGCGAGCGGTCGCAGGTTCGAACCCTGCCGCGCGAGTCGTCCCGGGTCCGGAGAGGCCGCCGATCCGGTCTGAACGACGAGTCTGCCTATTGGGTCACGACGAGGACGCTGCTCGCCGGAACGCGGAGCAGATGGAGATCGCCCTGGTCCACCGCGATCGCCAGGATGACCGTTCCTCCGGCCTGGCCCAGGAGCAGGCCGGAGAGCGACGGGTCCCTGTCGCTGCCGAACAGGGCGGGGCGCTGCTCCCTCGGGCCGATCCAGGTCACCCGCGCCGGGACGGCGGCAACGTCGAGGACCGGCACGCTGAAGAGGTCGAACGGCGCGACCGCGGAGCCCGCCTTGACTGCTCCGGCGAGGTCGTCCGCCCGGCCGATGACCGCCGCCGTCGGCATGACGACGGTGAGCACGGCCCCCGCTGAGAGGACGATCGCGATGCTCAGCCGGGGGCGATCGCTCATGAGGACGCCCGACACGCCCCCGATCAGGAAGACGGCGCCGGCCATCGCCGCACCCACCCACCACGGCCATCTCTCGGGCGACAGAGTCGCCCCGTAGAGCGCGAGGGCGGCTCCCAGGGCAAGGGAGATCGCGAACCGACCGACGTCGCGACGCGTGCTGGGCCAGGACCGAAAATGTCTCGACTGGAACCAACTGACCCACAGCGCTGCCGCGAGCGCCGCCATCAGAAGGATGAAGCCGATCGAGCGGACCAGCACGAAGGTGTTGGTGACGCCCAACTCCTCGGGGGCCACCGCGAGGCGCGTGTAGAAGCTGCGGTAGCCCAGGAACAGGACGCCGTAGATGAGGGCACCGGCGAGAGCGGTGAGTTTGAGGACCGTGTCGAGCGCCGGCCGGCCGATCGTCGCGCCGGCCGGCGGCACCTCCGCTTGTCCAGTCATGGGCTCCTCTTCCCCAACGCGCCGGGTGACAGCGGCAGGCGGTCCCGCCGCACACCCGGAGCGGCGCTGCGGACGTGCGGAGCGCTCAGGCGGCGGGCTGGGCGGCGAGCGGTTGATCGCCTGCCGGACGCGCAGGCTTCGGGAAGGCCGGGCGCAGGAACAGCGGCGCCTTGAACGGCTTCCAGGTGCCCTCCGGCTGGGCCAGGCGGTCGGCGATGGCCCAGATCGAGGCCGGGTGGTGGCCCAGCCCCAGGTGGCTGGCCATGACAGCGATGTTCTCGCAGTGCTCGCCGGGGGTGTTCAGGCAGGTCTGCCAGTGCACGATCCCGTCGAAGTGCGAGTAGATCGACGTCGTCGGCACGCGGAGCGGTGCCGATTCCGACTCGAGCGGCAGCGAGCGGTGCTCGACGTGCAGGTGCGAGTAGCGGTCGAACACCTTGGTGGCGCGGCTCTGGCTGTTGCGGGCCAGCCGGAAGGGACTGCCGAGCGTGATCACCTGCCGCACGGAGTCCGGCGTCCGCCGGGCGAGGTCGCGGGCGAAGATGCCGCCGAGGCTCCAGCCGATCAGCGTGACCGGCTTGCCGTGCGTGTCCGAGAGGTGGTCGACGAGGTCGCGCATGCCCTTGACGCACGCGGCGGTCGGACCGATGTTGCGGCCGAGCCCCCAGCCGTGGGCGTCGTAACCCAGCCGGCGGAGCACGTTGCGGAGCGCCCGGGTGGAGACGTCGTCGGCGAGCAGGCCGGGCAGCACGAGCACCGCGTGGCCGTCGCCGCGCGGCAGGCTCGGGACCAGCGGGCGGGCCGCGAGGTACAGGCCGTAGTCGGCCACCGCGCGGCCCGGCTCGCTCAGGTACAGCGGGAGTGCCGGCCCGTCGTGGTTCCGTCTCGCCACTGCGTCCTCCTGCTGCCGAACACCATCGGTACCGACGTGTACCAAGATGGACCTCGACTCACACGCGGTCGCTGTCCGCCGCGGGCAGATGTTGCCCAAATGTGTTCTCGGTCATATGCGCCGGACATCTGCGAGGTGTAGCGGCGGAAGGAGGAACGGCATGGGCGAGGCGACGCCGCACGACCGAGGTCCGGGGCAGAGCAAAACCGTCGTCCTCGGCGGTCCCGTCCACTACGTCGACTTCGGCGGTCCGGACGACGGCCCGACCGTCGTCCTCGTGCACGGCCTCGGCGGATCGCACCTCAACTGGGATCTGCTGGCACCCCTGCTCCGCCCGCACGCGCGCGTTCTCGCCCTCGACCTGCCCGGCTTCGGCCTCAGCGAGCCCGGTGACCGACGGACGACGGTGCACGACAACGTCCGGGTGCTCGACCGGTTCCTGACCGAGGTGGCGGGAACGCCGGCGGTCCTGGTCGGCAACTCGATGGGCGGGATGATCTCGATCCTGCAGACCGCGGACAAGCCGGAGTCGGTCAGCCGGCTGGTGCTGCTCGACGCCGCCGTCCCTGGCCCGCGGCGTGCCCTGGACCCGCTGGTCGCGGCCATGTTCGCCGTCTACGCCGTGCCGATGGTCGGTGAGCGCTTCTTGGCGATGCGGCGCAACCGTTCGACACCGCTGCACACGGTGCGCCAGATGCTCCGGCTGTGCGGAGTCGACCCCGACGCCCTGCCGGCCGACCTGATCGACCGCTCGGTCACCCTGCTGCGGCAGCGCGCGGACGTCCACGCCATGGACAAGGCCTTTCTGGCCGCCGCCCGGTCCTTGCTGCGGCTGCTGGCCGACCCCCGGTCCTACCGCCGGGCGATGGCCTCGATCGCGGTGCCCGTGCTGATGGTGCAGGGGGACGGCGACCGGCTCGTTCCCGTGGCCGCCGCCCGCGACGTCGCCCGCCGGCAGCCCCACTGGCGTTACCTCGAGCTGGCCGGCGTCGGACACGTGCCGCAGTTGCAGGTGCCCGACCGACTGGCCAAGGAGCTGCTCAGCTGGCTCGAGGAGACCGAGGCGATCCGGGCCTAACGACGGCGCAGGGTGTCGCGGAGCGCTTCCAGGCCGGTGTAGCGCGGCTGCCAGCCCAGTTCCTCGCGGGCGCGCCGCGTGTCCATGATCGATGGCCGGCTGACGGCCTCCACCCATTCGGCCACGGGCGGGAGGAAGGGCAGCCGGGAGAGCGCCTTCGCCACCGACTGCGCGGGTCCGGCCGGTAGGCGGATCGGCAGCGCGCCGAACTCCCGGGCCACGTCGCCCGCCGTCAGCACCCCCTCCCCGGCGACGTTGTACGCGCCAGGCGGTCCGGCGCCGAGGATGCACAGCTGCAGCGCGCGGCCGACGTCCTCCTCGTGGACGAGCTGCAGCTGGTATTCGGGAACGAGCAACGGCACCGGGACGGGCAGCCGGCGGGGGCGGTCGAAGAACCGGCGGGCGAGCGGAGCGAGGGGCCCCGGCAGGACGTCCTTGGCACCGACGGCGTTCGGGCCCACGACCACCGGCGGGCGCAGCAGGTAGAGCGCGAGGTCGGGATGCCGCCGCGCGTCGGCCTCCAGCAGCGCCTCCAGCTCCGCCTTCTCCTGCCCGTAGAACAGGCGCGCCGCCGGCCGCACCGGCCAGGTCTCGTCGATCAGCGCCGGGTTGTCGGCGTGCCAGCCGTACGCGGCGACCGACGACGCGTAGACGAATCGGCGCGCGCCCACCTCGGCCGCGGCCCGGAAGACGTTGAGGGTGCCCTCGATGTTGATCTCTCGCGTCGTCTGCCGGGGCGCGTTGCCGGTGATCAGGAACGCCAGGTGGACGACGACATCGGCGTCGCGGAAAGCGTCGAGAAGGGCCTCGGGATCGCGGACGTCGCCCTGCCGGTACTCCATCTTGGTCCAGCCGCGCTCGGCCGGCGCGAAGGGACGGCGGGCCATGCCGATGACCCGCTCGATGCGGTCGTCGTCCTGGAGGAGGGGCATCAGGCCCGACCCGAGGGTGCCGGTCGGACCCGTGATGGCGACGGTGAGTCCGCGGTCGGGTGCCGTGTCCTCGTTCGGGCCCGGCCCGCGGGGTCCCTCGCCGAGTGCTCCCGCGCCGTGCCTGCCGGCGGGACGGGCAGGGCTCATCGGCCGGCCGCCGCCGTCGGTGCCGGGGACTTCTCGGCGGGCCCGGGCCCGGGCTCGCTCGGCGACTCGGTCGACCGCACCGCCAGCTCCGTCGGCTCCGCCGTCCGGTCGTGCGCGGCCGGCACCTCGCCACCGCCCGACTGCCTGCCGGCCAGGGCCAGGAGCTCCTCGATCCCGGCTCGGATGCCGCCGGAGAGCACATCGATGTCAGGAAAGGCGTCGAAGTCGGCGTTGATGCCGAAGGTCATCGTGTTCAGGTAGGAGAAGATGCCGATCGAGCAGCGGGTACCGCCGGCGATCGGCACGTAGGCGGTGGCGGTCGCCATCCGCCGGCCGAGCACGTACAGCGGCACGCGCGGTCCGGGCACGTTCGTCGTCACCGCCTGGCACCACATCTGGCCGGCCTGCAGGGCGGCGCGCACGCCCAGCGAGAGCAGCGCCGGTGCCACGAAGTCGCCCAGCGCGATGATCGACGGCGCGTCGACCGCCTGCATCGTCTTCTTGTACTCGTCCATCTGGCCGCGGATCGACGACAGCCGGTTGACCGGGTCGGGCTCGCCCACAGGCAGGTCGACGAACACCGCCGAGACCTGGTTGTTCATGGCGCCCTTCTGGTTCGCGCGCCGCACGGACACCGGCACCATCGAGCGGACGACGAGCTTCTCCGAGGACAGCTCGCCACGGCTCTCCAGCAGGTCGCGGAATCCGCCGGTGATCGCGGTGAGGATGACGTCGTTGACCGTGCCGCCGAACGCCTTCCGCACGGCCTTGAACTCCGCGACCGTGCCGTCGGTCCACGCCCAGCGGCGGTGCGGGCCGATCTGCCCGTTGAGGGACCGGGCGGTGGGGGTGATCGCCTGCTTCGCCAGGGACGGCACGGTCGAGGCGATGGTCCGGCTCTGCTCGGCCACTTCCTTGACGGCCCGCACGGCGTTGCTCAGGGTGGGCATCGAGGTGAACTGCTGCACGGGGTGGGAGAAGGCGTCGGCGAGCGCGCTGGTCAGCAGCGACACCCCGGAGGGGTTGTGCTCGGGCTTCCAGTCGTCCGACGGCGGCTCGTGCTTCGCATCCGGCGCCAGGTCGAACATCAGCTGCATGAGGTCGCTACCGGCGACGCCGTCGACCATGCAGTGGTGGACCTTGGAGATGATGGCCCAGCGCCCCTCGGCGAGGCCCTCGACCAACCACAGCTCCCACAGCGGCTTCGCCATGTCGAGGCGTTGGCCCAGCACGCGGCCGGCGAGGTTGCGCAGCTGCTCGTCGCTGCCCGGGCCGGGCACCGCGGTGTGCCGCACGTGGTACAGGATCTGGAAGTGCGGGTCGTCGGCCCACAGCGGCCGGCCCAGCTGCATCGGCACCTGCCGGACGCGCTGGCGGTACCGGGGCACCAGCGGCAGCTTGCTCAGCAGCAACCGGACGACGTCGCCGTAGGAGGGCGCCGGCCCGTCGAAGACGGCCACCGACCCCACGTGCATCGGGGTGTTCTCGCTCTCCGCGAAGAAGAAGCCCGCATCGAGGGCACTCATCCGGTCCACGTTTCTGCTCCTCGCCGCCCCCTGCAACGCTGCTGCACCAGGGGCCGTTCCACGTCGTCGGGTGGCCGCGAAGTTATGTGTGTCGCCGAGTACGCGCAAGCTGACTGTGCCGTCGACCACACTGCGATGCCCCGCGGACCGGCTGGTCAACCCGCTCTCCGGGAAGTGTGCTCGATGCTGTCGAGGAACATGGCGTAGAGCACCGGCGCGGTCAGCTGGAGCAACCGCGGGTACGCCCCGAGCCGGCCCACCCGCCGAACCACCTTCACCGCCGGGCCGGGCCGACCCCTCCCGACCGGCCCGCCGGCCGACGTCGCCAGCAGGAGGACGCCGACGACCGGGGCACCGAACAGCTCCGGCCCCTGACGCCACCGGGGCGTCAGCGGCCGCGGCGTCCGGGGGCGTTCTCGCGCACCAGCCGCCGGGCGGCGTCGACCTCGCGGGCCACGGGCGCCAGCACGCCGTCCGCGTGGATCTCGGCGTCGTCCGGTGCGCGGTGGGCCCGGACGTCGTCCTCCAACTGCCGGATCGCGCGGCGCAGCACCGCGACCTGGGCCAGGTCGGGGGCCGGTTCCCCGCCGCGCCGCGCGATGACCGCCTCGGTCACGGCGTCTGACGTGCGTTCCAGCTGGACGATGACCGGCCACCAGGCGGCCGCCCGGTTGCTGATCGGCGGCGGCTCGGCCAGCCGCCGCTGCAGCTGGGTCTGCAGCTCGGTCAGGGCCCGGTAGTTGCGCCGCCGGGCGCGCCGCCGATCGGCGTCGCTGCCCGTGAACGCGGCGTCGACGAAGGCGTCGAGGGCGAGCGCGGCGTCCCGCAGGGCCTCGTCGAGGGGTGCTCGCCAGGTCTGGGGCCACACGAGGTAGCCGAAGGTGAGGACGATGGCGCAGCCGATCAGGGTGTCGGACAGCCGGGCGCCCACCAGTCCGGGACCGCCCGGCATCGTGAGGTCGAGCAACAGGATGATCACCGGGGTCTGGAACACCGAGAACAGCCCGAAGTTGGTGTCGCGGGCCCAGGGCAGCAGCCCGCAGGCCGCGGTCATCGCGAGGAGCACCCACGCGTTGCGGGGGAGCGTGGCGAGCAGGGCCGAGCCCAGCAGGACGCCGAGCAGCGTCCCGGCGCCCCGCTGGATCGCCCGAGTGAAGACCGACCCGAAGTCGGGCTTGAGGACGATGGCGACGGTCAGCAGGACCCAGTAGGGCCGCTGGATCGGCAGGTACTGGCGCGCGATCTCGGCGACGGTCATGCACAGCGTGAGGCGGACGGCGAAGCCGCGGCTCTCGCCGCTGGCCAGTGTGCGGTCGGCCAGTTCCCGGAGCCGCGTGCGGCGGTCGAGCACGACGCGCGAGGCCGCGGCACCGGCGCGCTCCTCGGGATCGCCGACGACGTTCCACACCAGGCGGACGCCGTGCCGGACCGCCCGCCGAGCCGAGGAGCCGCTGTCCAGTGCCGCAGGTCGCTCCTGGGTCAGTTCCCGGTCGCCCCGCAGCGCCGCGGCCAGCGCGCGCACGGCGGCGACGTCGTCCGGGTCGGCGGGGTCCTCCGCGCGGGCCGCGGCCACCGCACCTTCGACGAGGGGTGCCGCGGCGTTCAGGACCCCGGCCAGTTCCGAGAGCTCCGTGGTGTGCCCGGCGGACCGGCTGCGGCTGCCGATCACCCGGTCGTAGGCGGCGTTCAGGGCGAGGGTGAGCGCCCGACGGGCCTCGCCGGTCCCGGGCGTGCCGATGCTCTCCAGCAGCTCCAGGATCCGGGTGAAGACCTCGGCCACGGAGCTGCGGTCCGGATCGTGTGCTTCGGTCAGGGCCTGGACGAGCGTGGTGAGGGTTCCCCACACCCCGCCGGCGAGGAAGAACGCCAGCTCCGCCACCTCGGGCAGCGGCGTGACGAACCCCGAGGCCAGAGCGGTGTAGATCAGCAATTGCAGAGCGCCGAGCGACAGGGCCGCGTTCACCCCGCTGAGCAGCGCTGCGGCCGCCGACAGCAGCGCGATCACGACGACCGGCAGCCAGCCTCCGCCGGTCGCGTACTGACCGGCCATGAGCCCGACGCCGCCGAAGCCGATCGCGGCCGCGATGCGGCGGAGCTGGTCGCGCAACGGACCGGACTGGGGCGCCAAGCTCGCCGCCAGCGCGCCCATGGTGCCGAACACGCCCGCGCCCAGAGCAGCCCCCGGGCGCACGCCGCCGGCCACGATCACCGCGAGGGTGAGCGGGGCCGGAATGGTGACGGCGAAGCGGATCACGTCCCGCCAGGGGATCGGGGGAGGAGTGGTGCGCACCAGCTCCTCGAGCCAGGCGGGCGCCCGGAGACTCCGCTCCCGCACGTCCTCCGTCACACCGTGGAGCTTGTCATCGACGTGCGGCGGTGACGCGGCGAAACCGGCGTCGGCGGAACTGGGCCTGACCTAGAGTCCCGACCATGGCCGTGCTGCTGGGGGAGGTGCTCGACGCCCTCGACGCCCGGTACGACCCCGGACTGGCCGAGAGCTGGGACGCCGTCGGGCTGGTGTGCGGTGACCGCGACGAGCCCGTCCGCCGCGTGCTGTTCGCCGTCGACCCGACCGCCGATGTCGTGGACGAGGTGGTCGAGACCGGCGCCGACCTGCTCGTCACCCATCACCCGCTGTTCCTCGGGGCCGTGCACGGGGTGCCGGCCGACGACCCGAAGGGGCGCCTGGTGCACCGGCTCATCCGGGCCGGGGCGGCACTGTTCGTGGCGCACACCAACGCCGACCGGACGGCCGGGCACGGGGTCAACGACGCGCTGGCCGCCGTCCTCGGGCTGGAGGGCACGACGCCGCTCGAGCCGGCGCCGGGGCCACCGGGGACCGGGCTGGGCCGCGTCGGCCGGCTCGCCGCCCCACTGACCCTCGGCCAGTTCGCCGAGCGGGCCGCCGCCGTCCTCCCGGTCACCGCCGGCGGGATCCGGATCGCGGGAGACCTGGGTCGGAAGGTGCGCACCGTCGCCGTGTGCGGCGGCAGCGGAGGCTCGCTCATGGACGCCGCGGTCGCCGCCGGCGCCGACGTGTTCCTCACCAGCGACCTGAAGCACCATCCGGTGTCGGAATGGCAACAGTCGGTGCGCGTGGCCGTGTGTGACGTGGCACACTTCGCCAGCGAGTGGCCCTGGCTGAGCGTTGCGTCCGACCTGCTCGGACGAGATATGTCCGGTCGGATCGAGGTGTCCGTCTCCCGGCGGCGCACCGATCCCTGGACCGCGCACGTCGGGCAGAGCGAGCGGCCGGCCGAGTCCGCGGCCGGGTGAGGACCGGGGGTCCGCCTCCGGGGAGGAGGCATTCGTGGCAAGCGCTTCCAGACCACCCGTCGACACCCCCACGAGCGGGGTCGCGCCGCAGCGCAGCGACCGCAGCCCCTGGAACTGGCTGCTGCTCGTGGGGATCGTCCTGCCCCTGCTCGTCCCGCTGTACAACCGCGTCGAACCCCGGTTGTTCAACTGGCCGTTCTTCTACTGGTTCCAGCTGGCCCTGGTCGCCGTCGGCGTGATCACCACGTCGCTGGTCTACCGCGCCACGCGGCGCAGTTCGTCCGACCGCCAGGCCGCCCGGGACGCCATCGCCCGGGACGCCGACGCCAAGAGCGGGGGGCACTGAGCGATGGACGGGATCAACGCGGTCGAACTGACCATCGTCATCGTCCTCTTCCTGCTGGTGACCGTCCTCGGCTTCCTGGCCTCGCGGTGGCGCCGGGCGGAGAGTCTCATGCACCTCGACGAGTGGGGTCTGGGCGGCCGGAGCTTCGGCTCCTGGATCACCTGGTTCCTGCTCGGTGGCGACCTCTACACGGCCTACACGTTCGTCGCGGTGCCGGCGCTGATGTTCGGTGCCGGGGCGGCCGGGTTCTTCGCCGTTCCGTACACGATCGTCATCTATCCGCTGGTGTTCCTCGTGGTCATCCGGCTCTGGTCGGTCAGCCACGTGCGGGGGTTCGTGACGCCGGCCGACTTCGTGCGGTCCCGGTTCGACTCCCCGACGATGGCACTGCTGGTGGCGATCACCGGCATCGTCGCGACGATGCCCTACATCGCGCTGCAGCTGGTCGGCATCGAGGCGATCCTCAAGGCGATGGGTGTCGAGGGAGACCTGCCGCTGATCGTCGCCTTCATCATCCTGGCCATCTACACCTACAACTCGGGGCTGCGGGCGCCGGCGCTGATCGCCGTCGTCAAGGACACCCTGATCTATCTGACGATCATCGTGGCCGTCATCGTCATCCCGTCGAAGCTCGGCGGCTGGAGCGCGATCTTCGGCGCGGCCGAGGAGAAGTTCTCCGGGGGGGCCGGCGTGATCCTTCCGGCCACGGGTCAACTGGGGTACGCCACGCTGGCGCTGGGCTCCGCACTGGCCCTGTTCCTCTACCCCCACTCGATCACCGGCGTGCTGGCCGCCAGCAACCGGGACGTGCTGAAGCGGAACATGAGCGCCCTGCCCATCTACAGCCTCGCGCTCGGCTTCATCGCGCTGCTCGGCTTCATGGCCATCGCCGCGGGCACCAAGCCGATAAGCACCGACGGCAACACGATCGTCCCGGTGCTGTTCCAGCAGATGTTCCCGAGCTGGTTCGCCGGCGTCGCCTTCGCCGCCATCGGCATCGGCGCACTGGTGCCGGCGGCGATCATGTCGATCGCTGCGGCCAACCTGTTCACCAGGAACATCTACAAGGAGTACCTGAAGAAGGACGCCACCCCGCAGCAGGAGGCGAAGGTCGCCAAGATCGCCTCGCTGGTGGTCAAGCTGGGTGCCGTCCTCGCCATCCTGGGCCTCAACCCGCAGTTCTCGATCGACCTCCAGCTGATCGGTGGCGTGATCATCCTGCAGACGATGCCGTCGGTGGCGCTGGGGCTCTACACCCGGTGGCTGCACCGAGGGGGCCTGATCGCGGGCTGGTTCGCCGGTATGGCCACGGGGCTGCTGCTGGTCTACAACATCCCGAAGACTGCGGTCGACCCGGAAACGGGCGCCGTGAGCGTGGTGAAGGAGCACTTCGGCGGTTCGTCGTTCGCGCTCTCGAAGCTTGGTTTCGACACCAAGCTGACCGTCTACGCCGGGCTGATCGCCCTGCTGGTCAACCTGCTGGTCGCCGTCGTGGCCACGCTGATCCTGCGGGCCATGCGGGTGCCGGAGGGCATCGACGGCACGGAGGAGAACGACTACACCGCCCAGCGGGAGGACGCGACCGTTCGCGACCTGCCCGATCCGCTGGCGTCCGCCCCGCCCGGCCTGGAGGGTGGGGCCAGAGCCGGGAGGTAGCTCCGTCGACGGTCGTGCTCTGTCTCCGATGGTGGGCAGAGCACGACCGTCCGGGACCGACTCTCGCCGCGGGTGGTGGACGGACCCCGTCGTCCTCACCACCCGCCGGCTCGTGGCGAGCCTGCAGGGCAGGGCAGGGCCGGGCCGGGACGGGACGGGGCCAGGACGGGACCCGGCACGGGGGCCGGGGCCGGCCGGACGTCCCGGTAGGTTGAGTGCGTGAAGGCCGATCATTTCGAGCAGCAGAGACTGCTGGAGCTCGCTGCCGAGGACGTCGCGCTGACGCAGTTGGCCCACCGCAAGCGCACGCTGCCCGAGGCAGCCGCGGTGGAGGCCGCCGCGGAGGCCGAGCGGGGGTTCGCCGCCGACGTCGTGCGCGCCGAGACCGAGGTGCGCGACCTGGGTCGCGAGGTCAAGCGCATGGAGTCCGACGTCGACACCGTCCGGCAGCGGGAGACGAAGGACCAGCGGTTGCTGGACTCCGGCAGCGTCTCGCCCAAGGAGATGACCAACCTCCAGCACGAACTGGAGTCGCTGAAGCGACGGCAGTCCGACCTGGAGGACCAGGAGCTCGAGCTGATGGAGCGCCTGGAGGTCGCCGAGGCGACGTTGGCGAAGGCGCGGCAGGGGCAGGAGCAGGCGCGCGCCGATCTCCAGCGGGCCGAGCAGTTGCGCGACGACGCCCTGGCCGACATCGCCGACGGCACCACTCGTCACGAGACCGCGCGCACCGCCGTGGCCGGGGCCATTTCGCCGGGCCTGCTCTCCCTCTACGACCGGATCCGCACGCAGACGGGGACGACCGGCGCGGCGATGCTCCGGGCCCGCCAGTGCCAGGGCTGCCGGCTCGAGCTGTACGGCAACGAGTTGGCGGTCGTCCGCAACGCCGATCCCCATGAGGTCGTGCGCTGCGAGAACTGCGGCCGGATCCTGGTGCGCACCGCCGAGTCAGGACTGTGACGGCGGCCGCCACGGCCATCGTGGCCGCCGCGTGACCCGCCGGTTCATCGTCGAGGCCGACGGCGGGTCGCGCGGAAATCCCGGCCCCGCGGGCTACGGCGCGCTGGTGCGCGACGCGGAGACCGGCCGCGTGCTGGCCGAGCGCGCGGCGTCGGTGGGACGGGCGACCAACAACGTGGCCGAGTACGGCGGACTGGTCGCCGGACTGCAGGCGGTGCTGGACCTCGACGCGACGGCGGACGTCGAGGTACGGATGGACTCGAAGCTCGTCGTCGAGCAGATGTCGGGCCGCTGGAAGGTGAAGCACCCCGACATGCAGCAGCTGGCTCTGCAGGCCCAGCAGATCGCGCGTCAGCTCGGCCGGATCCGCTACACCTGGGTGCCACGGGCGCAGAACGGCGCGGCCGACGCCCTGGCCAACAGCGCGATGGACGGCAAGCCGATCCACCGCGACATGGCGGTGGAGGCCTCCACCGTCGAGGACGACGTCCAGCCGGTTACCGAGCGGGCCGCGGTCGTCACCACCGTCACCCACCTGCTGCGGCACGGGCAGACCGAGCACACCCCGGAGCGCCGGTTCAGCGGTCGCAACGCGCTGCCGCTCTCGCGCACCGGCCGGGCCGAGGCGGAGGCGGCCGCTCAGCGCGCCGAGGAGCTCGGGATCGACGTCGTCGTCGCGTCACCGCTGCGGCGGACCCGGGAGACCGCTGAGATCGTCGCGGCGTCGCTCGGCCTTCCGGTCACCTTCGACGACGACCTGGTCGAGCTGGACTTCGGCGATCTCGAGGGCCTCACCTACGACGAGGCGCTCGCCCGGCATCCGCTGGCGGCGCGCCGATTCGGCTCCGACGTGACGGTGGCTGCTCCGGGCGGCGAGTCCGTCCACGACGTCGGCACCCGAGTCAGCCGGGCGCGACGGCGGATCCTGGCCGAGCACGCCGGCCGGACGGTGCTGATCGTCAGCCACGTGACGCCGATCAAGCTCCTGCTCGCCGCCGGGATGGGTGTGGGGCAGGAGGTCGTGCACCGGGTGTTCCTCGAGGCCGCGTCGCTGTGCACCGTCACCTGGTCGTCGGACGGCCGCTCTTCGGTGCGGTTGATGAACGACACCGCGCACCTGCGCCGAGCCTGAGGCTTCTCGCCGGTCGTGCAGGGTCGGCGGCAAGTCCCGCCGCCTGCTGACGAAGGGAACGGTCCGACATGGTGAAGCGTGCGAGCCCGTGGGCGCTCAGAGCCGGCCGGCGTCGATGACCCGCGCGAGGAACTGGCGGGTGCGCGGCTCGACCGGATCCCCGAGCACCTGCTGCGGCGGGCCGGACTCGAGCACCACGCCACCATCGAGGAAGGCGACGGTGTCGGCGACCTGACGGGCGAAGCCCATCTCATGCGTGGCCATGACGATCGTCATGCCCTGCGACGCGACCTCCCGGACGACGGCCAGCACCTCGCCCACGAGCTCGGGGTCGAGCGCGCTGGTGATCTCGTCGAGCAGGAGCACGCGGGGGTGGACGGCGAGCGCACGGACGATGGCCACCCGCTGCTGCTGACCCCCGGAGAGCCGGTCGGGGAACTCGGCCGCCTTCTCGGCCAGCCCGATCCGCGCCAGCAGCTCGTGTGCCTCCGCGCGGGCCTCGGTGGTGGTCCGGCCGTGCACGACGGTGGGCGCCAGGGTCACGTTGTCCAGCACCGAGAGGTGGGGGAAGAGGTTGTAGGCCTGGAAGACCACGCCCATCCGCCGGCGGACGCGATCGGCGTCGATCCGCGTATCGGTGATGTCCTCGCCGTCCAGCAGTACCTGGCCGTCGTCCACGGTCTCCAGGAGGCTGGCGCAGCGCAGCAGCGTCGACTTGCCGGAGCCGGACCCGCCGATCAGCGCGACCACCTCGTGCTCGCCGACGGCGAGGTCGACCCCGCGGAGGACGACGTTGTCGCCGAAGGCCTTGACCACGCCGCGCACGTCCAGGACGGGAGCGTTCACAGGAGGTTGCCCGACTGCTGTCGCCGGCGGGCCCGGGCGCTCACCGCGTCGGCCAGCCGCGCCGAGGGCACCGCGAGGAGGACGAACAGCAGGCCGGCGACCACGTAGGGCGTGAAGTTGAAGCTCTGTCCAACAAGGATCTGCGCCGACCGCACCGCATCGATCGCGCCGAGGACCGAGATCAGTCCGACGTCCTTCTGCAGCGCGACGAAGTCGTTCAGCAGGGCGGGGGTCACCGTGCGCAGCGCCTGTGGAAGGACGACGATCCGCATGCTCTGCCGGTGGGTCAGCCCCAGGGAACGCGCGGCGGCGCGCTGGCTCGGGTGGACCGATTCGATGCCCGCCCGGAAGACCTCGGCCACGTACGCGGAGTAGGTCAGCACGATCGCCGCCGTCCCGAGGATGAACGGCGACGTCGGCACCCCCTGCAGGCCCAGCGCCGGGAACCCGAAGCCGACCAGGTACAGCACGATGATCAGCGGAATCCCGCGGAACAGGTCGACGTAGGCGGTCGCGACGATGCGCAGCGGGGCGAAGGCGGGCCCGCGCAGTGTCCGGACCATCGCCACCAGAAGTCCCAGCACCAGGACGAGGACGCCGCCGACCAGCAGCACCTGCAGGTTGAGCCACAGCCCGGAGAGGATCGTCGGCAACGAGCGCCAGGCGACCGAGGGGGAGAAGAACGTCGTCCGGACGCGCGGCCAGCCGGGCGCACTGGTGACGACCAGGTAGGCGACCACGGCGAACAACAGCGTGGACAGCAGTGCCACGAGCGTCGACCGCCGGGAACGGGAGCGCCGCCAGGCCCGGCGGGAGAGCTCGAGCTCGCTGGGCGCCGGCAGTGCGACGCCCGTCGTCATCGGGATCAGGAGAGGACGGGTGCGTCGGCGACGTCGGAGAGCCACTTCTGCTCGAGGTCGTCGAGGGTGCCGTCCTTGCGCAGCGCGTCGACCGCCTGGCTGACGCAGTCGGTGAGCGGGCTGTCCTTGGCCAGCAGCAGGCCGAACTGGTCGCCGCCGTTCCCGGAGTTCTTCAGCTGGCCGACGATGACGCCGTTGTCGAGCTCGGCCGCGGTGATGAAGAAGGCGGTCGGGAGGTCGACGACGATGGCGTCCACCTGACCGTTCTGCAGGGCGAGCTTCGCGTCGTCGTTGCTGTTGAACACGACCGGTCCGGCGGCCGGGGCGATGACGTCGGAAAGCACCTGCAGGCTGGTCGTGGACACCTGGGCGCCGATCTTCAGACCCTTCAGGTCGGCGACACTCGTCGCGCCGTCGGCGGGCGATCCGGCCGTGGTGATGACGGCCTGGCTGGCGGTGTAGTACGGCGAGGAGAAGTCGACGGCCTGCTTGCGCTCCTCGGTGATCGAGAACTGGTTGATGTCGAAGTCGAACGGCCGCGCGCCCGGCTGGATGGCGGCGTTGAACGGCACCCGCGTCCAGGTGACCTGGTCCTTCGAATAGCCGAGCTGGTCGGCGACGGCGTAGGCGACCGCGGATTCGAAGCCCTTGCCGTTCTCCGGTGCGTCCTCGGAGAACCACGGCTCGTAGGCCGGCTGGTCGGTCCCGATGGTGAGCGTGTCCGGCTCGAGGGTCTTCAGAGCGGCCGGCGAGCACGCGTCCTGCCCGGCGGACGTCGAGGCGGCCGTCTGGTCGGACGAGCTCTGCGGCGCGCAGGCCGCGACCGCGAGGACCCCCGTGGTCAGGACGGCGACGGAAAGCGAGCGACGACGCATCGCGGAACTCCTGGGATTGGTTGAAGACCGAACGACATCGCGAATCCTAGAGGCCGACCAGGACGGTGCCCGGGCGGGCGTGGCTCAGGCCCGGGCGAACAGGTAGATCGAGACGGCGACGCCGAAGCCCACGATCAGGTACCGCAGCGGCCGCGCGGGGATCCGGGTGGCGATGCGGGCGCCGAGGAAGCCGCCGACCAGGCTGGCCGGAGCGGCCACGGCGACCACGAGCCAGTCCACCGGGCCGAACAGTCCGAAGATCACCACGGTGACCGTGGCGGTGACCGCGGACAGGGCCGACTTGAGCGCGTTGGCCAGCTTGAGCCGGTGCAGGGCGATGCCCAGCACGCCGACGAGGATCACGCCCAGCGCCCCGCCGAAGTAGCCGCCGTAGACGGTGGCGAGAAAGAGCGCCACGTAGACCCAGCGCGGATCCCGGCGGGCCGCGCCGTCGTCCTGTGTCAGCCGCCTGGTCAGCAGCGGCTGGACGGCGAGCAGCAGGCTGGCGAGCAGGACCAGCACCGGGACGACGAGGTCGAAGGCCTCCGACGGTGTGGTCAGCAGGAGCACGCTCCCGACGATCCCGCCGAGGCCGGCCACGATCCCGAACCGGATGAGCCGGCCGCGCTGTCCGGCGTACTCCGCGCGGAAACCGGCGATCCCGCCCAGGTAGCCGGGCCACTGGGAGACGGAGTTGGTCACGTTCGCCGCGACCGTGCCCATGCCCAGCGCGACGAGGGTGGGAAAGAGGATCAGCGACCCACCGCCGGCGATCGAGTTGATCCCCCCGGCGAGGAAGGCCACGGCCGCGGCCAGCAGGAGGTCGAGAGCGGACACGACCCGCGAGCCTACGGCCGGCGCCGGGCGCGCGCCGGTGCCGTGCCGGATCGCCCGCGGACATGACACACGTCTCGTTCGCAGTTCGGTTGCGCCCTACACGTATTGGGCATGGGCGACCGGTGCGCAAATGGCTTCCGCTGGTCGCGATCTGCACCGGCACCTTCATGCTCCTGATCGACGTCACCATCGTGAATGTCGCGCTGCCCGACATGGCCACCGATCTGCAGACGTCGTTCAGCCAGCTCCAGTGGGTCGTCGACGTGTACGCGCTGGCCCTCGCCGCGCTGGTGCTGGGGGCCGGCTCGCTGGCCGACCTCTACGGGCGCCGGCGGCTGTACCTGGTGGGGCTGGTCGTCTTCGCGGTGGCCTCGCTCGCCTCCGGCCTGGCGCCGGATGCCGGCGCGCTCATCGCGGCCCGGGGCGTGCAGGGGATCGGCGGGGCAATCATGTTCGCCACCACGATCGCGCTGATCAACACCAGCTACGACGGTCGCGACCGGGGGACGGCGTTCGGCATCTGGGGTGCCGTGGTGGGCGCCTCTGCCGCGCTCGGCCCGATCCTCGGCGGTGCGCTGACCGAGCTGTCGTGGCGCTGGATCTTCTTCGTCAACCTGCCGGTCTGCGTCCTCGCGGTCGTGCTGACCCTGACCGCAGTCACGGAGGTGCGGCAGTCGAACGCCCCACGACCGGACGTCTTCGGGATCGCGCTGTTCAGTCTCGGTGCCGGCGCGGTGGTCTTCGGTCTGGTGCGAGCGGCGTCCGACGGCTGGAGCCGGGTGGAGGCGTGGGGGCCGATCGTCGGCGGGCTCGTCGTGCTGGCCGTCTGGGTGGGGGTCGAGCTGCGCAGCCGCGCGCCGATGCTCGATCTCCGGCTGTTCCGCTCGCGGTCGTTCACCGGGATCATGCTGAGCGCGCTGGTGCTCAACGGTTCGGCGTTCGCCGCGCTGGTCTACATCTCCCTGTGGCTGCAGTCGATCGGCGGACTGTCGCCGCTGCAGGCCGGCTGCGTCTTCATCCCGCTGTCGGCGCTGAGCTTCGGCGTCGCGGCGGTGTCCGGCCGGTTCCTGCAGACCCGCCCGCCGCGCCTCGTGCTGGCCGGCGGACTTCTGCTGATCGGTGCCGGCGGGCTGCTCATGGCGCTGGTCGACGAGAACTCGACCTGGCGGGTGCTGATCGCGGGTCTCGCCGTCCTCGGTGCCGGGGTGGGCCTGGCCAACCCGACGCTCGCCTCCGCAGCGCTGGCCGCGGTGCCACGCGAGCGCAGCGGGATGGCGTCGGGCGCGGTCAACACGGCCCGGCAGCTGGGCTTCGCCGTGGGGGTCGCGGTGCTGGGCACCGTCTTCACGACCGGTGCCGCGTCGCTCCTGCGCGATGCCGGCACCTCGGACCCCTCAGCGCTGGCCTCCGGGCTCTCGGCCGGCCAGGCTCCCGCGCTGATCGGCCGCGTCGATCCGGCCATGCGTTCCGGGTTCGCCGACCTGCTCGGTACGGCCTACGCCGACGGGCTCCGCGACGTCTTCCTCGCGTGCGGGGCAGCCGGGATCGCCGGTGCGCTGCTGGTGCTCTGGCTGGTCCGTTCCGCCCCGCCTGAGGCTTCCCCCGAGTCGCGGCCCCAGCGTGAGGCCGCGACCGCCGGGCGCTGATCCACCGGCGCACGATCCTGCGCCGGTGGCAGCTGCTGGGCGGCAGACTGCCCGGCATGCCCACTCCCATGCCCGACGACTGGCAGCGCGCCCTCGTCATCGCCGCCCATCCCGACGACATCGAGTACGGCCTCGCTGCCGCCGTCGGCGTGTGGACGTCGGCCGGCAAGGAGGTCCACTACCTGCTGGCCACCCGCGGCGAGGCGGGGATGGAAGGGGTGCCGCCGGAGACGGCCGGACCGCTGCGCGAGGACGAGGAACGGCGGTCGGCGGCGGTCGTCGGCGTGACCGAGGTGGAGTTCCTCGACCACCGGGACGGCACGCTGGTGCAGGGTCCGGAGCTGCGCCGCGACATCGCGGCGGCGATCCGGCGTCATCGTCCGGAGCTGGTGGTCACCGGCTACTTCGGGGCGACGTGGAGCCCGCCGGGCGTCTCGCCCGGGTACGTGAACTCCGCCGACCACCGGGCGCTGGGCCAGTGCGTACTGGACGCCGTCGCCGACGCATCGAACGAGTGGATCTTCCCCGACCTGACCGAGCCGCGGTGGTCGGGTGTGCAGTACATCGCGGTGAGCGAGATGCTCGACCCGCCGCACGAGGTCGACGTGAGCGACCAGGTCGAGCGGGCCGTCGCCTCCTTGAGCGAGCACCGCCGGTACCTCGAGCTGCTGTCCGACACCTCGGTCGAGGAGCAGGCACGGCAGATCGTCGACATGTCGACGGCGACCGAGGACGGACGTCGCCGGGTCGGCTTCCGCCTCTACTGGGGCTGACCCGGCCGCCGGTCGCCGTCCTCGCGGTGTGGTCTCCGTGCACGCCGTGTGCAGCGAGGTCGGCGACTGCGCGGGAAGTCCGGTGGTCGTGGTGCGCCCGGCCCGTAGAGTGCGCGGTACGACGGACGAGTCGGCTGGGCGGTCGCGTCGGCGGGGGAGACCCCGTCGCCGAGGAACGTCCGGGCTCCACAGGGCAGGGTGGTCGTTAACAGCGACCCGGGGTGACCCGCGGGACAGTGCCACAGAGAACAGACCGCCAGGGCCGCGTCTTCGGGCGTGGTGCTGGTAAGGGTGAAACGGCGGTGTAAGAGACCACCGCACACCGGGTGACCGGTGTGGCTCGGTAAACCCCACCCGGAGCAAGGTCAAGAGGGGACGGCGGTTCGCCGCCGTCCTGCGCAGGCGTTCGAGGGCTGCCCGCCCGAGCCTGCGGGTAGACCGCTCGAGCCTGCCGGCAACGGCAGGCCTAGATGGATGGCCGCTCACCGGGATGCCGCAAGGCGCCCGGGGACAGAACCCGGCGTACAGGCCGACTCGTCCGTCGCCTGCCTGTGACCTGCGGTTTCCTGGTCAGGAGCGTCTTTCAGTCCTCAATAGGCCTGGGGTCGGAGACGGTCAGGTCTCGTCGAGAGCCTCGGCCGAGGTGTGGTGACGGGCCAGCAGTGCGGCGGCAGGGTCGTCGACAGCGACGAGCTCCCGGAAGCGGCGGGTGGCCTGGGGGCCCAGAGAGTCGTAGACGTCGGTGAACAGTGCCCGGGCCCGAGTGGCCGGCCAGTCCGCGGGGAGCAGGTCGGTGGGCAGTTCGGGATCGAGGTTGGGAAAGGTGCGCCAGACGTCGATGAGTGTCGTCCGCAGGACGAGTGCCTCGGCGTCGGTGACCGCCCCCGCGTGCACCCGGGCGGCGACGTCCTGGAAGTCACTGAGGAAGGCGGTGTAGCGGGCGGCGACGTCCTGCAGATCCCAGGCGCCGGCCGGGTCGCCCCCGGGTGGCCCGGAGGCCGTTCCGACGAGGACGGTCGCGGTCGTCAGGGACAGCTCGGCGAGCAGGGTGGAGGCCGCGGCGCTGTGGTCACCTGGAGCTGCCCACACGCCGTCGAACAGTGCGGTGAAGCCCAGCCAGCGCAGGCGGGTCCGCAGGGTGGACCGCAGGGGCCTGTTCTCCTCGGGGACGGAGAAGGCCAGCATGGTCCACCGGCCGTCCCAGGGTTGCGGGTTGCTGCCGAACCGGAAGATGCGGTGCGTCCCCTCGACGAGGGTCGCGTGGCCGGTCTCGCTCAGGCCGTACGCGGTCCTCCGACCCTGTCGCGTCGCGACGAGGAGCTCCTTGCGCGCCAAGCGGCTGATCGCAGCCCGGGCGTTTCCTTCCGCGACCCCGAACTCGGCCAGTAGGCGGACGAGTGCGGTCGAGGGCAACACCTCTGTCCGGTAGTACCAGAAGTCGCCCAGCAGGGTCAGCAGGAGGTGCTGTGGCCGCGCTCCGACGGCGGTCCCGGCTCCGGTGCTCGACTTCTCCGCCACCTCGGTCACGCCGTGAATGGTAGGTCGTGCACCATGCTGCCCATATCGGACAGCTCACTTGACGCTCGTCGGAGTGAGCGTCTAGCTTTGACTCGTCTCTTCGTGGGACGCCGATGATGCGACGGAAGAGGAGCCATGGACGACCTGCGCGAGCAGTACCAGCGGGCCAACCAGTACCGCGAGCTGGCGTTCCTCGAGCGCCCCTACATCGGCTCGCCAGGTGCGCCTGCCCAGGACGAGACCAACATCAGCAAGACCTGGATGCACCTCAACGGCGGTTTCCTGATGGGCTACGAGTACACGCGTTGGTGGCAGGAGTCCCTCGCCCTGCGGAACGCCGCGGTCCTGGGCGACTGGAGCTGGCTGAACAAGGTCCGGATCACCGGTCCCAACGCCGAGAGGTTCCTCGACCGCATCTCGGTCAAGAGCGTCGTCCGCCAGGAGGTCGGGCAGACGCTGTTCACCCCGATGCTCAGCGAGCACGGCCGGATCGCCATCGAGGGACTGACCCTCAAGCTCGCGCACGACGACTACCTGTTCACCCAGTCCGGCGCACAGTTCTGGCTGCCGCTGCAGGCCAAGCTCCTGGACATCGACGTGACGCTGGAGGACCAGACCCCGGACTGGACGTGTTTCGCCCTGCAGGGGCCGGCGTCCCTCCAGGTGCTCGAGGCCGTCACCGGCGAGTCCTTCGCCGATCTGCGGTTCTCCCGTTGGCGGCGGCTGGAACTGTTCGGCACCGAGGTCATCGTGCAGCGGCAGGGAGTGACCGGCGAGGTCGGTTACGAGTTCTTCATGCGCACCGACACCGGTCGGGCGCACGAGTTGTGGCGCCGCATCCGCGAGGTGGGTGGCGAGTTCGGGCTGCGTGAGCTGGGGTTCAAGGCGCAACTGATCGGCCACACGGAGAGCAACATGCCGACGATCATCCGCGACTTCCTCCCCGACCGGTTCGCCGCCGAGAAGCTGCCCCGCTTCGCCCGGTTGTGGGTCACCGAGGAGGAACTGGCCGCCGTCGACTACGACCTGACCGAGCAGCTGGTCACTCCGGCCGAGGTGGGCTGGGGTTACACCGTCGACCTCGACCACCAGTTCGTCGGGCGAGACGCACTGCGCGCCGAGGCCGATGCCGGCGGACCCCGCCGGCTCTGGCGGGGGCTGCTCTGGAATGCCGACGACATCGGCGAGCTGTTCGCCGCCCAGTTCCGCGACGCCCCCGCTCCTCCGCCGCCGGACCTCCCCTGGGGACAGTTCCGCATGCAGTACCTGCGCGTGCGTCGGGACGACGAGCAGGTGGGCTGGGCCTCGGCGGCCACCTACAGCCCCAACCTGCGTCGGATGATCAGCAACGCCCGGGTCGACGGGGAGCTGCCGATCGGCACCGCGGTCACAGTCGACTGGGGCTTCCCCGGCTACCCGACCTGGCGACTTCGGGCAACGGTGGTGGAACAGCCGTTCATCGCCCAGCGCCGACGGGACGACCTGACCGCTGCGGCCGCCGGCCGGGCGACCACGGCGGGGGCGTGAGGGCGGTGCACCAGTCCCTGGACATCGCCGCCATCCTGCGTCGCGCCGAGCAATTCTCGCCGCGCCGTGAGGTGGTCAGCCGGGAGCGCGACCGCAGCCTGCAGCGCACCACGTACGGCGAGCTGGGCGGCCGGGCGCGCCGGTTGGCGTCCGCGCTCCTGCGGCTCGGCCTCGAACCGGGAGCGCGGGTGGCGACGCTGTGCGTGACCCACCGGCAGCACTGGGAGGTCTACTACGCCGCGCCGATCGCCGGGCTGGTCACCCACCCGATCAACCCGCGGCTGCACACCGACGACATCGCCTTCATCGCCGACGACGCCGGCGACGAGGTGCTCGTCGTCGACGAGGCCTTCCTGCCCATCTACGAGCAGATCCGCGACCGCACGCCGTTCCGGCACGTCGTCGTGGTCGGCGCCGCCCCCGACGGCCTGCTCGGCTACGAGGACCTACTGGCTTCCGGCGATCCCACGTGGCAGCCCGGCGAGCTGGACGAGTGGTCCACCGCGCTCGTCACCTACACCAGCGGCACCACGGGCCGACCGAAGGGCGTTGCGGTCCCGCACCGCGCCATCGCGCTCCACGCCCTGTCCAGCGCGCTCCCCGGCTGGCTGGCGATGCGCGACGACGACGTCGTGATGCCGGTCGTGCCGATGTTCCATGCCTTGGCCTGGGGCTGGCCCTACACCGCGGCGCTGCTCGGCGCAAAGCAAGTGCTGCCGGGGTCGTTCCTCGACCCGGCCAGCCTCCTCGAGCTCATCGAGGGCGAACGCGTCACCCTCACGGGCGGCGTCCCGACCGTGTGGATGGGCCTGCTCAGCGCCCTGGACGACGAAACCCGGAAGTTCGACGTCACCTCGCTGCGAGCAGCGCTCAGCGGCGGCGCAACCGCCCCACCGGCGATGATCGAGGGCCTCCGCAACCGGCACGGCATCCCGCTGGTGCACACCTGGGGCATGACCGAGCTGATCATGGGCGCGATTGCCACCCTCACCTGGGACCTGCAGGATGCTCCGGAGGACGAGCAGCGCCAGCATCGCTACGCGCAGGGCGTGCCCATGCCCTTCCTGGAGATACGCGCCCGCGGCGACGAAGGCCTGGCGCCCTGGGACGGGACCAGCCTCGGTGAGCTGGAAATCCGCGGCCCCTGGGTGGCGCGCGAGTACCTCGGGCAGCCGGCTGGCGGCGCCGAGCAGTGGACCGCCGACGGCTGGTTCCGCACCGGCGACGTCGTCGCCATCAGTGAGCGTGGCTACATCCGCATCGCCGACCGCGCGAAGGACGTCGTCAAGTCCGGCGGCGAATGGATCTCCACCCCTGCGCTGGAGAGTGCGCTGATGGACCACCCAGCCGTGGCGGAGGCTGCGGTCGTCGGGGTGGCCGACGAGAAGTGGACCGAGCGGCCGCTGGCCGTCGTGGCGTTCCGGCCCGGTGCCACCGCGACGCCTCAGGAGCTGCGTGAGTTCATCACGCCGAAGGTGGCACGCTGGTGGGTCCCGGAGCGGATCGAAATCGTCGAGGCCATCCCGAAGACCGCGGTCGGCAAGTTCAACAAGCGCGTGTTGCGCGACCAGTTCGACCAGGACACATCGAAGGCAGAGGCATGACCCCCGGCAGCATCCCCGCCCGGCACCTCCACCGCGGGCGGGTCGCCTGGGTCGACACCGACGCCGGTGGCCGGATCCACTTCACCGCAGCCTTCCGGTGGGCAGAGGCCGCCGAGCACGAGCTGCTGCGCAGCCTGGGTCACAGCTTCCACGGTGGGTTTCCCCGGGTGGACGTTCAGGCGACCTATCGCGCTCCGCTCCGTTTCGACGACGAGTTCGAACTCGCGCTCGGCATCGGGAAGGTGGGCAGGTCGTCGATCGGCTACGTGTGGGAAATCAGCACCCGGGGCGAGGTCGCCGTCGAGGGGCGCCATCTGGCGGTGTACGTCGCGGAGGGAGAACGGCCGGTGCCGCTTCCGGCGGAGCTGCACGAGCAGCTGTCCAACATGCTCGCGGCGGCCGCCTCCGAGCCTGGCGCTGCTTGACCCTCAGGTACGACACCGTCTCTCGGGCGCCGCCATGAGCGGCGCTTGCGAGGGGCTCCGAGTCCGTCAGGAGCCGCCAGGGCGGCGGAGTGCCTTCACGTCATGTGGGCGGCCAGTAGGCGGCTCAGCGCAGTTCGCAACTGGTCCGTGAACACCAGTAAGCGGCCATCGCGCTGAACCGCCCCGGGTTCAGTGGAGGCTGGTTGGCTGGCCGGTTGGCCCTCGCCGAGGCCGGCGGCCTGACGGGTTTGTTGTTCTCATATTCAGTGGCGGGATGCCGTCGTAGTCGCTGTGGAGCCAGCGGTGGTTAACCACGACGTACTTCAGCGTCGCGAGCTCCACGTCGTCGAAACCGCCCCAGGTCCGCGACCCACAGCACCGGGCCGGCGCCCGGAAGTTGCGCTGGACCAGATCACCCGGCCGGGCGACGACGATCGCTGGGACGGTGATGCGCCTGGCCTTGCCGCGGACGGCGCCGGACAGCCCCAGCGCGCATCAGGCGTTCGATTGGCAGCGCCGGACCTGGTGGCCTGCGCGACGCAGTTGGCGCCCTACCCCGCCAGGTCGATTCGGCGGCTCCGAGTACTCGCGGACGCCCCGCACCTTCGGAAGTACGCCGATCAGGCGGCCTGCGCGTGGTGCCACGATGGTGGCCAACATGCGTCGTTCACCGTCGTCCGGAGGGGTCCGCTCACGACCGAGCTCTCGCGTGAACTGCGAAGATGAACCACGGCGGATCCGAGCGGATCCCCACCAGCCGCCCTGGCAGTGGGGGGGAGGGGTTCGAGTCCCTTCAGCTCCACCTCGGGGCCCACTATGAACCGAAGCTGGACAGGCCCACCGTCAACACGCTGGTCGGAGGGTATCCATCGTTTGCCTGGGTGAGTAATGCCGCGGTGAGTCCGTACGTGCGCACACCGCGCCTGCGTCCAGCCGATCCGCGACGGCGTCGAGGTCGTCGGCGAACAGGCCGTAGTAGACGTCGAGGTCAGGGGCCGACGAGGCATGCCCGAGGAGCCGCTGTACTGCCTGACGTTGGCGCCGGCGGAGACGGCCAGGCTGGCGACGGTGCGACGGAGACGCGAAGCACTCCCCCGGCGGGGCTGGCAAAGAGCAGTTCGTCGGGCGCGCGTCCCACACCGAGCGCGGTGAGCGACTCCAGCGGCGAGCGGGGGAAGGGTACGGACCGCCGGCGGTGGGTCTTGGGTACCCCGAACGCCG
>JAOPWH010000188.1 GCA_025965795.1 Blastococcus sp.
GTGATGACGTCGCGCAGCAATTCGCCGAGTTGGGCACAGCGCCACAGCGGCGGCAATGGTTCGGTGTTGGCGTTCTGGAACACCGGGACCACCGGAATGTCCATCTCCGGCCGGATCAGGGTCAGCGGCGTCATGAAGGCGTGGTCGATCTTGGGATTCGCGGAAAAGGCGAGGTCGAAGCCGGCAGCCACGCCGTCGGAGAGGAGCTGAGCGGCGAAATCGCCGGCCAACGGTAGTTCGGCGCTGGCCACTCCGCCGTCGCCCCAACCAGTGGCCGTGTCCCCGATCCCGATGCAGATCTGGGGAAAGCTGTCGTAGCCGAAGGAGTTCAGATGCTCGCTGCCGATGACGACGAGCACGTCAGGGGTCAACCGGTCCACCTCGGCGCGCACCTGGGCGAAGGCCGCGTGGATCGCGGCGTGGACCTCGTTGCCCGACTCGAACTTCCGGATGATCATCGCAGTGTGGGACGTCGCGTAGGCGCCCACGAGCCGGCCCATCAGCCGGCTCCTACGACGACGTCGTCAACCCGGTTCGCTGCGGCCGACAGGAGGAACCCGTTGACGACCGCGTGGAATTCGGCCGGCTTCTCGAATTGTGGCCAGTGGCCGGCGTCCTCCATCAGGTGGAAGGAGGCGCCGGGGATGAGCTGGCTGGCCGCCGACCCGACCGGCCACGGCATGGTCGGGTTCTGCCGCGTCCACAGCACCAGCGTCGGGCAGCTGATCGTCGCCAACCGTTCGGCGGTCAGCATCTCCTCTGGTCGGGCGCGGGAGGTGAATCCGGCGACCAGGTCACTGGCGATCACGGCGAAGTCAGGGTCGGTGTAGATCCGGTAACGCGTCTCCACCAGTTCGTCGGTGACCACGGCCGGGTCGTGCACCAGCCACTCCAGCCGGGTCCGCACCTTCTCCCGGGTAGGGGCATCCAGGGCCTTGCTGGTGGCAGCGGCCACCTGACGGCCGACCTGCTCGGTCAGCGCGGCACCGTCGGCGTCCAGTTGCAGGCCTGCCCCGGTGACGCTGACGAAGGAGGCCACCCGGTCGGGGTGGTGCACGGCCAGCCACCCGGCCACCCAGCCACCGAGGGACTGCCCCACGACATGGGCCCGGGCCGCGCCGATCGCATCGAGGAAATCCAGCACGTGCTCCCCAAGAGCCCGGATCGAGTAGTCGATCCGTGGCTTGTCGGTGAACCCGTGGCCGAGCATGTCGATCGCGTGCACCCGGAAGTTCCGGCTGAGCCCGGCGACGTTGCGCACCCAGGTCTCGGCGTGGCCACTCACCCCGTGCAGCAGGACCAGCGGCTCGCCCTGCCCCGCCTCGACACTTCTCGTGCGGTAGGTGCCGGCCTGGCGGAACCGGACCTCGGTACCCAGCAGATCCACCCAGAACGACTGTCCCTGCGACGGGGGTGCCTCTACGTCAGCGGTCGTCACGTCGCTCTCCTGTCGGTCCCGGCCGTGCATGGCATACCCGGGTGTGGTCGGTCACGGCGGTCCGAAGGGCTCGGTCAGCAGCGATCGGTAGGCGCTCTCCTCGAGCCAGGTGAGGCTCTCCAGCTGGAGGGCGTCGAAGAAGACCTCGCGTCCGGTGCGCAGGCTTCGGACGGCGAGGCGCAGGTCGTTGCCGTCACGGTCGACGCGGACGCGTACCCGGGCGAACTCGTTGGTGACGGTCAGCTCGCCGTCGGCAGGCCCACTACGAAGCCACGAGCCGGGGTCGGGTGCATCGCCTGCAGCGTCGCCGTCTCGGCTGCCGACGATGTCCTGGCCCTGGAGATCAGAAGAAGATGGAGATGGCACGGGGCAGCACCCGGTGATCGAGGAGCACGGTCCGCTCGGCGATCTTCCAGCCCTCGGCAGAGGTGAGGATCCTGTCGCGTCGGGAGCCGACGAAGAATTGCTCGGAGTTGGCCCGACGGGACTGGAAGACGATGAAGTTGGACTCGGCCACCAGGTCGTCATCCGGCCCCGGCGTGACGAGCACGTTGCTGATGAAGCGGCGAGTCCGTGATCGGGGCTGCTCGGAGTGGGCCAGGCCGCCGGCCAGGCGCTCCATCCGCTTGGCCAGGAAGCGGGAGTCCTCCTCCATGAGGGCCCATTCCCCTGGGACGTGATCGCGCGGTTGCCGCACCTCCCGTGTCTCGGTGATCGGCATCCAGTAGCGGACGTCCGCGGTGAACAGGGCGAGCCACTCGTCGTAGCGCTGCTCGTCGAGCATTTTGGCCTCGCGGTAGAGGAAGTCCTCGACGTCGCGGCGCAGGTCGGTCAGGTGTGCCGTCACTTCTGCTCTCCTGGGGTGGTCATGAGCTCGAGCCAGTAGCGGTAGAAGTTGCGGTGGTTCTGTTCCGAGAAGTGCGGCCCCAGGCGACCGGGGTAGCCCTCCTCCTGGATCTCGCCCTCGTGCCCGAGGCCCATGGCGTAGTTGAAGTCCCGGGTCTGGGAGACGAATCCGCGGGCGGACTCGGTGATCTGCTCGAAGTTCTCACCGTCGTCCTGGCCGAAGATCCCGGCCGCGGCGTTCTCCTGGGACATCTGGGTGCGGGCGAAGTCCTTGATCGACTGGGGCGCACCACTGTCGAAGAACGCCGTCTGCCAGACCTCCATCTCCCCGGGCCCCTTCGGGTGCCACTGGAAGAGACCGAAGACGTGGAAGACACCGAACTTGATCCAGGACAGATTGGGGAAGATGTTGCCCTCCCCCAGGCCATGCATTTCCGCCTGTAACGGTGAGACCCGGGCCTGCAGTCGCTCGCGGACGGCGGCGACGTACTCGATAGCCTCGGGTCCGAGGAACTGGGCCATACCGACGTCGTTCTGATAGGCCCGGCCGGGCTTGCTGATGTCGCCCATTCCGTGTCCGTGGTCGAAGTTCGCGATGTAGTCGGCGAGCAGGTCGTAATCGGGGAGGAAGCCGATCTGGAACGCCGACCCGTGGGTGTAGAGCACGTGGTAGTCGTCGCCGGCGAAGTTCTCCGCGGCCAGCTTCCAGTTGGCCTTGATCCGGAATTTCATCGTCGGGCCGATCACCTCGAGGCCCCCCAGCGGTGCCTCGAATGCCAGGTCCAGGTACCACAGCTGGTCGGCGCCGAGGTAGTCCACCAGCGGGATCGCGTCCTCGTCCCAGTTGGCGAAGATGAAGCCCTTGTAGATCTCGACCCGTGGCACGGCCTTGAGGCCGAGCCGGGACTTGTCGAGCTCGCCGTTGTAGACGGTGTCCGCGCGGGGGACGCCGATCAGATCACCGTTGTTGCTGTAGGTCCACCCGTGGTACGGGCAGCGGAAGAACTTCGACGTGCCCGCGTCGGTCGTGCACACCGCCATACCCCGGTGGGCACAGGAGTTGAGCATCACCCGGATGCCGCCGTCGGCGCCGCGGGTCGCGATCACCGGGTCCTCGCCCATGAAGTTGGTCAGGTAGTCCCCTGGTGCGCGCAGCTGCGACTCGTGCCCGATGAACAGCCACGTCTTGGTGAAGATCCGGTCCAGTTCGGTGCGGTAGATCGCCTCGTCGATGAAGACCGTGCGGCTGACGACGCCCTCGTCGGGCTTCACCAGGTCGTGGAGTCCTGCAGCCGCCGCGTCGACGGGGCGTTCGCTGATGCTCGTCATGGTCGGGTCCTCTCGGGGCCGGACAGCGTTCGTGGAGTGAGGTGGGAGAGCCTTCGGAGGCGGGCATCCGGCGAGCCGGCCGCCGTCGGGATCACTGGGCGACCCCGGTGCTGGCCCAGCTCTTCTGGGCCCCGAGGTTGGCCATGCCGGCGGTGTAGAGGGCTCCCTGTGCGTCGAAGGGCAGGTGCGCCACGCCGGCTCTCTCGTAGACAGGGGTCGCAGCCTCCAGCCGGCTGTAGATCTCCTCCATGTCCGCGGGGAGCTCGTGGTCCTGCCACGTGGCGTAGTCCCCATAGCCGTGGTCGTAGTTCCAGTCGGGCACGTAGTAGAGGCGCCCGGATGCCCCCGCGCTGTCCTGCGCGGCGAGGAAGAGCGAGATCGGCAGCAGGTGCTCGGGAATGGCCGGGCGCATGAAGTAGGCGATGCCCATCTCGTTGAAAGCCCGGGCGGTGGCATCGAACCAGGACGCACGCGTGTGTCCGGGCATGATCGCGTTCACCGCGATGCCGTCGCTGCGCACCTCCTCGGCGAGGTAGAAGGTGAGCGCCATGACGGCGGCCTTGGTGGCCTGGTAGGGCATCTCCACGGTCCAGGGGCGCAGCCCGTGGTAGCCGCCACCGGAGGAGACCGGTAGGACGCCGCTGCTGACGACGTTGACGATGCTGCCGCGATGCTGGGCCCGCATCGGCTCGATGAACCGGCGGATGGCCTTGAGCGTGCCGAAGACGTTGACACCGAACATCACCTCCCAGTCGCGATCGGTGGTGTCCAGGGTGTTCCGGTGTCCAGTCGGGGCGAAGAGGGTCTCCGACACCAGCGCCGCGTTGTTGACCAGGACGTCGACTGTGCCGAACCGCTCGAGGACGGCGTCCCGGGCGGCGTCCAGCGCGGTGTCGTCGGTGATGTCCATGTCGACGGCCAGCCCGTTGTCCTCGGACTCCAGATGCTTGCGAAAGTCCTCGGCCTCGTGCCAGGTCAGGTCTGCGGCGACGACCTTCGCGCCAGCGCGGAGCAGCCCCTCGCACAGGGAGCGGCCGATGCCGCGGGCTCCGCCGGTGACGACCACGACCCGACCCGCCACGTCGCCTCGCCACTCGCCCAGTGCCCGCTCGACCAGTTGGCGCTGGCGTGCCGAGGCTGCCGCCCCTACACCTGACTCCGACATTGGTTCTCCTCACAGCGGGCTGATTTTCTGCGCTGCAGTGCGCGCTGCGAGGAAGGTATGGCCCTGATCACATACTGTCTATAGATTGTTTTGGAGCCCTGTTATCCATCAGGGTATAGATGGAGGGTGGCATGGAACTTCGCCAGTTGCAGTACCTCGTCGCGGTCGCGCGCGTCGGCTCGTTCCTCGGGGCTGCGTCCGCGCTCGGCGTGCCACAGCCCTCTCTATGGCGTTCGGTGAGGGCCCTGGAAGCCGAGCTGGGTGTCGCGCTTTTCGAGCGATCAGGCCGCGGGGTGCAGGTGACCGGTGCAGGTCACCAGTTGCTCCCCCGCGCCGAGCAACTGCTGGACCGAGCCGGGGCGATCTCACTGTTGGCCGCTGAACTCGCCCATGGCCGGGCAGGGGTCGTCACCGTCGCATGCGCCCATCCGCATGTCCCACGCTTCCTCGCGCCGCTGATCGGCAGCTTCTGGTCGACCCACCCCGGAGTCCACATCGCTGTCCACGAGTCCTCCGGCCTGCCGGCGATCGACCAGGTCCTCGACGGCGACGTCGATCTCGTAACCGGCCTTCCACAGGCCGACCCTCGTCTGGCCGGGCATCAGCTCGGCGACGTACGGCTGGCCGTGGTGACGTCGGACGATCACCCGTGGCGGGGCCGGAACCTGATCCCGACGGCTGAGCTGCGTGGCCAGCCGGTGCTCATCGGGCACGCCAGCAGCCTCACGCGGCGCCTGCTGGAGCCGGCGCTGCGAGAGGGGGGCTTTGCGCTCGACATCACGATGGAGAGCGGCAACGCCGCCACACTTGTCGCTCTCGCCCGAGCGGGACTCGGTGTGGCCGTCGTCGCCGACGACAACTTGGCTGTCGACGACTCGACCAGCTGGCCGGCGCTCGTCGACGAGCACAGCCCGATGAGCTCCCCACTGTGGATCTACTGGTCCCGGGAGCGAGCCCTCGCCCCGGTGGTCCAATCCTTCGTGCGGCACATTCAAGACGCCGAAGGCAACGCGCACCACGAAGGTGGGAAGAGCAGACCCGGCTGAGAAGCGGCCCGCCTCGTGGGCAGTGGTGGCATCGTGCGACCCAGCCGGTTGGCCACGCGCAAGGCGCGGCTGCTGTCGATCCAGCCGATGACGTGGCACTTCTCGCCCCGCGGCCGACCAGGGGACCTTCTCCAGGTCCCGGTCGAGCCGCTGGGCGTCCGGGCTCCCCTCAGCCCAGGCGGGCCATCTCGTGGCGCCACGCCACCCCTTCGTTGAAACCCGGCCCGAGGTCCGGCAGCTCTGCAAGGTCTCCGGGCGGCAGGTCCGCCAGCTCACCTCCCGCCGACCTGATCTGCAGGGACAGGCGCGCGAGCGTGTCGACACTGACAGCGCGCAGCACGGCCTCCTGCACCGACCGTCCGCTGCTGGTCAGCCCGTGGCCGCGAAGCAGCACGACGGGGCGGTCTCCCATCGCTGCCACCATCTCAGCGGCCAGCTCCCGGTTCCGGACGAGCACGCCACGCGGATAGACCGGTACCCCACCGACAGCCAGCTTTGCGCCCGGCATGTCGAAGGCGCCGACGATCGGGCGGATGGCCAGGCCGGCCAGGTCGGCAGCAACCACGGCCGGTGGGTGCACGTGGACGACGGCGGCCACGCTCGGCCGGGCCCGCAGGACCTCGACGTGCAGTGGCAGTTCGTTGGGCGGGGACCACCCCTCGAGCTCTCCGGGAGCGCCCGGGCGGCCCTGATGGTCGATGAGGTGCACGTCGGCGGGCGTCGTCCAGGCCAGCCCGCGCTCCTGGGGGCCACGGCACCGGACCAGTAGGTGCTCGTCGTCGACCCGCAGGCTGATGTGGCCGAGAAACCCGTCGGACAGCCCGCGGGCGGCCACCACCCGGCAGGCGTCCGCGATCAGCTGCCGTTCGGCAACGAACGTCACGACGCCACGGCCCGGGGTCCCAGAGCGGATGTCTCGGACCCCGCGTCGTCGAGCGGCGTGCCGGCGAGCATGACCCGCGGGCAGGTCATCAGTGCCGCGGGCGTGCGGACCGTGACGGCACCGCGGAGCCGCCGGCTGACGCGGGTGCACGGGACCGCTGCCCGCGTCGATGCCCCGGTCAGCCGGTGCTCGGTGGCCTGGAGCGACAGGTCGACGATCTCCACCCGGTTCTCCCCTCGGATGTGGTGGTCTCGCGGGTCAAGAGCGCAACGCCAGGTGTGAGCCCCCCGCTCGCCGCGCAGTGTCGGCCGACGTAGCTCACCCAGGTCATGGTTCACAGTTCCCTCGCAGAGCCGTTCAGCTCGCGGACCGCGGCAGCTGTCGGACCAGGTAGTCCCAGACCGCGGCGACCGCGCGGTCGTTGTAGATGTGGTCACGCTTGGCCAGCGCCTCTGCCGGCGGCGACCAGCTCGGCCACCCCCCGGCGGAGGCGGTGAGCAGTTGCTGCTGACAGGCCCGCTCGAGCAGCACCGCCGCGACCGTCGCGGCCTGCCGGGTCTTCCCCACCGCGACGATGCCGGGGTTGACCAGGAACACTGCGCGCGCCGACCCGAGGGTGCCCGCCAGGGCACGGCCCAGTTCCCGGGTCAGCACGAGATCGGCAGTGTCGGTGAATCGCGGCACCTCCGGTGGCACGAAGTAGTTCGCGGCGTGACTGACGGGGCGCAGCGGCTGGCCCGAGGCTGCGAGCGCGACGGCATGGGGCGCGTGCGTGTGCACCACCCCGCCGACATCCGGCCGCGCGGCCAGAATCTCGGTGTGGATCGGGTACTCGCTGTGCCGAGGACCGTCCCCGCTGATGACCTCTCCGTCGGGATCGACCAGGTGGACCCGGTCCGGAGTCACCTCGTCGAGGCCCCACTCGGCCGACTTCATCCAGGCTCCGCGCCCCTCCAGGTCTCGGGCGGACGAGTGACCCCAGATGAGGTCGGCCTGCCCGGTCATAGCGAGGACGCGGGAGGAGGTGGCGACGAGGTCGCGGATCTCGCTGTTCACGGACGGGCCACCGCCATGACGACGGCCTTCGGCTCGGTGAAGAACTCGCGGCTGAAGTCACCACCTTCGCGGCCCACCCCCGAGTCCGCCATGCCGCCGAAGGGGGCCCGCAGGTCCCGGATGAAGAAGCAGTTGACCCAGACGGTGCCGGCCCGCAGTGCGGCCGCGACGCGGTGCGCGCGGGACAGGTCCTGGGTGAAGACCATGGCATTCAGTCCGTACCGGGTGTCGTTGGCCAGGCGTACCGCCTCGACCTCGGTGTCGAAAGGATGGACCACCACAACCGGACCGAACACCTCCTCCCGGCAGATGCGGTCGCCGTGGCCGGCCCCGACCACGACCGTGGGACGCACGAACCAGCCGTCGCCCACTCCGCCGGTGACGGTGAGCCCTTCGACCTCGTCCAGGAAGCCCCGGACCTTCGTGAAGTGCTGCTCCGACGCCAGCGGGCCGACCTGCGTGCCCGGGTCCCCCGGGTCCCCCACGACGAGAGCGTCAGCGGCCCGGACGAAGCGGGCGACGAACTCGTCGAAGACCGCGCGAGCTACATAGAGCCGGCTCCCGGCAAGGCACACCTGGCCGGCATTGCTGAAGACGGCCCTGATCGACCAGGCGACTGCGTCGTCGAGGTCGGCGTCGGCGAAGACCAGGTTGGCGCCCTTCCCCCCGAGTTCCAGACTCACCGGGGTGAGGTTGGCCGCGGCGGCCCGAGCGATCGCCCGGCCCGTGCCCGATTCGCCGGTGAAGGTGATCCGGTCCACACGGGGGTCCTCGGTCAACGCCTGGCCGACCGCGTCGGGTCCGAAGCCGTGCACCACGTTGAGGACGCCGGGCGGCAAGCCGGCCTGGACGGCGAGGCAGGCGAGCAGGTGCGCGGAGGCGGGCGTGTCCTCCGCGGGCTTCAGGACGACGGTGTTGCCCCACGCCAGCGCCGGAGCCACCTTCCAGGACTCGAGCATCAGCGGGAAGTTCCACGGAGCGATCGCCGCCACGACGCCGGCCGGCTCGAATCTGCTGTACGCGTGGTGGCCGGAGTCCATCGGAAATGCCTGGGCCACCGCAAGCCGCGCGTGGTCGGCGAAGAACCTGAAGTTCATCGCGGCGCGAGGCACGTCCGTCCCGCGGGAGTCCGTGATCGGTTTGCCCATGTCGCGGGTGTCGGCGCGGCCCAGGTCCTCCGCGTGGGCGAGGAGAAGATCGGCCAGTCGGTGGAGGGCCGCACCGCGCTCGGCGAAGCCCATACGCGGCCACGGCCCGTCGTCGAAGGCCCGCCGGGCCGCGGCCAGGGCACGCTCCACCTCCGACGCTCCACCCAGTGCCACCTGCGCCCAGGGGCTGCGTGTCCAGGGATCGACGGTGTCGAACCGGGCTCCACCGGCCGACTCGACCTCCTCCCCGTCGATGACGTGCGGGATCACGGTCATGGCGCATCCCTCTCCGCGATGGTCACGCCGCCGGCAGCCCAGTGCGTGGTGGGCACCTCGCGCAGGACCACGCGGATGCTGGCCCGCGGGACGCCGACCGTCTTCTCCACGGCATCGGTCAGGGCCGCGATGAGAGCTCGCAGAGTCTCGGGGTCGCGTCCCTCGGTGAGGGTGACGTCGATGAAGGGCATGTCAGCCGCCTGCCAGGACGATGGAGCCCAGGGACGTGAAGTGCGCCGTGACGCTGTGTCCCGGGCCGATGAACACCGCATCCGTCATCCCGCCGGTCAGCACCAGCCAGCCCGGTTCCAGCGACCGGCCCCGTCGGCTCAGGGAGTTCGCCGCCAGTGCCAGAGCCTCGGCGGGGTGGCCCTGCACGGCGGCCCCGGTGGCGGAGTCCACGACCTGGCCGTCCACCTCGAGGAGGCAGGCCTCCAGGGAGAGGTCGAGACCGTCCGGCGAACGCAGCACGGGGCCGGTCACGAAGCCGGCGGACGACGCGTTGTCGGCGATGACATCGGGAAGAGCGAAGCGGAAGTCCCGGTACCGCGAGTCGATGATCTCGATGCCCGCGCACACGTGGTCCACGGCCCCCATCGCCCCGACCGCGGTGATCCCCGGCCCCGCGAGAGCACGGCCGAGCACGAGAACGATCTCGGGCTCCGCGCGTGGGTGGATGAGCCGCTGCTGCGGAACCGGAGCTCCGGCGGGGACGACCATTGCATCGGTCAGCCACGCGGTGAGCGGCGCCGCGATGCCCATCCGGTGCTGTTTGGCCCGCGAGGTCAGACCGAGCTTGACGCCCACCAGCCGCTCGCCCCGTTCCAGCCGCCTGCGGAGCACCTCGTCCTGCACGGCGTACGCCGTCTCGACGTCGAGGTCCGGCCAGTCCTCTGTGATCGGACCTCGGTCACGCCGCTCATCCTCACAGCTGAGCAGTTCGGTCGCGGCCCGGTCGACCGTCCAGTCGCTCACCGCGGGTCACCCACGAGCGGCCGCCCCGCCCGCTGCTCGGCCAGCCCGAGCGCGATGTCGATGATCATGTCCTCCTGACCGCCCACGTAGCCGGCGTCCCCCACCTTCTGCAGGATCTCGTGAGCGGGCACGCCGTACCGGGCCGCGGCTCGCTCCGCGTGCAGCAGGAAGCTGGAGTACACCCCCGCGTAACCCTGCACGATCGAGGCGCGATCCATCCAGGGCAGCCGCGGGATGAACGGTCGGACGACGTCCTCGGCGGCGGCCGCGGCCGCCTGCGGATCCACGCCGGTGACGACACCCAGGCGGTCGAAGACCGCGGCGAGTACCTCGGTCGGCGCGTTGCCCGCGCCCGCCCCGAGCGCGCAGAGCGCGCCGTCGATCTGCGTCGCTCCGGCCTGCACCGCCAGCACCGAGTTGGCTATGCCGAGGGAGAGATTCTGGTGCCCGTGGAAGCCCACCTGAGCATCCCGCCCGATCTCCGACACGAGGGCCGAGACCCGCATCTGCGCGTCACCCAGCACCAGGGCCCCGGCGGAGTCGACGACGTACACGCACTGCGCTCCCGCATCGACCATGATCCGCGCCTGCCGGGCCAGTTCGGCCGGCGGCGTCCGGTGGGCCAACATGAGGAAGCCCACGGTCTCCATGCCGAGGTCACGGGCCGCAGTGAAGTGCTGGATGGATACGTCGGCCTCGGTGCAGTGGGTGGCGATGCGCGCGACAGAAGCGCCGGCATCGTGCGCCCGCACGAGGTCCTTGACCGTGCCGAGGCCGGGGAGCAGCAGCACCGCGATCCGCGCTCGCGTGACCTCATCCACCGCGGCGGCGACGAGGCGGATCTCGTCCTCGAGGCTGAACCCGTAGTTGAACGTGGAGCCGCCGAGACCGTCGCCGTGGGAGACCTCGACGACCTCGACGCCGGCCTCGTCGAGGACGTGCACGGTGGAGCGAACCTGCTCCTCGGTGAACTGGTGAGCCATGGCGTGGGAACCGTCGCGCAGCGTGGAATCGGTGATCCGCACGCGGAGACCGGCCACCTCGGCGCCGGCTGTCGACACCGGTTCCGACATGCCGGTCACGGTGTCATCACCGCGTCCTTGCCGGCCTGCTCGCGGGCGATGAGGTCACCCACGCGCGCGGCGGCAGCGGTCATGATGTCGAGGTTGCCTGCGTAGGGCGGCAGGTGGTCGCCGTTGCCCCGCACCTGCAGGAACACCGCGACCCGGGCACGTCCCGACCAGCCCGGCTGCGGCTCGTCGAACTGAGGATCCGCTCGCAGCGAGTAGCCGGGGACATAGCCGCGCACCTCGTCCACCATTGCCATGACGGACTCGGTGACGGCGTCTCGGTCGGCGTCCGGGGGAATTGCGCAGAAGACGGTGTCCCGCATAATCATCGGCGGCTCGACCGGGTTGAGGATGATGATCGCCTTTCCGCGGCCGGCGCCGCCCACCCGTTCGATGGCCAGAGCGGTCGTCTCGGTGAACTCGTCGATGTTGGCCCGCGTCCCGGGCCCGGCCGAGCGCGAGGCGATCGAGGCGACGATCTCGGCGTAGTCGACCGGTACGACGCGGGACACCGCGTGCACGATCGGGATGGTCGCCTGGCCTCCGCAGGTGATCATGTTGACGTTCAGCGCGTTGATGTGGTCCTGGAGGTTGACCACCGGACAGACGAGCGGGCCGAGCATCGCGGGTGTCAGGTCGACCGCCCGGATCCCGGCGGCGGCGTACAGCGGCGCGTTGGCGGCGTGCGCCTTGGCGCTCGTGGCCTCGAAGACGATCGTCGGCGGATCGGGCCGGTCCAGCAGCCACTGCACCCCCTCGGCGGAGGCCTCGACGCCGAGTTCGCGGGCTCGACGCAGGCCGGCGGAGTCAGGGTCGACACCCACCATGTAGGCGACGTCCAGATGCGCCGAGCGCTGCAGCTTGGCCAGCAGGTCCGTGCCGATGTGCCCGGGGCCGACGATGGCGGCGACCGCGCGGCGTCCAGGGGCCTCAGTGGTTCCGGTCATGAGTCCTCCATCGTGAAACGGGCGGTCACGGTGCCCAGGCCGGCGAAGGACGCGGACCAGGTCTGTCCGGCGAGAACCGGCTGGGCAGCCGTGATGGACCCGGGCAGGATGACGTCGCCGAGGTGCAACCCCGTGTCGAACTCGGCCAGCGTGTTGGCCAGCCAGGCCACCGACCGGAGCGGATTGCCGAACGCCGCTCCCCCGGCACCAGTGCCCACCACCGCGCCGTCGCGGTAGAGATTGCAGCCGACCAGTCGCAGATCCCGGTCACCCAGCGCCACAGGGGTGTCCCCGAGAACGGCAGCACCAGACGACGCGTTGTCGGCAATCGTGTCCCCGATGCTGATCCGCCAGTCCTGGATGCGGGAGTCGATGATCTCCAGGGACGGCACCAGGTACGCGACGGCGGCCGCCACGTCGGCGACGGTGATGCCCGGCCCGGTCAGGTCGCGCCCGAGGACGATCGCGATCTCCGGTTCCACCCGGGGCGCGATGAACGCGCTCACCGCGATGGCCGCACGGTCAGCGAGCACCATGTCGTCGCGCAGCACCCCGTGGTCGGGTTGGGTGACCTGCATCTGCCGCTGCATGGCGGGAGAGGTGAGGCCGACCTTGCGGCCGACGACTCGGCGGCCGTTCCGTTGCCAGGCGTCCACCTGCAGGGCCTGGACGCGATAGGCATCGGCGAGGTCGAGATCCGGATACGCCTCGATGAGCGGTGCGACCGGCCGGCGGCTGGAGTAGGCCGCCAGCAGGAGATCGGCCGCCGCCTGGTGCTCGGCTCCGATCACGGGCCCTCCCCGACTGCACGCCGAACCCGCGCCACCGGTCGCACCGGGGCCGTTCCCCGCCCGGCGATCTCCCGGTGGCGACGTCGAAGGCCGTCCGTTCCGCAATTCCGGACGGCTCCGAGGTGGTCTCGCTCCCCCTCTGCACCGGGATGGGCAAGGCCCTGCTGATGCACTCCCCCCACACCCGTGGTGAGCGGTGGTCGCAGGGGTGGTCCACCGACGGGAGGGGTCCGCCGCCGACGGGTCACTGGAGACCGAAGAGTTCTTGGGCGTTGCGCAGCAGGATCTTCTCGCGCAGTTCGGCATCGAATCCCAGCTGCTCGAAATCGGTCAGCCAGCGTTCCGGCGTGATCACCGGCCAGTCCGAGCCGAAGAGCGCACGGTCCGGAAAGAACCTCTTGATGTTGGTGACCAGCTCGGGCGAGAAGTACTTGGGCGACCAGCCGGACAGGTCCATGTACACGTTCGCCTTGTGCCGCAGCAGCGCAAGCTGCTCGTCCTGCCATGGCCACCCCGGATGCGCCGAGATGATCGTCAGATCGGGGTGGTCGGCGGCGATGTCGTCGAGGTATGGCAGCGGGGCGGTGTACTTCAGCTTGAACCCGAGCCCACCCCGGGTCCCTGCGCCGTTGCCCATCATCCCGGTGTGGAAGAGCGGGATCAGACCCAGCTCCGCGGCCAGTGCCCAGATGGGGGTGAACCGTGGGTCGTTGGGGAAGAAGTGCTGACGGCCCGGATTGAACTTGAGGCCGCGCAGCCCCAGATCCTTGATCCGCTTGATCTCGTCCAGTGCCAGCCGGCCCATCCAGGGGTCCACCCCACCGAATCCGAGGAAGACGTCGGGATGCTCGCGGACCGCACGGGCGACATGATCGTTCGGCACCGGCGGCAGGCCCGACGACGTCGAGTCGTCCGACGCGAGCAGGACGGCCATCATCCGGCGCTCGCGGTAGGCGTCGGCCAGGTCGGCCATCGACGTGGCCGGAATGGGTCGGCCGAAGTGCTTCGCCATGACCTCGAGCCGGCCACCGCCCATCGAGGCGAGGGAGACCTCGTCCCAGGGGTGGACGTGCACGTCGATCGCCCTCAGGTCCATGCCGTCACTTCCGTGCCGGCCTGCCGGTCGTGCTGCCGCACCATCTGATCAGGCCTCGAACGCCGCGAAGACCTTGTTGGAGTTGAACAGGTCGGTCGTCACGAACTCCGACCACGTCGGTGCAGGCCGGCCGAGCGCGTGCATGGCACCCAGCAGCGGGAACCAGTTGAGCAGCTCCTGCTGCCCGGCCCCCTCGATCGCGTCCAGGTCGGTGCTGCGCCACGTCTCCAGGTCGCCACTCACCATGGCGTCGTACAGGCGGCGGTCGGACTCCGTGTCCGGACGCATCCGCCACGTCTTGTCGCAGATGAAGGCATGCGACCAGCTCGACGAGGCGACGAGTGCGACCCGGTACGGCGATTCGGCGAAGACTTCGCCGATGGTGGCGCCGACGTCGATCAGCCGTTGGGGGGAGGGCGACGGCGGGTCGAGCTCGCGCACGTCGCCGAAGCGGCTCATGAATCCCTTGTAGCTGATGACCCGTCGGCCGTAGCAGTTGATCGGGAAGGGCAGCACGGGGTAGTCGAAGCCCTTGCGGTGGTAGTCGAGGTAGAGCACGGCGTTGAGGAAGGCGTGCGGCAGGCCCGGGTGGTGCAGGCCGGTGTAGGCGTAGGCGACGTCGATGCCCCGCTCGAGCAGCGCACCGGCGAGGTACTTCCCGATGTCGGGGCGGCCCCGCACGGTCATCGTGGTCTCGGCCGGCTCGTTCCAGACGTTGGCGCGGCCCTTCATGTCAGAGGAGTCCGCAGCGTGCGCCCACGGCTGGATGACCATGTCGTCGTATGCCAGGACGGCGTACGGCGGGATGATGTCCTCTCGGAAGTTCTCGTACTGGTCGTCGCCCCAGATCAGCACGACGTCGGGTTCGAACGCGTCGAGGGACTCCCGCGCCCGTTCGAATCCCTTGATCAGGCCGGCGCGGTGCTCGGCCGCGGCGCTGCGACCCTCGTCCGCTCCCCACTCCGATTTCATGAGGGCGGGCCAGTTCGCCGGATCCTTCTCGGCCGGCGGGATCGCAGGGTCCTCCAGGGTCCGCAGGAGGACGCCGGCCATGTCCTCGTCCCGTCCGCTGAACGGCGGGTAGTGGGACAGACCCAGGCCCAGGACTTCAGCCATAGCGCCTCCCTCATCGGCCACGCCGACGGAACCAGATCCGCCGGGAATGTGAGTCGTCACACTAGTTGGAAACCAGAATTTCGTCAATCACAAGTAACAAGGACGCACAGTCTCCGTCGCGGTCAGTCGTGGATACCGAAGAGGGAGCGCGCGGTTCCCGACAGGACGGCTGCGGTGGTCGCGGCGTCGAGTCCGGCCGAGTCGACGCCGCTCCCGGCCGGCCGCTCCCCGATGGGAAACGGATAGTCGGTACCGACCACGACCCGGTCCGCGCCGACCCGCTGCACGAGGGTGGCCACCGTGCCAGGGTCGTAGACCAGCGAGTCGTACCAGAACCGCCTGACGTAGCTGCTCGGGAGCTGCTCGGGCCCGGTGACTCCGGGCAGCAGTTCGGTGAAACGGTCGATGCGTGGGAGCAGCGACAGGAATGCCCCGCCGCCATGGGCCAGGACGACGCGAAGTCGGGGATGCCGGTCCAGCACACCTCCGAGGACGAGGGTGGCGGCCGCGGCTGCCGTCTCGACCGGCATCCCGACCGAGTACATGAGACCGTGCCGTCCCAGTCGCTCCTCCCCCAGCACCTGCCACGGGTGGATGAACAGCAGCGCGCCGCTGTCCTCGCACGCGGCGTACACGGGCTCGAGTTCGGCCGCGTCGAGGGCGGCACCGTCTACGTTGCTGCCGATCTCCACGCCGTCCAGTCCCAGCTGGCCGACCGCTTCGGCCACCATCTCGGCGCTCCGGTCCGGCGACTGGAGAGGGACGGTCCCCAGCCCGCGGAACCGGTCCGGGTTCGCGCGGACGAGGTCGGCGATCCACTCGTTCTGGAAGCGGGCGAGCTGCTCCACGCCGTCCGCGGGGAGGGAATAGGAGAAGGTGACGGGGATCGGCGACACCACCTGGTGCGAGACACCCTCGGCATCCATGTCCGCCAACCGGCGGGACGCATCCCAGCACCGGTCGTCGAGGCTGCGGAAGAAGCGCCCGCCCACGGTCAGGCTGCTCGTGCAGGCCCCGGTCTGCAGGATGTCCGGCCAGTCTCCGGAGTAACGGGCCGCGAGCGCCGGAAGCCGCGGGGGGATCCCGTGCGTGTGCACGTCGATCCTCGGGGCCGGCCGTTGCGCACCAGGGGGGCCCGGCGCGACGGCCGGTACCTCCGGCGAGGTGGCCCTCACATCGATGGTGCTCCGGGGCCGGCACGCTCGGCCGCCTCGGCCTCCTCCACGGACTCGCGAAAGCGTTCGAGCAGGACGGACAGCTGGCGCTGCTCGTCTTCGCCCAGGCCGCCGGTGAGCCGCTTCAGGGTGCGCCAGTGCCCGGGGAGGAAGTCGGCGAGGAACGCCTCTCCCGCCTCGGTCGTGGCCACGAGGTAGGACCGCCGGTCATCGGGATTGATGCGCCGCTCGATCAGCCCCCGGCCGGTGAGCGCGTCCACGAATCCGGTCAGGTTGGCCGGCCGCACGGACACAGCCCGCCCGAGCTCGCCCATCGTCAGCGGCCCGTCGACACGGTGGAGGACCGTCAGGATGTTGAGGTGGCCCGTCGTCAGCCCGTGCGGCGCCAGCTCCCCCGCCTGCGCGCGGTCGTAAGCCGTCAGCGCCCGATACAGGGTCAGGGTGAGCGACAGCACCCCGGGGTCGAAGTCGCCGTCCTGACGCGCGCTCTCGCTGGCGACCTGACCCTCGACGGTCGTCCAGTTCTCCACCGATCCCCCTGACGATGTCCAGGCCGGCGACTGTTCCGGCCCGTGAATGTACAGCCACGGCGCCCCTGATCCGGCGGCGTGCAGCCGCCCCTCCCACCTCGGGAGGAGACCCTGGGGACCCGTGGGTCCGGCCGGCGCTGTCGCCGGCCGGACCCTGGCCGGTTCCTCAGACCGAGATCGTCGAGACGTAGGCATCCCCTACCGGTACGACCTCGGTGTGGAACGCGGTCGCGCAGCCCGGGCAGATGTACTGACGGAAGACCGCGTCGACGTCCACGAAGACCCGCGGGTCGGGGAACACGTGCGGACCCACGTCGGACATCGGTGCCTCGTACTTCGGCAGCCGCGTCAGGTAGTCCTTCGGTCCCCCGGCCAGCGCCTCACCGCAGTGCGCACAGGACAGCGACCCGTCGCTCCTGTGAACGATGTTGGCGTTCAGTCGACCATCGGAACCGCTCATCACGCGTTCTCCTTCACGAGTTGACGACGCCGCTCGCGGAGCGAGCGCCGGTGTTCCTCGGTCGCGGCGACGTCGACCGTGAGGTCCCCCTGGAGGACGACGCCGTAGATGTTCCGGGCACTGTCCTCCGTGACGCGCAGCTCGGCCACGTCATGCGCGACCCGGGCGGGCTCACGGAGCAGCGGGTCGCCGTACCCGCCGCCGGACTGCCAGGTCATGTAATGGACGTCGCCGGGCGACAGGAGCACCTCGTCCTCGCAGGCGAGGGTGATCCGTTCGCCGTCGATCTCCAGCAGCGAGGAAGGTAGCTGGCCCTGGGCGAACAGCTCCGCGACATTGGCCTGGCGCAGCGCGATGTCAGCCTGACTGCTCCCCGGGTAGCCCCCGGCGAGGCCGGGGTTCATGGGGATCGACTTCCCAGACCCGGAGACGACCTGCAGCATGGGCACCGGGGTGTCGTGCGGAACGAAGCACAACGACGCGGTGACACCGCCCCGGTACTGCCCCGGCCCCCCCGTGTCGGGCTCCTCGCGCCGCCAGAGATAGAGCATCGGCAGCATGAACTCGTTCATCTCGACGTCGGGCATCTTGCCCATCGGGATGAGCAGCAGCCCAGCGGTGTCGACGCCGTCGTGATCGCTGCCCGCCCCGAAGCCGGCACCCATCGAGTCGGTGATCATCGTGGCAAACGGGTTGCCCCGCTGATCGAGACCGGCCATGACGCAGAGGTCCCACGTGCCGCAGCAGACCGACTGGACCTCCTTCTTCAGGGCATTGGAGGTGTCGAGCATCTTGGACAGGCACTCGGTCACCGCGTTCGTCGTGGCCCAGGCCGACGCCACCGATCCCTTGCCCACCCCGGAAGGGAAGGTGGCGTTGTTCAGCGTGCCCGGCTCACTCTTGAACGACAGGCAGCGCCGCAGCCCTCCGGCGGCCCACGGTATGTCCCCGCAGAGCACCGGGAGAACCGCCGACATGACGCCGCCGTAGAGCCCGGTGAACGTGCAGTTGATCATGCCGGACTGCGGACCCGTTCCGGTGAAGTCGAACTCCAGGTCGGTGCCGCGCTTGGTCATGGTGCACACGATCGGGTGAACGCCACGATCGCCCTTCATCGACTGCTCCTGGTAGCTCACCGCCTTCCAGGTGCCGTCCTCGATCTGCTCGAGCTTGGCCCGCAGCCGGCTCTCCGCGTCGTCGAGCTGCCGGGACATCACGGCCTTGACCGTCTCTGCGCCGTACCTGTCGATGAGCTGCCTGATGCGCTCGTGACCCACCATGTTGGCGCCGAACTTCGCCCGCAGGTCCAAGGCGACGAGCTTGGGCACCCGGGAGCGCCGCGTGTAGACGTCCTCGACGTCACGCCGCAACTGGTACTTCTCCGCGATCTTGACGGGCGGGGTGGGCAGCGACTCCCAGAAGACATCCTCCGCGCGGGGGGTCCAGCTTCCCGGGGAGACGCCGCCGAGGTCCGCCTGGTGTGCGACGGCGCAGGTCCAGGCGAACAGCTTCCCGTCGTGGAACAGCGGCGCGAACAGGGCTACGTCGTTCTGGTGCAGCCCCCCGCCGACCCAGGGGTCGTTGCACAGGAACATGTCGCCCTCGGCGATTCCGGGGTTCTCCGAGCGGTGCTGGAGGATCCACTTGATCGCGAGGTCCGTGGATGCGACCAGCTCGGTGTTGTAGGGGCCGACCTGGACCACGTCGCCCACCTCGTCGGTGATGGCCACATCGAAGTCGTTGCAGTCGGTGACCACCAACGAGCCGGACATGGCCTTGAGGGCCTGGCCCATCATGTCGGTGATCGCCCACAGCCGGTGCCGGACCACCTCGTAGGTGAGGGGGTCCAGGTCCGCGGCGGCCTGAGGATCGGCCTGGTGCAGCGTCAAGGAGTCGGGTAGTGAGGACAGGACCTCGTCGCGGGAACGCATCCCACTGGCGAAGACCTCTGAGCCGGGAACCTGCATGAGTGGCACGGGGATCTCCTAGCGGTAGCGGATGACGAGGTTGCCGAGCTGGTCGACGGTCGCCCACGTGCCTGGCGGGACGACGACGGTGGTGGTCGGGGCCTCGACGATCGCCGGACCCTCGATTTCGTGCCCCCGGCCGAGGGCGGTGTACTCGTAGATCGAGACGTCCTGCCAGCCGGCGCGCAGGTCGAGCATCGCCCGGCGGGTGGTCTTGACCGGCGGCTTGCCGTTCCCGTCCGCGGCCATGTGCGGCAGCGTGGGCTTGAAAGGCAGCTTTCCGGTGCCGAAGACCCGGTAGGTGATGAACTGCATGCCGGCCTCTCGGAAGCCGCTGCCGGCCCCGAACAGGCTGGCGTAGCGCTGCTCGAAGTCGTGCGACACCTGCGTGACGGCGGCCTCGTCGAGGGGGCCGCCCTTCACCGGCGTGGCCACCTCGAAGATCTGCATCGTGTAGCGGGCGTCGATCTCCCGGCTCATGGTGACCTCCTTGAAGTCCACACGCTGCTCGGCCAGTCGGCGGGTGACCTCCTCTTCGAGCTGCCTGAAGTTGCCCTCGACCGTCGCGGCATCCACGGGGAAGTTGGCCGGGTCGGACAGCTCGGCCGACAGCACCACGTCCGAGGTCGCCAGCCCGTAAGCCGAGAAGGTCGCTGCCGTCTCGCCCAGCGGAACGACGATCTCCTGGACGCCGAGGTCGGCACCGTAAGCCGCACAGTGCGCGGGACCTCCCCCGCCGAACGCGTACATGGTGAAGTCGCGCGGGTCGTGGCCGGCACCGACGACGACCGACCGGACCAGGTCGGCCGTCTGGGAGTTCTGGATCTCGAAGACGGCCGCAGCCGCCTCCTCGGCGCTCATGCCGAGCGGGTCGCCGATGGCGCGCTGGAGGGCTGCCCGAGCCAGTTCGACGTCGAGCTTCTTCGTCCCCCCGAGGAAGAAGTCCGGGTCGAGGATGCCCAGCACGAGGTTGGCGTCGGAGACCGTCGGCTCGGTCCCGCCCTGGCCGTAGCAGGCCGGACCGGGTTTGGCTCCAGCACTTCGGGGCCCGACGCGCAGATTGCCACCGTCGTCGAGCCACGCGACCGCACCGCCGCCGCTGCCGATGGTCGCGACCTTCATCATCGGCACGGTGATCTGGTACTGGTTCAGCGTCGTCGAGGACTCGAACACCGGCTCGCCGTCGACCACCAGGCCGACCAGGAACGTCGTCCCACCCACGTCGGTGGAGATGATGTTGCGGTGGCCGAGCTGCTCGCCCAGGGTGCGGGCGCCGATCACCCCACCGGTGAGGACCGAGCCGATGGTGGTGATCGCGTAAGCCGGCGCCTCGTGGGCCGAGACGCTGCCACCCGATCCCTGCATGATCAGCAGCGGTCCCTTGAGCCCGCGCTTCTCCAGCTCAGCCGACAGCGGGTTGAGGTAGTCGCGCAGGGTCGGGCCGATCTGCGTGCTCATCACCGTGGTCGCACTGCGGGGGTACTCGCGGATGCGCGGGCTGATCTCGCACGAGAGGGCCACGTACATGTCCGGGTCGATCTCGTGCACGAGCTCGCGCACCCGGTGCTCGTGCGCCGGGTTCCGGAAGGACCAGAGAAGCGACACCGCGATGGCCTCGACACCGTCCTCGACCAGCTCGCGGATCGAGCTCCGGGTCGCTTCCTCGTCGAGTTCGACGATGACGGAGCCCTTGTAGTCGACGCGCTCGACGACCTCCTTGACCCTGCGCTTGGGCACCAGGGGCTTGGGCTTGCGCGTGGCGGTGATCGCCTGGATCTCCTCCGGGCTGAGGCCCGCGTAGCGGCCCTCGATGTTCATGATGTAGATCGAGTCGCGGTGGCCCTTCGTCGTGAGGAAGCCGACCTCGGCCACGTCACCGGTGACCAGGGCGTTGAGCGACGCCGTCGTCCCGTGACAGATGTAGGCGGTGTCGGCGAGCAAGGAGCCGACGCCTACCCCGATGGTCTCGGCCAGCGCGTCGATCGAGGCCAGCACGCCTGTGGCGAACTCCGGCGGCGTCGAGGGCACCTTGGCCGAATAGACCTTGCCGCCGTCGTCCGCGGCGAAGGCGTCCGTGAACGTGCCTCCGACGTCGATCCCGATGATGTATTGCACGAGTCCGTCCTCCAAGTGGGTGGAACCAGGCAGCTGGGTGGGTCAGGACACCCAGGTCGAACACTCCGACCCGGGGTCAGGGGATGATCACGGGCTTGATCTCGCGCATGGACTCCATGCCCGCGAGGGCCTGCCCGACTTCTTCGAGCGAGTAGCGCGAGCCGAGGAGGTCGCCGAACGAGAAGCGGTCCTGGTGGTCCCGCAGGAAGGTCAGCGCCCGGTAGTAATGGGGGATGTCGCCGCTCATCGTCCCCGCGACGGTCAACTGGCGGAGGTTGAAGTACGTCGGGTGGACGGCCGCGGGCCGCGGTTCCGACGCGCCGATGATCAGATAGCGCCCGCCACGCCGGACGAGGTCCATGCCCTCCTCGAAGGCGGCGTTGGCGCCGCTGCACTCGACGACCAGGTCGGCACCGCGTCCCTCGGTGAGCTCGAGGATCTGCTCACGGCGACCGGCCGCGTCGGTGGCCTGGACGTCGAGGACGAGGTCGGCCCCCCACCGGCCGGCGATGTCGAGGCGGGCCTCGGGGGCCCCGATCATCACGGTGCGCCGCGCACCGGACTGGATCGCGAAGGCCAGGGCGTAGAGCCCCACCGGCCCACTGCCCTGGATCACCACGGTCTCGTGGGTCTCGATCCGACCGATCTTCTCGTAGCCGTGGATGATCGTGCGGAACGCGCAGGTGGCCGAGGCTGCGACGGCCGGATCGAGGCCGTCGGGAACCTTGACGATGTTGCAGCGCGGCATCACGTAGGCGTACTCGGAGAACCCGCCGGTGATGTATGGCGCTCGGTCGGCGGGACCCCACCCGTACATGCGGGCGTTCTCGCACGCGGTCGGCTGCCGGGCGACGGTGCACCAGAAGCAGCTGCCGCACCACGCGTAGGACCAGGCAACCAGGTCGCCCTCCGCGAGCGGTCGGTTGAGCGCGTCGACCTTGCGGTCACGACCCAACTCCACGATCCGCCCCACGATCTCGTGCCCGGGGACCAGTGGCAGCTTGGACAGCCCTGCTGCGGCGTACTCACCACGCCAGATGTGGACGTCGGTGCCGCACTTGGTGCTCGCCTCGACCCGGACGATCGCTGCCTGCGACTCGGGATCGGGGATCGGGAGAGAGCGAATCTCCAGCGGCTTCTCGTAGTCCACGAGAACGGCCGCGCGGGTCTCTGCCGGCTTCGACATCATTGCCTCCAGGGATCGCGGGGTTCGGGTCGCGGGGTTCGGGTCGCGGGGTTCGGGTCGCCGGGTTCGGGTCGCCGGCTCAGCGCAGCGCGATGTTGACGGTCTTGGACTGCGTGAAGCTGAGCAGTTCCTCGATGCCCTCCTCGGAGTCCGTGCCGCTGTTCTTGTGGCCGGAGAAGGGCGCGCCGAGGAAGTGGCTGCCTGAGCCGTTGATCCAGACGTAGCCGGTGTCGAGCCGGTCGGCGACCGACAGCGCGGTCTGGAGGTCCTTCGTCCACACCGCGCCGGTGAGTCCGTAGGGCAACTCGTTGGCCTGCGCCACGACGTCGTCGAGATCGGTCCACCGGAGCACCGACAGCACCGGGCCGAAGATCTCCTCGCGGGCGATGCGCATCGACATGTCGACGTCGGCGAAGACGGTCGGCTCGACGAAGAATCCGTCCTGCAGGGCCGCATCCGACGGCTTGCCCCCGCCGGTGACCAGTCGCGCCCCGTCCTCGTGGCCCTTGGCGATGTACGAGGTCACCTTGTCGTACTGCGCCTGGGAGACCAGGCAGCCCATCTCGGTCTCCGGGTCCAGCGGGTGACCGATCCGGATGGTCCGCAACCGCGCGACGAGTCGTTCGAGGACCTCGTCGTGCACCGAGTCGTGCAGGAACAAGCGGGTGGTCGACCCGCACGACTGGCCCTGGCACCAGTGGCAGTTCATGCCGAAGGCTGCGCCCTCGACGACGGCGTCGAGGTCGGCGTCGGCGCAGACGATCATCGGGTTCTTGCCACCCAGCTCCAGGCTGACGTGCTTCACCGCGACCTCGGCGGCGGCTCGCTGCACGCGCTGGCCGGTCTCGACGCTGCCGATGAGGGCGATCCGCTTGACCTCGGGATGGCGGACAAGCGCGTCACCGGTGACCGCGCCCGTGCCGGTGATGATGTTGACCACGCCGGGCGGGAAGATCTCCTGCACCAGCTCCGCCATCAACAGCGCCGACAGCGGAGCCTGGTCGGGCGCCTTGAGGACGAGCGTGTTCCCGGTGACCAGCGGGGCGCCCAGCTTGGCGGCCGCGAAGAGGATGGGGTGGTTGTACGGAATTATCCGTCCGACCACGCCGTAGGGCTCGCGCCGGGTGAGCAGCCAGCTGCGCGACATCGAGGGCAATGTCGAGCCCTTGATCTCGAATGCCACTCCGGTCTGGTATTCCAGCCAGCGGGCGGCCAGCGCGACGTCGCCGACCATCGCGGTGACAGGGTTGCCCACGTCCGCGGCGTCCAGCAGTCCGAACTCCTCAGCGCGCTCGAGCAGCCTGGTCGCGAAACGGCGGATCAGCGCCGAGCGTTCGGTGAGCGGCGTGTCCCGCCAGGCGGGGAAGGCGGCCTGCGCGGCCCGGACCGCGGCCTCGACGTCCTCCGGGCCGGCAAGGGGGACATGCGCGAGATGAGTGCCGTCGTAGGGCGCGACGGTCTCCATGGTCTGCCCCGACGTCGCGGCAACCAGTTCGCCTCCGATGAGCATCCGCCAGTCGCGCTTGAGCAGCACGGCCAGTGCGTTGCTGTTGTCGACGATCGATACCGGCATGAGTCTCTCTCCAGCGTGGGACGGGCCGAGATGTCGGGAGCCGCCCGGAGGCGGATCTTCTCTCGGGGGCGGAAACGTATCCTGCATCACAGAACTTGTCTAGACACCTGACAGTCAAGTCAGACGAATTTTGTGTTTATGAACTAAAAGGGATCGCTTCCACTGCCCCGGTGGCTGTCCCGGGGGTCGGCAGAACCACCGGCGAGACCGACCTCGGACAGCACCGACTCGGTGTGCTCACCGAGCACCGGCGGCGCCTGGAGCCCTGACCACGGCGTCTCCGAGAACCGCGCCGGCGGTGCCACGGTCACGACCTCGCCCTGGGTCGGATGTCGCAGGCGGAGCTCCAGCCCCAGGTGACGCGCCTGGGGCTCCGCGAAGACCTCGTCGATCGCATTGACGCGGGCATGCGGCACGTCATGGTCGGCCAGGAGCTGCTCCCAGACGGCGCTCGACCGCCGGGCGAACTCGGCGGCGAGCAGGTCGTGCAGCTCCTCGAAATTCTCGATGCGCGCCTCGCGGGTGGCGAACCTGGGATCGTCCAGCAGGTCGCGACGGCCGACGGCCGCGAGGAGGCCCTGCCAGAACTTGGGCGGCGACGAGAGGTGCACCGTCATGACCCGACCGTCGGCGCAGCCGAAGGCGTAGGACTGGCTCAAGCTGGGTCTCCGCCGCGGGCCGCCCCGATCGCCGGTGTGGTGCCACAGTGAGGCCTCGGAGGCGAGGAAGGCCGCCACGGAGGCGAACATCGAGACGTCGACGTGCTGCCCCGTGCCGATCCGGTCCCGCGCATGCAGGGCAGCGAGCACGGCGTAGGCCGCGGTCAGCCCGGCGATCCCATCGGCCATGGCCGGCCCGACGATGCGCGGCCGGTCGGGTTCCAGGTTCTGCCCCAGCATCCCGCCCACCGCCTGCCCCACGGTGTCGTACACCGGCCGGTGCGCGTCGGGACCGTCCTGGCCGAACCCGGTGACGGAGCAGTAGATGAGCCGCTCGTTCCAGGAGCGCACGGTGTCGTAGCCCAGGCCCAACCGGTCCATCACGCCGGGTCGCGAGTTCTCCACCAGCACGTCGGCGTCCTCGAGCAGTCGGCGGACGGCACGTCGTCCGACGTCGTCCCGGACGTCGAGGGCGATGCTGCGCTTGTTCCGGTTGTATGCCAGGAAGTGCGGACCGTAGCCGCCACCGGCGAACGCCCGGAACGGGTCTCCTCCCTCGGGGATCTCGATCTTCACGACGTCCGCGCCCAGGTCGGCCAGCAGTTGCCCGGCGTAGGGGCCGGCGATGAAGCTGGCGAGCTCGACGACGCGTAGCCCCGCCAGAGGTCCCTGTCCCGGCGGCCGCGTCACGTCGGCGCCACCGCCGGGTCCGGGCGCTCGATCACGACGTTCCCGGTGGAGCTGCGGACGGCCGTCCAGCCCCGGTTGACCGCATAGCTGGTGTCGTCGGTCTCGATGACGGCGGGGCCGGCCAGGAAGGTGCCCGGGGGCATGTCCTCCAGGCGCAGGATCGGCGTGTCCACCACCTGGCCTGCCACCGACCAGCGGATGCCCCGCCGCGCCCGAGGACGCGCGGCCACGCTCGGTCCGTCCTCCTCGACCGGTGTCCACGTCGGCATGGGCGCGCGCATGTCCAGCACCACGTCACGCAGCCGCGCCCCCGGGTACGCCTCCGCGACACCGGCGCCGGCAGTTCCGTCCGCGTCCCATGCGACTTCGAACCGCTCCTCCCCCCGTTCCAGCACGAGCGACCGCGTCGTCCGCACCTCCGCCGGCGCGAACCCCTCCCCCCGCATGTCGAGGGCACCCTGGGTCTCGAGTGCAGCCATCGTCTCCACGACCCGTCCATGGGTGGAGGGGTCGTCCAGTGCCTGGAAGGCGCTCGAGCCGTACCGGTGCCACACGTCGACCGTGGAGGAGCCGAAGGCGCTGAACACCGAGCCGTGCGGAAAACCCACCACCCGCCGGATACCCACCTGCTCGGCGATGTCGCAGGCATGCAGGGGTCCGCCGCCGCCGAAGGCGAACAACGTGAAGTCGGCGGCATCGATCCCGGTGGCGACCACGCGGGTACGGACCTCGTCGGCCATCGAGGCGTTCACCTGCTCGCGCACCATGGCGGCGGCGGTCTGCGCGTCGGTCCCCAGTTCCCGGGCGAGCCGGCGTTCGACCACAGCGCGGGCGCGGTCGACGTCCAGTCGCATCCGGCCGCCGAGGAACGTCTCCGGGTCCAGTAGACCGAGCAGCAGATTTGCGTCCGTGACGGTCGAACGTTGACCGCCCTTCCCGTAGCAGACCGGCCCCGGCGCCGAGCCGGCGCTCTCCGGCCCGACCTGCAGGCGACCGTCGACGAGCGTGGCGATGCTGCCGCCGCCGGCGCCGATGGACTCGGTCGAGATCACCGGTACGGCGATCCGCATTCCCGCGATGACCGGCATGGTGACGACGGTGGGTTCCCGCCCGTCGAGGACGGCGACGTCGAGGCTGGTTCCGCCCATGTCCGCGGTGACGACGTGGGTGAGCCCCATCTGCCGGGCGGTGACCGCCGCGCCGTACACCGCTACGGCCGGCCCGCTGCTGAGGGTCTGCACGGCCACCGTCTTCGCGACCCGAGCCGAGCCCCCGGCGGCGTGGACGATCAACAGGGGGCGTCGCATGCCCTGGGCCCGCGCCAGATCCTCGGCCCGGTAGAGCCCCCTGGCAAGGTCGCTGTGGAGATAGGCGTTGAGCAGCACGGTGTTGGTACGGGCGTGGTCGTCGTCGCTGGAGGTCACCTCGGACGCCAGCTGCAGGGGCACGGACCGCAGGTAGTGCACCGGATAGCGCTCCCGTACCAGCTCGCGGACGCGCCGCTCGTGCGCGGGGCTGCGCCAGCTGTTGCGCAGGCTCACCGCGATCATCCGGGCGCCCAGGGCGACGAGTTCACGGACGGCCCGAAGCACGTCCTGCGACGAGGGCTGATGCACCGAACGCCCGTCGACGTCGGTCTCCTCCTCGATGCCGCGCACCATCTCCGGGTCGAGGAACGGGACGGTGCCCGCGCCGTCCGCCGCGTAGAGCGAGGTCTCCGCCCCTGAGGTGATCAGCAGGCCCACCTTCGGGCCGCGCTGCTGCAGCAGCGTGTTGGTCCCGAGCGTCGTCGAGAGCCGCACGACCTGGGTACGGCTCAGAAAGGCCGGCAGCGGGTGATCGAACGCCGCCGCGCCCCGGGTGAGGCACCCCATGAAGCATTCCGTCAGATCGTGCGGCGTGGTCAGCACCTTCGCGCGGTGCGCGCTGATGCCGTCGGTGAAGAACCCGTCGGTGAACGTGCCGCCGACATCGATGTCGGCGGTGTACCGGACGCCGTGGGGGTCGTGAACCGCCACGGCGCTCACCGGCCGGTCCGGAGCGGTGCGCCACCGAACAGTTCCACCCACGCGGTCACGGTCTCCGGATCGGCGTCGGCGGGCACCTCGCCCGCCGTCAGGAGCAATCCGCGCCCCGCGGTCCGGCGTTCTTCCGCGGTGCCGTCCGGCTGCTCCGCGAACAGTTCCGGGGGCAGCGCCTCGTCGGCGGGGAGCACCAGGTCGACCGGTCCCGCGGGTTCGTCCCCTGCTGGCGCGAGCAGGATGCTCGCGACGTTGTAGAAGCGGCAGATGTTGGCGAGCTCCGTGAGGACGCGGTCGCGGCCCGCCACTCCGGCGGCCGCGGGGGCCTCCGCCAGCAGCACCCCGGCGACACCGGCCTCGGCGTACCGGCGGGCGAGCACGGCGTAGAGCTCGGCCACTCCCTCGAGATCGCCGCCTCGAAGGCCGGCCAGAGTGGCCGGCCCGGTGAGGACGCCGAGCACGGGCGCCGTGCCACGCAACTCGCTGGACAGCCGCGCCGCCACGTCGGTCGCCGCCTGCAGGAGCGGGGCATCCGCGACGCCGGCCGACAGCTCGGCCGGCCGCGTTTCCCCGTCGAGAGGCAGGCCCCGCCCGTCCCGTGGGAGAGGTGCGCCGAGCGCCTCGAGCTCCAGTCCGAGCTGGAAGTGGTTCACGACGACGGGCAGGCCGAACAGGCCTTGAGCGCTGCGCAGGACGAACGCCGCCGTGGCCGCGTCCTGGAGCATCTCCTCGAGCTCGACCTGCTCCAGCCGGGCGGCCAGCCGGTAGACGATGGGCGCGACGACCACCGGCCCGGCGCCCCGGACGGTGGACAGAAGAGTGCTCACTCGAACTGCCCCCAGAACGGCTTGGTGTAGCTGTCGACGTTGGGTTCCGGCCACGAGCCGTAGTAGGTGAGCTTGTCCTCGCTCGGGCGTAGCTGCGACCACTCCTCGACGAAGGCATCGAAGGGCTTCCCGCGGGAGAGCCGGTCCTGCCGCGCCGCCTGTCGTTCCGCGTCGGTCGCCGCGACGTCGACCGTCAGCAGCTCCTCGTCGAACACGACGCGGTAGACATCGCGCGCCACGTCCGCCGAGATGATCTGGTCGCGCAGGTCGTCCATGACCGACTCCGGCGCCCGTTCGAGCACGTCGCCGTAGCCGCCTCCGCCGCCGGCGCTGTCGATGAACAGGTCGCCCTCGGCGAAGTCCTCGGTGGCCTTGCTGGAGTAGTCGAAGTGGTAGTCCCCCTCGAGCGGCCTGTTGCGCGCGAGGTTGTACTGGGTGAGGACGAGGTCCTGCGCACCGCTCTGCATCTGCCGGAAGACGTCGGCGCCGCGGATCACGAAGCGAGGGTTGGGCGGTCCGGCATAGCCGCCGAAGATCCCCGGGTTGTGACTGAGCCGGTCGCTGGCCCCCCGGGTGGTCAGCTGGCAGCCGGCCTTCGGCGCGGAACTGATCTCGACGGACGGGACACCGCCCCGGTGCATGCCGAACCCGTGGAAGTCCTTGTCGATCGTCCGCGCCAGGGTGACCACGGGCAACCGGGTGTCGGACTCCTCCACCTCGCCCGCGTCGGTCACCGACGCCCAGTAGAAGCCGCTCGCGTGCTCGCCGTCGAGGTCGAACCGTGCACCCTGTCCGGCCAGGTTCTGCGTGCCGGTGAAGTTGGCGGTGCGATACCCGTAGCTGTTGGTACCCGAGTAGACGTAGATCATCAGGTTGCGGGAGAACGGCGCCGACACCGAGAGCCGGTGCTCGCTGTCGAACAGCATCTTGGAGCCGATCACGTGCAGGTTCTGCACGTTCATGGCGGAGATCGTCGTCCCCTCCCCGTGCGCGACCTCCGCGCCGCAGTTCGCCACGGAAGGGCCTTCCACCAACACCTTGATCGGTTCCAGCAACCCGATGTTCGGCGCCAGCCCGCGGAAGAAGTAGGTGAAGAGGTAGACGCCCATCGACGCCCGCATCAGGTGCCAGGTGCAGTGCTGCGGCCCCTTGTCGTTCTCGGGGGAGACACCCTGGTTGATGACGACCATCTCGTCGCCCTGCTTGATCACGGTGGTGGGCAGCCGGACGAGACCGCTCTCCTGGCCGACCCCGTCGTTGAACAGCACGCAGCGGTAGATGCCGTCGTTGATCTTGCTGATCCGCTGACGGGACAGCTCGCCGCTGACCGCAAGGATCTTCCGCAGACCTCCGGCGACCCCGGCGGCGCCACGCCGCTCGCACTCCCGCAGCACCCGGTCCCGGATCCGCTTGCAGGTGGCGACCCGGGCCTTCAGGTCGCTGGCGAAAACGAAGGGGTTGCGGACCGAATTGAGCATGAAATCGAGGATGTCCCGGCGCAGCTCCCAGCCGTCGGCGATGCGCATCCCGTGGATGTGCAGGCCTTCTTCCCACCGGGTGGTCGCCCGCGGGCTGAAGCCGCCGGGCGAGATCGACCCGCACTCACCCTGGTGGCCGCCCACCTCGGCCCAGCCGACGAGGACGCCCTTGTAGAAGATCGGTGCCGTCACGAACATGTCGAAGGTGTGCACGCCGCCGCAGGTCGGGTCGTTGAAGAAGTAGACGTCCCCGTCCTGCAGCCCGACCGTCGGGTCGTCGCGGTAGTACTTCATGACGTACTTGACCTGCCCGTAGTTGAGCAGGGTGTGGAAGTAGATGCCGGTGGCGACGACCGCCGGGTCGCCTTCGGGCGTGAAGACGCTGGCGTTCATGTCGCCGGTGATGATTCCTTCGGAGATCGAGAGCGCCATGTAGACGTCGCGGGCCTCCTCGACGATCGAGGTCATCTTGTGCTGAAAAACCTCGAGCTCCAGGAGGGACATCTGCTCCATCCCCTCGAGCTCGAGCTCCGACGGCGGCTCGATGCCGCGGGTGAGGAGTTCGGGATCACGTCCGGGCGCCTTGCCGTAGGGATGCCGGTCGTAGACCAGTCCCTCGTGCAACTTGATGCGGTCCATGAGGCTCATCGCTCCGCCTTCCTGCGCTCGAGCCATCCGACCCGGCGTCCGTCGAGGTAATAGGTCCAGCCGGGGGGCACCACGCAGACGGTGTCGGTGCTCTCGATGAGTGCTGGGCCGGTGAGCACCAGATCGCTGGGCAGCCGGTCTCGGCGGTACACCGGGGTGTCGCGCTCGCCGTGCTCGAACCCCCAGTACGCCACCCGGTGACCGAAGGGCTCGGGATCGGTGTCCTCCACCGGCCCCGACAGGCCGCTGCCTGGTGGCTGGGCCACCTCACCCACCGCGCTCAGCCGCACACCCATCACCTCGACCCCGGCCTCGAGGAACACCGCCCCCTTGCCGTAGGCGTCGCCGTAGGCGGTGACGAAGCGGCCGACGAGCAGCTCGATCTGGGCAAGGTCACGTACCGGCTCCGCGGCGAGCGGGATGGGCAGCGTGTGCCGTTGCTGTCCGAAGCGGAGCAGCACCTCGAGTTCGAATCTCAGTGCGGAGAGGTCGAACCCCTCCTCCTCCATGTCGCGGCGTGCCTCGGCGAGCAGCACTTCGATCGCCTCGTTGAGCGGGGCGATGGCCTCGGCGCGGTAGGTGCCCCCGTCCGCCGCGGAGAACAGGATGTCCGAGTGCGTGCGCTCGTAGGTCTGGGCGACGTCCAGGCTCAGCGTGCCGAACGCGCACCCGACGCTCCCGAAGTCGAAGGTCGCGACCCGGGAGACGTCCGCGGCGTCGGAGTAGCCCGCCGCGTGCACCGGGCCGGCGCCGCCGTAGGCGAAGGCGACGAACTCGCGCGGGTCCAGTCCGGACATCTGGGCCGCGATGCGGTACATCTCCTGGCCCATCATCCCGTCGACCAGACGCTTGATGCTCCACGCGGCCTCGTGAGCCGTGACCCCGAGCGGCTTGGCGATGTGATCGGTCACGGCCGCCTCGGCGCGGTCGCGGTCCAGCCGCACCCGACCACCCAGGAAGTAGTCGGGATCGATGTAGCCGAGCACGACATCCGCGTCGGTCACGGTCGGTTCCTCGCCACCGCGTGCGTAGCAGGCCGGTCCCGGCAGGGAGTGCGCGCTCTGCGGACCGACCTTGAGGATGCCGTCCTGAAGGTGCGCAATGCTGCCGCCGCCGGCTCCGATGGACCAGTGGGCGACCAGCGGCACCTGGACCCGCCAGCGGTCGATGACCGGGTCGTACTCGTAGGTGCGCTCGTGGCCTTCCAGCACGAGGCCGAGGTCGAAGCTGGTGCCACCCATGTCGGTGAGGAACACGTTGGGCAGCTCGTAGTGGCCGGCCAGGGCCGCCGCGCCCACGATCCCGGAGACCGGTCCGCTGCCGAACAGATGTATCGGCCTCGTGCGTGACGTCGACGACGCCCCGCCGGTGCACTTGGCAATCAGCAACGGCTGGGAGTAACCGCTGGTGCGGAGGTCGTCCTGGAGCGCGACGAGGTGCTCCTCGGTCTCCAGCCGCAGGAAAGCGTCGAGGATGCAGGTCATCGTGCGGCGGTACTCGCCCATCTGCGGGCTCAGCTCGCTGGAGAGGAACACCGGCATGTGACCCAGGTACACGTCTGGGTACTGAGCCCGGATCAGGTCACGGATGCGCTGCTCGTGGGCCGGGTTGGCGTAGGAGTACAGCAGGACGACCACGAAGCCCCGGACCCCCTGATCGACGAGCATCTGGACCTGGGTCAGCACCTCCTCGTCGCGCAGCGGGAGCACTACCTCGCCCTTGCTGTCCATCCGCTCGCGCACCCCGACGACTCGCTGACGCGGGATCAGCGGCTCGGGCCGGACGGCGCGACCGCGGTCGTAGCGGGCCTCGATCGACAGCCCGTCGGCCCAGTTGCGACCGCGCCCGATGAGCATCGTGTCCTCGAACCCGTGCGTCGTGATCAGGCCCAGCACAGGCCCCTTGTGCTCCACCAGGGCGTTCGTGCCGACGGTCGTGGAATAGACCACCGAGTCCGCGTTGCCGAGCAGCCCGGCGGAGGAGGTCGAGATGCTCTGCGCGACGACCTCGAGGGCGTTCGCGACGCCGACCCTGAGGTCGTAGGCGGTCGTGTCGGCCTTGCCGTGCGTGATCGTCCCGTCGATCGCGACCACGACATCGGTGAAGGTGCCCCCGACGTCGATGCCGATGCGCGCGCGGCCGCTCACGGCACCGTCGGAGACGTCGTGTCCTCGGGGACCTCACGGTGGGTGCGCTCGAATGCGTCGAGATCGAGGTCGATGTCCCAGGTCAGCGGGTGCCCCGGCGGGAGGTACTCGTTCTCGACCATCGTGCCGCAGCCCGGGCAGTAGAACTCCACCAGCCGGACCCACTCCGGATCGAAGGAGAAGTTGAACTCCTCGTCGGCCGCGAGGACCGGATGGACCTCCCGGGGATCGCGGTTGGCGATCAGGCAGCCCTCCTTGTACGGCCGCTCGGCCGGCCCCAGGTCCCGCCCGCACCGGTTGCACGACCACCGTCGTTCCGGGATGGCGAGGTCGAGGTACTCGGTGACCCTGACTCTCATCGGCTGACCGCTCCTGTCCGTCGTGATTCGTCTCGTCCGTCCGGCGCCGGCGGCTCCAGGCGGCCCAGGTGTCGGGAGATGGCGGCACCTGCCGCGAGGACCGCGGGGGCGACGTCGCACTCCAACTGCTGCACGGAGACCTCGGCGGCGGAGACCGCCACATTCACGGCCGCGGCCGGGCGTCCCGCCGCATCGATGACCGCGACCGCGACGGATCGCAGTCCGAGTGCTGTCTCCTCGTCGTTGATCGCGTAGCCGAGCGACCGGATCCGCTCGAGGTCGGCCGTCAGCCGCGGCAACGAGGTGATGGTGCGGGGAGTCCAGGGCTCGAGCGACTGCCGTCCGATCAGGTCCGCGCTCTCGTCCGCTGGAAGGGCAGCAAGCAGGGCCTTGCCCATCGACGAGCAGTGCACCGGGATGCGGGTGCCCACGTGGACGTCGACGTTGACACTGATGCGGCGCTGGCTGATCCGCTCGATGTAGAGAGTCTCGCCGCGGTCGAGCACGGAGAGGCTGACGCTCGCACCGGTGAACTGCTCGGCGAGTTCACGCATGTACGGCAGCGACAGCTCGCGAACGCCCAGCCGCGCAAGGGTGGCGAAACCGAGATCGAGGATGCGCAAGCCGAGCGTGTAGCTGCGGGTCGCAGGATCCTGCGTCAGGTACCCCGCCTCGACGAGCACCCGGGTGAGCCGGTGCACCGTGGCCTTGTCCAGCCCGGAGCGCTGGGCGAGTTCCGACAGGCCGAGAGGCGCGCCTTCGCGGCCGAGACAGGTCAGCAGGTGCAGGCCCCGACGCAGCGAACCGGGCTGAACCGGAGCAACGCGGTTCTCATACCGATCCGCCGGATCAGTCTGGCCCATGGGCCGAAACCTATGGTCCACGTCACGCTGTTGACAAGTACTTCAGGAGAAGAAAGATTCTTCCCAACAGAAGACCTCTCCGCAGACGCGCCGACCAGCGCCGTGATCCGAAGGGCCATCCGCGTGAGAATGTCCCCGCCGTTGCGAGGCGTCCGGCAGCGAGGCGTGCATGGCCGCCGCTGAGGTCGAGGCCATGCTCCTCACCGAGGAGCGGACCTTCCGACCACAGCGCTACCCCGTGCCGCAGGTGGCGGACGACGACGGGCTGCTGGAGGTGGAGCTGGCCGGGATCTGCCACACCGACGTCGACATCCTGGCCGGCACGTTCGCCACTCCGCTCCCCTTGGTGATGGGCCACGAGATCGTCGGCCGCATCCACGACATCGGCTCGCGGGCAGCCCGACGGTGGGGCGTGGGACCGGGTGACCGTGTCGCGGTCGAGCCCATGGCCGGCTGCGGCACGTGCCACTACTGCACGTCGGGGAAGACCCGCTTCTGCGCCGATGCGATCGGGTACGGCACCTCCACGTCCGCCGAGCGGCCGCCCCACCTGTTCGGTGCGTACTCGCCCCTCATGTACCTCGCTCCCGGCTCGCTGGTGCACCGCCTGCCGGCGGACATGTCGGCCGAGACCGGCATGCTCTGCACCGTCGCGATCTCCAACGGCATCCAGTGGACACTGGCCCGGGGTGGCGCCCGGCAGGGCGACCGGGTGGTGGTCCAGGGCGTCGGTCCGATCGGCTTGAGCTGTGTGGCCGCGGCTCGGGCCGCCGGTGCGCGCACCGTCGTCGCGACCGGCCTCTCCCGTGACGTCCGGGGACTCGAGCTGGCGCCTGCCTTCGGTGCCGATGTCGTCGTGGCAGTCGACGAGGACGACGTCGTCGACGTCGTGACGCGGGCGACCGAGGGCGAGCTGGCCGACGTCGTCGTGGACACCACCGGCAGTCCCCGGGCCGTGCGGACGTCGCTGGACCTGGTGCGCAAGACCGGCACCGTCGTGAGCGCAGGGGTCACTGGGAAGGACACGTTGACCCCACTGCCCCTGGACCTGCTGCTGTTGAAGGAGATCCGGCTGCAGGGGGTCTTCAGTTTCGACAGCGAGGCAGTTCGCCGAGCGATCGCGCTCGCGTCCTCGGGCAGATTTCCGTTCGAGCAGCTCATCACACACCGGTTCGACCTCGCCGAGGCCGAGCGTGCGCTGCAGCTCGTTGCCGACGGCGCATCCGGCGACCGACTCAAGGTCGTGCTCTGCCCTCCGGCCGTCGACCGCTGAAGCACCCCCGCGAGATCACCGCCCGCACGAATGACGACCGGATCCACCGGGAGTCCCCGGGAGAGGAGCACGTCATGGTGAAGGTGCTGGTGACTGGAGGTCTGGGGGTCAATGGCTCGTCGGTGACCCGCCGACTGCTCGAACTCGGCCATCTGCCGGTCGTCCTCGAGAACCGCCCCGACCACTCGCTCACGCGGGACATCGAGGGCCAGTTCCCCGTGTGCGTCGGCGACGTGACCGACCTTTCCTCGCTGGTCGCGGCGGCGACCGAGCACGGGGTGGAGCGGGTGGTGCACATGGCCGCCCTCATGCCGGGCCAGGTACAAGCCGATCCACTCTCCGGTTTCCAGGTCAACGCGGTGGGGACGGTCAACGTCTGCGAGATGGCCCGCGTAGTGGGCCTGAGCCGTGTCGTCTTCATGAGTTCCAAGGCCGCCTACGGTGAGATTCGGGCGCCCGAGAACCGGCATCCGACCTACCGGCCGATCACCGAGGACGAGCCGTGCAATCCAGTCCTGGTGTACGACGTCTGCAAGGTCGCCGCCGAGGGAATGGGACGCAACTACCGGCGTGACCACGGCATCGAGTTCGCCGCCCTACGGTTCGGCACCATCTTCGGCCCGGGAAAACTCATCCGGCACGGCAAGGTGTCCATCCTCAGCCAGATCATCGAGAACGCCATGGCCGGCGTGCCGACGACGGTGGAGCGGGGCGGCGAGCAGCAGGACGACATGCTCTACGTCGAGGACGTTGCCGAAGGCGTCGTCGGCGCCACGCTGGCCGACCGGCTGGACCATCCGGTCTACAACATCGGCAGTGGGCGCGGGTCGACCCTGCACGACTTCGCGGCCGCTGTCCGGGAGTCGCTACCCGGGGCCGAGATAGAGATCGGCCCGGGCTTGGACTTCCTCCAGATGGGCGTGAACTACTACTCGGTCTTCGACATCGACCGGGCGCGCCAGGACTTCGGCTACGCGCCGCGTTACTCGCTCGCCGACGGCGTCAGGCACTACCTGCAGACCATGAACCGGCTCGGCCTGGATCCCCAGAAGAGCTGAGCGGAGGTCGTCGAGCGCTCCGCGGGCTCGTCAGACGGTGGACCCGCCGGGTCGCTGTCAGACCTTGGCGTCGGTGAGCGTCGACGGCACGAACACGTCGGCCGGCTCCAGGGGCTTGGCCGTGAGTCCTTGGTCGTAGGCGTAGCGGAGCACCGCGTGCAGCGCGGCCGCGTTCGCCTCCACGCCATAGGCGAAGGCGTCACCCAGCAGCGCGACCTCCTCGTCGGCATAGTCGGCCTCCCACACGAGCGAACTGCTGCACACCGCCCCGTCCCGCAGCTGTGGCAGCGCGCCGGCCCGCGCCGCCTCGAACGCGAGGCGCAGGTTGTTCGCGACCCATGGGTGCTGCCGCAGAAGCGCTCGGCGCAGCACGACCACGTGCATGATCGGGACGACTCCCGACCTGCTGAAGTAGTTCCGCTCCTCGGCCCTCGGGTCGGCGAACAGGCGACGCAGGCTCCCGTCCCCTGCCAGGAACCGCCGCGGCGGTCGGGCCGTGATGACCGCGTCCAGTCGTCCCGCCGCCAGTTCGTCGGTCAGGGTGGCATCGGCAGCCAGCGGCCGGACGGAGAACCGCTCGGGCGGCCGCACCGTGGACTTCTCCTGACGTCCGGCCTGCTCGAGGCCGCCGGTGCGCCACTCGATCGCGGTGAGGTCGACGCCGTAGTGCTCACCCAGGATTCCCCGCACCCACAAGGAGCCCGTCATGCTCCACTCGGGCGTGCCGACCCGGCCTGCTGCGAGGTCCTCCGGCGCATGGAACGGCGAGTCTGCCCGCACGTAGACGGCAGAGTGCCGAAAGGCCCGGGACGGGAAGACCGGGATCGCGTCGAAGAGCCGGTCAGGGTCCTCGACCCCTGCGAGGAATGCGCCGAACGAGTACTCGGCTGCGTCGAACTCTCCGTAGCGGCCCTGGCGCCAGAACAGTTCCTCGACACTCGTCCGCAGGTAGCGGAGGTCGATGCCCTCGGCCCGGACCTCCCCGTCGTAGAGCGCCCGCGTGCGGTCGTAGACCATGCCCGCGTAGGTGACGGGAACGTCCATGGATGCTCCGGTGGGGTCGGTGGCCCGCTACGGGCTCACGGAAGTGGGGGTGTCGCACGCGGTCACGCCGCGGTGGCATCACCGAGTCGGGGCATGACCCCCCGGCCGGAGCCTTCGATGTCCGGAACCGGGTCCGGGATGTCGAGCAGGGCGCCGTCGATTTCGACCGCGCTGCCGGCTCATCCGGCGGACACTCCGCCGAGGTAGGCCAGCGTCTCGTCGAGGCTGACCACGTCCCCGTACTTGGCATCGATGTCGAACAGACTGGCGGCGTGCGGCAGCGCCGCACGGTCGCCGACTGCCTCCTCGACCACGATGGTGTGGAACCCGAAGGAGCAGGCATCGACGGCCGTCGCCCGGACGCAGCCGCTGGTCGTGCATCCGGTGATGATCACCGTGTCCACCCGACGGGAGACCAGCCGCGCCGCGAGATCGGTGCCGAAGAAGCACGACGCGTACTTCTTCACCAGCGTGGTCTCGTTCGGCCGCTGCTCGAGGCGCTTGTCGACCTCGACCCATTCGCTGCCCTCCACCAGCCACCTGTTGGCCGGGATCTTCCGCACCCAGATCCCCGCCTCCTGCAGCTCGGCGTCGTAGGCGACAGTCGAGAAGATGATCGGGATACCGGCGGCCCGTGCCGGCTCCAGCAGCCGGTTGGTCGCGGCGAGCTGCGCGTCCAGCTCGCCGGCCAGCGGCGAGCGCAGATCCGTGAAGCCGGTGATGAAGTCGACGGCGAGCAGGGCCGGCCGCTGCCCGAAACCGACCCGGCTGCCGAACCCCTTGGCACGAAACTCCTGCCTGAGCCGGTCGTACTCGGCCAGGACGTCGCTCACCGCTGGTCCGTTCCCGCTGGCCGGTCGATGCCCCGTTGCTCGCGGTAGGCGGCGGCGATCTCATCGGACGTTGTCAACCACACGCCTTCGTGGCCGGCAATGTACTGGAGGGCCTGGTCGAAGTACTTGTGTCGGAAGGGCTGGTTGACGCTGAACGGGTGGACGCACAGGGCCATGACCCTGCCGCTGTCGGCCGAGTCGGCGTAGATCTGGTCGAGCTGGTCCTTCACCGCTTCGAGGAACTGCGGCCCCGTGTAGCTCTTGGAGACGAAGAGCGTGACGTCGTTCATCTCGATCGAGTAGGGGACGCTGAGCATGCCGGGAACCGAGAGCTCGTACGGCTGGTCGTCGTTGGTCCAGTCCAGGGTGTAGCCGAGACCCAGCTCCGCCAGCAGGGACGGCGTCTCGAACGTCTCGGTCAGTGCAGGGCCCAACCAGCCCTGCGGACGTCGTCCGGTCGCCTTCTCGATCGTGGTCACGACCTCGGTGAGGTATGCGCGCTCCTCGTCCCGGCTCATGCCCGCCTGGAAGGTCGAGTTGTCCCGCCCGTGGGCCAGCCAGGCCCAGTTCCGGTCCAGGCCCGCCCGCATGATCTGCGGGTAGCGTGCGCAGACGTCGGAGTTGAGCAGGACGCTGGCCGGAACGCCGTGTCGGTCCAGACTCTCGATCAGCCGCCAGATGCCCACGCGAGGCCCGTAGTCCCGCCATCCGTAGTTCAACGGGTCCGGGGCGAGCCCGGCGGTGCCGCCGAAGATGCTCGTGGACGGCCTGTCCACCTGGTAGTGCTCGATGTTGAGACCCAGGTAGAAGGCCACTCGGGCTCCGCCCGGCCACTGGATCGCTGGGCGCTCCGTGATCGGCGAGTAGGGAAAGAGTTCGTTGTCCACGGCGTTCTCTTTTCAGGTCCTGAGCACGTGACGGTGCGGCCCACTCGGCATCTCTGTGCAGAGCCCGGCTCTGCTGTCCGGAGTTTCCTGACCACGCTTCAGGATGTCAATGGACTCCGGCGTCACTCAGGTCAGAACGAGGCCCGCCACTCCTGCCAGGACCAGTACAGCGCCGACCGCAGTCGTGACCCCGACGGCTTCGGTGCGGCGGAGGAACAGCACGCTCACCGGAAGCAGCACGACCGGGACGGCGACCGAGATGACTACCGCGATCGCCACCGGGATGTACAGGGTCGCGGCGATCAGGCAGGTCTGAGCGGCGATACCCAGCAGCCCCGAGAGCAGCCACAGACGACGACCCACGGGATCGGCTGCGCGCAGCGCCCCGGCCAGCTTGCGGACGTCGGTGTTGACCAGGGCGTAGGCGAGCAGGCCCGCGACCGCGCCGATCAGGCTGCCCATGATGGGCGCCTGCCAGTCGCGCACGCCGGCCCCCCGGGCCACGTTTCCCAGTCCGTAGGCTGCCGCCCCGAGCAGCCCCGGGCCGAGCTGCGCCGGCGACAGGGCCCGGTGGCCGAACCGCGCCAGAACCGCCCGGTGGGCCCCCGCCGGGCGGGACGTCAGATACACGCCGGCCAGGACGGCGACCCCGCACAGAACGGCCGCGGGACCGAGGGCCTCGCCGAGCAGCAACCAGCCCGCCACCGCGGCGAAGAAGGGGTTGGTGAGCTGCACGGCGCTCGCGCGCGTCGGACCGATCGAGAGGAGCGAACCTGTGTAGAACCAGCGCCCCAGGTACGAGGTGAGCAGGCCACCGACGGCGAACATTCCGACGGCGTCCCATTCCAGCGGTGCGCCGGGCCCGCCGAGGACGTATTGGCCCGCGACGACCACGGCGCCGAGGAGCACATTGCTGGCCAGCGCCAGCAGAAAGCCGAGGTCTTGCGGCAGCCGCCGCGCCGCAGGACCGACCACGAGCACGTTGGCGCTGAACAACAGCAGCGACGCGACGGCCAGGACCTCACCGAGCGGGCTCATCGGGGCACTCGCCGACCGCCGATGGGCGCGCTCGGGCGCAGGGCGTCGGGGCGAGCTACAACAGGAGGTGGTCCAGTTCGTCCGCGGCCTCGGTAAGCCGGCCGAGGACCGCCTCCTGGGTGACGTCGGTCATCCGGTTGACCGGGACGGAGACGTTGATCGCCAGGCGGGGCGAGCGCGTCGAGTGCAGGGCCACAGCCACGGAGCTGACGCCCTCCTCCGCCTCCTCCATGCTGCTGGCGTAGCCGCGGGCCCGGACGTCGGCCAGCGTTGCGAGGAGAGCCGTGCGCGTCCCGATCGAATGAGGCGTGAGCTGGACCAGATCCTCGTCGGGATAGACCCGGAGCAGCTCGTCCTCGGTGAGCTCGGCCAGCAGCGCCTTTCCCGTCGACGTGCAGTGGGCCGGCATCGACATCCCGAGTCGTCCGCCGACCCGCAGCGCCCGCGCGCTCTCGAGGGAATCGATGAAGTGCACGCTGCCGCCCTCCAGCCGGCCCAGGTGAACGGTCTCGCCGAGATCGGTGTTCAGCCGCTCCAGCACCGGGCGGGCCCGCGTCCGTACGTCGAGGCGGCGCAGCACGCCGAAGGCCAGGCCGTCCAGCGTGGGGCCCGGGACATAGCTGCGCGTGGCTGCGTCCTGCCGGACGAAACCCCGGTACTGCAGCATGGCCAGCAGCCGGTGCGCGGTGGACGAGGCCACACCGAGATAACGGCTCACGTCCGTCAGTCGCAGCTTCGGCTGCTCCCCCAGCAGGAGGAGGACTCGTAGCGCGTTGTCGACGGACTCGATCGGGTACTGGGGCGAATCGCCATAGTTGGGCGTCGGCGGAAGAGCTTCGGTCACTCACTGAGCGTACGTGTGATCTGCCCTGCAGAGAGAGGGCATTGCTTTTCCACGGAACGGCACAGGTCGAATGGTCAATACCCTCGTGGCGATCTGATGGCGCGGCGCTCTCAGGCACGCGCGCCGGCGACCGGCTCACCTGCGGAGCGACCGGAAGGAGGCGTCAGCGCCGACACCTTCGCGAGTGCATCATCGAACGGGGCGCCGTCGGTCACCAGCCGCCGGCACTGCACCAGCGCCTTGGGCCAGTTCACGGTCACCGCCCCACAAAGGCGTCCCGTCTCGTCGGTGTAGAGGACGGCGGCACGCGGGTTCCCTGCTGACAGGCTCCCGACGGTCTCGTGCCTGGTGCCGTGGTTGGGCCGGCCCACGATCTGGGCCTTCCAGTCGTACTGGTCGCTCCACACGTACTCAACGGGGCGGTAGGCGCGCAGGTCGTCCGGATTGGCGATGTTGTGCGCCGCACACGCCCCCTGCTCCACCGCGTTCGTCCAGTGCTCGACGCGGACGTACTCCCGATGACCGGGATGGAACCAGCGGGCGACGTCGCCGACCGCGTAGACGTCGGGCGCATCGAGCGCACGGGAGTACTGGTCGCACAGGACACCGTTGTCGATGGGCAGACCCGAGTCGGCCAGCCAGCCGTCGTTCGGCACCGCACCGATGCCGACGACGACCGTGGCCGCCTGCAGCTGGGTCCCGTCGGTGAGCCGGACGCGGAGGTCGCCGGCCGCTCCCTCGATCGCCTCCACGCCGACGCCGAACCGGGTCACGACGCCGTGCCGGTGGTGCAGTTCGGAGAACAGCCGCCCGATCTCCGGGCCGACCACGCGGCCGATCGGCGTGGGCAGCGGGTCGACCACCGTCACCTCGTGCCCGAGGGCGCGCGCGCTGCCCGCCACCTCGGCCCCGATGAAGCCGCCACCGACCACGACTACGGGACCACCATCGCTGAGACGGGCCTGCAGCCGCCGGCTGTCATCCAGCGTGCGGACGACATGCACGCCCGACTCCGGCCGCCAGGGGGACGGTCGCGCCGACGCCCCGGTCGCGATCACTGCGCTGTCGTACTCGAGGCTGGCGCCGTCGGCCAGCAGGACCTGGCGGGCGGCGATGTCGAGGCGGGTGGCCGGGACACCCAGTCGCAGTTCGATCGAGTCCTTGTCGGCCTTCTCCTCGGTCAGCAGCAGGACACGGTCGACATCCCACTGACCGGTGAGGAACTGTTTGGACAGCGGAGGCTTGTCGTAGGGCAGTTGCGCCTCCTCGCCGACGAGGACGACGCGCCCGCCGAACCCCTCGCTGCGCAGCGCCTGGGCTGTCCGGACCCCGCCGATCGAGGAGCCGATGACGACGACCGTGCGCGTCATGCGTCCTCGATGGTCAGGGCACTGACCGGGCAGCTACGGGCAGCCTCCTCGATGCGCGGCCGCTCCTCGTCGGAGATCTCCGCCTTCAGCAGCACGACGACACCGTCGTCGTCGATGTCGTACACCTCAGGGGCTGCGTCGACGCAGTTCGCGTAGCCCTGGCACGCCTCGAAATTGGCCTTCAGTACCGGCACTTCCGGCTCCCATCTCTGGATCAGGATCGTTTCTTGGCGGAGGAGATGCCTGCTCCGCCGTCGGGATGGACCGCCGTGCCGGTGATGCCGCGCGACCGCTGCGACGCCAGGAATACGTAGCTCCACGCCATGTCCTCGGCCGACAGAGCCACTTGGAGGGGGACCCGGGCGGCCATCTCGGCGGCACGGTTGGGCGAGTCGCCCAGGCTGCGGTCGGCCAGGCCGAGACTCGGCAGGCCGCGCAGATCGGTGTTGAGCGTGCCGCCCGGCGCGACCCCGTTGACGCGGATCTCCGGAGCCAGGTCGTGGGCGAGCGCGGTCACCAGGCCGCGAACGGCGAACTTGGAGGCCAGGTACAGCACTCCCCCACGCCCGGGGTAGTAGCCCGACGTCGACTCCGTCAGGACGACGGAGCCGCCGCCCGACTCCTTCAGTGCCGGCAACGCGGCCTTCACCGAGTGCAGCAGGGACTTCACGTTCGTGGAGAACATCTCGTCGAAGGCGGTGTCGAGCAGGTCGGCATCGAGGTCCTCGATGCTGCGGTAGTAGTCGAAGATCCCGACGCAGCTCACGAGGACGTCCAGCCCGCCGAAGGCCTCGACCGCGGCGGCCACCGCCTCTTCGTTGGCGGCACGGCTCGTCGCATCCCCGACCGTCACCGGGACCTGGGGCAGGGCCTCGGAGAGCGCAGTGCACTTGCCGGCGTCCTTCTCCAGCACCGCCACCTGCGCCCCCTCGGCGAGGAACACGTCGACGACGGCGCGTCCAATGCCCGAGCCGGCGCCGACGACCAGCGCCCGGCGCCCGCTCAGCCAGCCGCTCACGAGCCTTCCTCGTCCTCCGGCACCAGCGGGCCGAAAGGATTCCCCACCATCGCGGAGAAGGTGGCCGTGTTCTGCCAGGTGAGGGCCTCGAGCTCGAGCGGGCACAGGGCCACCCACTGGCCGGACTTGGGCGACTCGATCAGCAGCCGCGAGCCGTTGCGGGTCTCGACCCGGACGACGCGCACCTCGGCGAACTCGTTGCCGATCGAGAGGGGCGCGCCCGTGGTGTGCTCGAGCAGGCCGGCCCGCTCCGCGGCGGCACGCTGCGCGGCTCGCGCGTCGGCGTCCTCACCCTCCCAGCCGATGGTCATCGCGGACCCTCCCCTCCTCGTCCAGTCACAGGAAGATCGCCAGGTTCTGCATGCGGATCACCGCGTCGTCCACCATGATCGTCCGCCGGGCCAGCTTCCAGCCCTCCGGGGTCCGGCGCAGCAGGTCCTCACGACCGGCCGACACGAACGCCCCTTCCCGCACGTCGCCGCGGCTGCGGAACAGCAAGGTCCCGGAGTCCACCACGAGGTGGTCGGCGTCCTCCGTGGCGAACGTCCGCACGTTGCTCAGGTGATGCCGCAGCCGCGACGGCGGATCCTCCGTCCAGGCGTGCTCGGTCATGAACCGCGCCACGCGCCGGGACAGCGAGTACTTGTCCTCGTCGAAGTGGGCCATTCCGGGCGACGTGTCGTACCCCGCCCCGAGCGCCGTGGTCACCCGCACCGGCATCAAGTAGTGGATGTCCTCGGTGAGCAGCTGAAGCCACTCCTCGTAGGCCTGAGCGTCGAGCAGCCAGGCCTCGTCGACCAGCCACTGGTGGGCGGTCAGGTGGCGCTCGTCGTTGAACGGGAGCGTCCTGCCGACGCGCAGCTGCCGTGGTGCGTTCTTTCCCAGGGCCGAGCGCTCCGAGTGCAGCTGCACGGGGGTGACGTCGCGGGCCGCCGGCGAGCTGACCGGGGTCTGCGGGATGGCGGTCACGACTGAGCCCCGAGCTGGTCGGCGGGCTTCGGAGCCGCGGCACGTCCGCTGGTGTCGGCTCCCTGCTGGCCGAGCTCGACCTGCCGGCCACCGCCGACCTCGAGCGTCGAGGCGGCCTGCATCGGCGCTTCGATGTCATCGGCCCAGCGGTTGAGCAACTCGCGCTGGTTGTACTCGCCGTAGCCGGTGCGCGCGACGCCGGGGCCGTGGAACTGCTCGCTGGTGAGCGCCGGGACGACCTCGGTGCCGTTCTCGAGCAGCCCCATCCGGCTGTTCAGGAGGAGGCGCCTGGCCATGGAGCCCGCTGCGGTGTTGGTGAGGGAGACCCAGTTCTCGACGTCGTCCTGCTCGAACATCCCGGTCGAGCCGAAGCACATCAGGTAGGCCTTGTACGACAGGGCCTTGAACTCCTCGGGCGCCTCCGCGTCGACGGCGAACCACGAGAGCACCTCGGTCTCGTCCT
>JAOPWH010000197.1 GCA_025965795.1 Blastococcus sp.
AGCTTCCAGCTGAACGCCATCTGACGCCTCCTCGACGTGCACTTCCGACCCGAATCGGTGCCGGCCGAGGGCCCGAGTAGAGCCCCGGCGACCACCGGGAGGCGCCAATGTGGCACGCATCCGGGACCGGCGGAAGTACCTCATTGCTAAATCGTTATTGCTCTTTCGGGGCGGTCGTTCACCGCTGAGGCATCTCTGGGTACCGTCCGCAGGGTGAGCGCACCGCGGCTTCCCGCCACCTCGTCCGCACCAGGGCTGCGCTCGGTCTCGCTGCGCTCCGGCGTCTACGCCGACTCCGTGAAGCTCATGCAGGTCAGCCGCGACGTCGCGGCCCTGGACGGCGTCACCGGAGTGCTGGTCGCGATGGCCACGCCCCTCAACCTCGAGCTCGCCGCGAACATGGGTCTGTCGCCGGACGAGGACGCCTCGCCCGAACAGCTGCTCATCGCCGTCCGGGCGGAGTCGGAGGAGGCGCTGACCGCCGCCGCTGCCGCGGTCGACGCCGCCCTGGCCGCGCGCGAACGCTCGACCGGCACCGCCACCGCGGTTCCTCAGCGCACGATCGGCGCCGGGCTCGACGAACTCTCCCCCAACGACGCCGCACTCGCGATCGTCTCGGTGCCCGGCACGTACGCCGTCGCCGAGGCCGCGGACGCGATCGCCGCCGGCCGCAGCGTGCTGGTCTTCTCCGACGGGGTGTCGGTGGAGCACGAGGTCGCGCTGAAGCGGGCGGCGCACGACGCCGGGGTGCTGGTCATGGGCCCCGACTGCGGAACGGCGATCGTCTCCGGTGTGGCCCTCGGCTTCGCCAACGTCGTCCGGCCCGGGCCGGTGGGTCTGGTCGCCGCGTCCGGCACCGGCGCGCAGCAGGTGTCCTGCCTGCTCGACATGGCCGGTGTGGGCGTCTCCCACGTCCTCGGCGTCGGTGGACGTGACCTCTCGGAGGCCGTCGGCGGGCTGGCCACGCTGGACGCGCTCGCTGCCCTGGACGCCGACCCGGCCACCGAACGCATCCTCCTGGTCTCCAAGCCACCTGCGCCGTCGGTCGCCGCGACGGTCGAGGCGGCTGCCGGCGAACTCGGCGTTCCCGTCCGCTCCGCCGTCCTCTCTCCGGAGACGCCCGACCTCACCGCCGCCGTCGAGGCGCTGCTGGCGGACATGGGTCTGGACGTCCCGACCTGGCCGTCGCGCCCGGGACCTGTCGTCGCAGCGGTCCCGGGCGCGGCCCTGAAGGGCCTCTACTCCGGGGGCACGCTGGCCGACGAGGCCATGCTGCTGGCTGCGCCGGCACTGGGCGACATCCGTTCGAACACCCCGCTGCGGCCGGACCTCGACCTCGGGACGGACCTGTCCGCCTCCGGTTCCGTCGTCATCGACTTCGGGGACGACGCGCTGACCGTCGGCCGCGCGCACCCGATGATCGACCCCACCCTCCGGCTGGAGGCGATCGCCGGGCTGGCGTCCTCCGGTGAGCCGTCGGTGCTGCTGCTCGACGTCGTCCTCGGCTACGGCGCCGACCCCGATCCGGCCGCTTCCCTGGTGCCGGCGCTGCAGTCGGCGGTCACGGCCGGCATCCCGGTCGTCGTCGCCCTGATCGGCACCGAGGCCGATCCGCAGGGCTGGAGCCGGCAGGCGGATGCGCTCGCCGCTGCCGGTGCCGCCGTCTTCGCATCCAACTCCGCCGCGACGCGGTACGCCCTCGACCTGCTGGGAGTCTCCGCATGAGCGAGCTCGTGAGCTCATCCATGAGCAGGGTGGGCCTGGGTGGGCTGCTGTCCGGACCGCCGGCCATCGTCGCCGCCGGCGTCGACGTGTTCTCCGATGCGCTGCGCGCCCAGGGCGCCGAGGTGCACGACGTCGACTGGCGCCCGCCGGGCTTCGGCGACCCGGCCGACCTGGCCGCGATCGCCCTGGACCCACGACGGGCCTCGGCCAACCGGACGGCGGTGGAGCGGCTGATGGCCGCCGGGTCGCAGCTGGTCGACGTCCGCCCGGCCGGTGAGGTGCTGGACCTGCCCGACCGGATGCTTCTGCACGCCGGGCCGCCCATCGACTGGGAGCGCGCCTCCGGGCCGATGCGGGGCGCGCTCATCGGGGCCTGCCTGTACGAGGGCTGGGCCACCGACGAGGCCGACGCCGAGCGGTCGCTGGCGGCCGGCGAGATCGCGCTCGACCCCTGTCACCACCACCGGACGGTCGGCCCCATGGCCGGCGTCGTCAGCCCGTCGATGTGGATGTGGTGCCTCGAGGACGCGGTGCACGGCGGGCGCGCGTTCTGCTCGCTCAACGAGGGCCTGGGCAAGGTGCTGCGCTACGGCGCGTACGGCCCCGAGGTCATCGAGCGGCTGCACTGGATGTCGAACGTGCTCGGTCCGGTGCTCGCCGCCGCGGTGCGCAACCCGCTGGACGCCGGTGCCGATCCCATCGACGTGAAGTCGATCCTCGCGCAGATGCTCCAGATGGGCGACGAGGGGCACAACCGCAATCGGGCGGGCTCGGCGCTCACCCTGCGGGAGCTGTCGCCGGCACTGGTCGAGGTGGACGCGCCGACGTCCGACATCTCGGCGGTGTTCCGCTTCATCGGTGGCAACGAGCACTTCTTCCTCAACCTCGGGATGCCGACGGCGAAGCTCGCGCTCGACGCCGCCCGCGACATCCCCGGCTCGACGATGGTCACCGTGATGGCCCGCAACGGCACGGACTTCGGCATCCAGACCGCCGGCACGGGCGACCTGTGGTTCACCGGTCCGGCGAACACCCCGCAGGGTCTCTTCCTCGGCGACTACGGGCCGGACGACGCCAATCCGGACATCGGCGACTCCGCGATCACCGAGACCTACGGCGTCGGCGGCTTCTCGATGGCCGCCGCGCCGGCGATCGTCCGGTTCGTGGGCGGCTCGGTCCCCGACGCTCTCGCGACGACGGAGCGGATGTACCAGCTGACCCTGGCCGAGAACCCCGCGATGGCCATTCCGATCATGGGGTTCCGCGGTGCACCGACGGGGATCGACGTCCTGAAGGTGGCGCGGACGGGCTGGCTCCCGCAGATCAACACCGGCATGGCCGGGCGGGTGGCCGGAACCGGCCAGGTCGGTGCCGGGCTCGTCCAGCCGCCGCAGGAGTGCTTCGAGCAGGCCCTCGTCGCGCTGGCCGGCGAGGCCCGCGCGCACTGAGGCCTGCGTCGCCGGGGCGAATCGTCAGACACCCGCCGGAGCGGGAGCCAGCACGACGGCGGCGACCAGGCTGAGGCAGTTGCCACGATCCGGGTCGCCCCAGTACTGGCCGTGCGTCGCGAATCCCCGGGCGCCGATGAAGATGCTCTTCAGACTCAGCTGTTCGTCGGTGTACCGGATCGACGTGGGCCTCCACCCGTCGATGGCGAGCGCAGCGTCGGAGCTCTCGGCCGTGTCCGAGTAGTCGTCCCTGTTCAGGAAGTTGGAGCCGAACACGTCGGCGGCGATGAAGACGTTGGTCCAGGGGAGTCCGCCGAATCGAGCCGTGCGGCCCTCCAGGTAGTCGGGGAAGTACAGCCGCATGAAGTCGACCGGGCAGGCGATCGTCGTCAGGGAGGCGATCGACGCGGCGTACCTCGGATCAGGAGAGGGCAGGGCGGCGTCCTTCGGCACGAGCAGGTCGAGAGCGACGAGCGCACCGAAGCTGTAGCCGACCAGGTGCACGTTGCGCGGGCCCTGTTCGTGCACCAGGGGGTCGAGCGCGTCCCGAAGGACGTCGGTCGTCCCCTTCGCGACGCGGATGTCGTGGGCGTAGTCCAGGAACTGCCGGATGATGTCGGTCGCGCCCTCGATCCTCGGCCTGCTCTTGAGCAGCGCCCACGTGAAGACGGCGACCACACCCATCGAGGTGACGTCGGCGAACTTCTCCGGGAGCTTCGGGATCTTCCACGCGCCCAGCGCGGCCCCCGCCGTGTAGACCGTCAGGCCGAGCAGCAGGAGCAGGAGCAGGGCGGCACCGAAGCCCACCCAGAGCTGAGCCCGGGCCATGGGCTTCTTCGCTCGCTTCCGCGCCGCGAAGACGAGCAGCACCGTCTGGCCGAAGGCGCCGAGCGCTGCGAGGACCTGGAGGACGCTGGCCTTGATCCCGTCACCCCTGACGGAGTTCTTCTTCAGGCAGGGCCGGTAGTCGACGGTGCTCAGGTCGAGCACCGGCCCGCCGTCGGCGTCGACGATCCGCCAGTGATCGGCCAGCTTCGCGGCGCCGACGGCGGTCGGACCGTGCTCCACCGTGAACGTGCCCGCGCCGCGGGTCAGGTCCAGCGCGATCAACTCGGCGATGCGCTGCGCCGTGTTGGCAGGTGACTCCTCGATGCCGGGGACGAACAGGACGATGGGCGGCGCAGAGAGCGCCGGGTCGTTCTGCTGTTCCGCCACCACGGGTGTAGCCATGACGTCCCCCTGTTCCGGACGCCGTGCGGGCACCGCATCCAGACTGCGGAGCGTGGCCGTGCGGTGGCGGCACCGTCAACGGGTTCGTTCGCGGAGGAATGCATGGACGTCGTCCGGGTGAGCAAGCGGCTGTCGTACGTGCTGCGGCACCAGCCGGCGAGCATCGGCCTCACCCTGGACGACGCCGGCTGGGTCGACGTCGAGACCTTGCTGTCCGCTCTGGCCGCGCACGGTCCCGGACTCAGCCGGGCCGAGCTCGAGCACGTCGTCGCGACCAACGACAAGCGCCGCTTCGCCTTCGACGAGACAGGGGCCCGGATACGTGCGACCCAGGGCCACAGCCGGCCGGTCGAGCTCGGCTACCAGCCGCAGACTCCGCCGGACGAGCTCTTCCACGGCACGGTCGAGCGGTTCGTGCCCTCGATCCTCGCCGACGGCCTACGGGCCGGTCGCCGGCATGCCGTGCACCTGAGCAGCGATGTGGCCACCGCCCGGGCGGTAGGCGGGCGCCGGGGTTCCCCGGTAGTCCTCAGGGTCGATGCAGCCGCGATGGCCGCCCAGGGGTTCTCCTTCACCTGCGCGACCAACGGAGTGTGGCTGGTCGACGCGGTCCCGCCGGAGTACCTGACATTCCACGACGGTGAATAACCGTTCCGTCACGGACCGTGGTCCCGAGGTGAGGATGTCGGACAACGGTGACAAGATGAATATCGGAACCACGTCTGCTCCGGTGCCTTCCCGGCGATCAGCGCGTGCTCTCGGGGGGGTGTCGGTCTGGACGGGCGGCTGGCCGAGCTGATTCCCGGGATGCCCCGTACCGAGCTGCAGCGCCTGGTCCTCGGGCACGACTGGGCGGCTACTCCGCTCGGCCCGGAGGAGTGCTGGTCCGCCACGTTGCGCACGGCGGTCAGCTCCTGCCTGAACAGCCGCTTCCCCATCCTGATCATGTGGGGGCCCGAGCTGGTCATGGTCTACAACGACGCATACGCACCGCTGCTCGGTAACCGCCACCCGGAGTCGCTCGGACAGCGGGGCGCCGAGGTGTGGGCCGACATCTGGCCCGACATCGGGAGCATGGTGGCCCGGGTGTTCGCCGGCGAGGCGACGTACTCCGAGGACCTGCCGCTGAAGATGAGCCGGTACGGATACCCGGAGGAGACCTACTTCACCTTCTCGTTCAGTCCCGTGCTCGAGCCGGGCGGCGGGGTGGCGGGGCTCCTCGACACGGTCGTCGAGACGACGAAGCGGGTGCTCGCCACCCGGCGGCTGGGCGTCCTCCAGCAGCTCGGCAGCCTGGCGCGGTCGGTGCACGGGAGCACGCCCGAGGCTGTCGCTGCCGCGCTCCGCGTCCTGGGGGCAGCGCGCGCGGACTGCCCGTTCGGGCTGGTCTATCTCACGGCCGGGGACGGGCACGATGCCGTCCTCGTCGCCGAGCACGGCATCGGTGAGGACGGGCAGCTCCAGCGCGGCGTGATACCCGACCAGGTGCGCAAGGCGATCGCCACCGGGCAGCCCTCGACGGTGACCGGGCTCGACCAGTTGCAGCCGGGTCTGTCCAGCGCGGGGGCCAGCCCCGCCGGGGAGGCAGACGTGCACACCGCCGTCGTCCTTCCGCTCCTGCTGGCCGGCCAGGCACATCCCATCGGGGCACTGGTGCTCGGGACGAGCCCCCACCTCCCGCTGGACGAGGAGTACCGGATCTTCCTGAGCCTCGCCGCGGGCCAGGTCGCCGCCGCGGTCGCCGACGCCGAGGCGGTCGAGACCGCCCGCCGGCGGGCCGAGGAACGCGCCGAACTCGACCACGCCCGGACGACCTTCATCACCGATGTCGCGGTCACCCTGCAGCGCGCCGTTCTCGGCCCGACGTCCCTGCCCGACGGCTTCGCCGTCCATTACGAACCGGCCACCGGCACCCTCGAGGTGGGTGGCGACTGGTACGACGTCGTCGGCCTGCCGAACGGCTGCTTCGGCGTGGTGGTCGGGGACGTCGTCGGCCGAGGACTGGCCGCCGCGGCGGTCATGGGTCAGCTGCGCAGCGCCGGCCGGGCCCTGCTGCTGGAGAGCTCGTCGCCCGCCCACGTGCTCACGGCGCTGGACCGCTTCGCCGAGCTGGCCCCGGGGGCCGCCGTCAGCACCGTCTTCTGCGCCGTCATCGACACGTCCGCCGGCACGGTCCGGTACAGCAGCGCCGGCCATCCGCCGGGGATCGTCGCGGACGCCGACGGCGGGACCCACCTCCTCGACGCGGCCGGGTCGCTGCCTCTCGCGGTCGTCCCCGGGCTCGAGCGCCCCGAGGCCGAGGCCGGCCTCCTGCCCGGCGCGACGCTCCTGCTGTACACCGATGGCCTCATCGAACGCCGGGACGAGGCACTCGACGAAGGCATGGGCCGGGCGGTCGAGGTCCTGTCCGAGGCACGGCACCTGCCGCCCGAGGAGCTGGCTGGAGTGCTCACCGAACGCCTGCTCGCCGACGCCCCTGACGACGACGTCGCGTTCCTGCTCTTCCGCCGCTCCGCCTGAGACACGGTCGCCTCCTGGATCCGGTGCGGCCGGCCGACCTCCGGCACGTCTCCTGAGCGTCGGCGCGCGCCCGTGACCAGCGCAGATGGGCACGTCAGGCGGCGGCCTCAGGCGTGTCGATTGAGCGACTCCAGTTTCTTCTGGGACACGAGTTAAGGCCGAGGGGTGACTGGCCGAAAGCAGAGCGTCAAAGCCAAGGCGCAGCCGTCGCTGATCCGGACGAACAGCGTTCGGACGACTCTGAGCCACTGAGAGAAACAGGACCCAGGCATGCGCAAGTCACGCGTTCTGCTCGCCGGTGTCGCGGTTGCCGCTGCCGCCGCCGCAACCTCCGCCTTCACTGCCAGCAACACCTTCGGTACCGGTGTGCAGAACACCGTCGTCGGTTACGGCGAAGCAACCGTCAGCGGCGCCAACATCACCGCGATCCACTACAACCGGTCGGCGACGGACCAGAACGTTCTCGCCGAGGTGGTCTGGGAGACCGACAGCAACCTCAGTGCTCTCACGGCGAGCGACGCCAAGATGACCCTCAAGAACGGCACGACCGTGCTCAACACGGGCAGCCCTTACGCGTGCACCATCGCGGTCGGAACGCCGACGACCATCACCTGCACCGTCGGCAACGTGGCCATGGACGGCTTCACCAAGGCCGGACTGTCCGTGGGTAACGTCTGAGTCCACGCGGAGAAGGCGGGGCGGCCGAGCGGCCGCTCCGCCCTGTCCTGTGACCCCTGCCTCCAGCCATGACAGCTGTCCCGAGAGCCGCCCGCCTCAGCGCCCTGGCCGCGCTGGTGCTGGCGGCTGCGTGGGTGTTGTGGCCCACGGCGGCCGGCGGCTGGACCACGTACGTGGCCACCCACGGCGTCAGCATGGAGCCCCGGTTCCACACCGGTGACCTGGCCGTCCTGCGGCCTGCCGGCGCGTACTCCGTCGGTGACGTCGTGGCCTACGACAGCGCGTCGCTGAACACCATCGTGATGCACCGGATCGTCGACGTCGACGCCGACGGGTTCGTGACCCGGGGCGACAACAACGACTGGGTGGACCCGGACCGACCGAACGGGAACGAGATCCTCGGTCGCCTCTTGTTCAGGATCCCGAAGGGCGGTGCAGCGATCGACGCGCTCCGATCGCCCGCGGCCCTCGGCGGCGG
>JAOPWH010000013.1 GCA_025965795.1 Blastococcus sp.
TACCCGCACGAATCCACTCCGCTCAGTCGGTGATGTCCGTCGCTACTGCGCGAAGACGGTCGACGGGGATCGCTCCCACGCGGAGGACCCGGGGCACCGGGCCGGTGCAGTCGACGATGGTGCTGGCACCCGTGCCGGCCCGCGGTCCGCCGTCCAGTACGACGGCGGCGTGCGGGCCGAGCTGCTCGACCGCCTCCTGGGCCGTCGTCGCGGCCGGCCGGCCGGAGCGGTTGGCGCTCGACACCGCCAGTGGCCCCGTGCGGCGGAGGAGGTCGCGCGCGACGTCGTCGTCGGGCAGGCGGACGGCGACCGTCCCCTCGGCATCGCCCAGGTCCCAGGCGAGGGACGGCGCATGCTCCAGGACGAGGGTCAGCCCGCCCGGCCAGAACTCCTGCGCGAGGCGCTGCGCGACCGGTGGCAGGTTCACGACCAGGCCGGCGAGGGTGGACGCCTCACCGATCAACACCGGCACCGGCATCGCGCGGCCGCGGTTCTTCGCGGCGAGCAGTCCGGTCACCGCCGACGCTGTGAACGCGTCCGCGGCGACGCCGTAGACCGTGTCGGTCGGCAGCAGGACCAGGGAGCCCGCGGCGATGGCCGCGACGGCGGCGTCAAGTCCGGCGGTGCGCTGGTCGGGGTCGGAGCAGTCGTAGAGGTCGGCCACGAGCGGCGAGTCTGTCATCCGGGTCGCGACTGCGCCCGGAGCACCTGTCGGCGCCCCGGGCGCGGCCGGTCGTTCACCAGTGAGCATGCCTCCGGTCGCGTCCGGCCAACCTGCGGGCCAGCAGGGCCAGCCCGAGCGACGCCGCTCCCAGTACCGCCATCCCGAACAGGCCGATGCTCCAGAGTGTGCCGTCGTAGTGCTCACCGAGGACGGCGAAGTGCGCCGCCTGCAGCAACCAGCCTGCGACGACGGTCACCACCACCGTCTGGCGGTCCGGCGCGAGGATCCCGATGGCCACGGCTGCCAGCGCCTGCAGCCCGAGCCAGAGCTCGACCGCCGTCCCGTCCGTCCACTGGGGGCCTGCCCGATCGGGTCGCACCACCAGCCACGACGTCAGCAGGAGGAGCGAGCCCACCAGCAGGACCGCGAGGCGTCGTCGCCCCGTGCGGTTCACCGGACGCCTCCCCTCACCAGGTCATGCTTCGGACGTAGTAGTCGGTCGTGGGCCAGCCACCTCCGAAGGCTCGCACGAAGAACTCGTAGGTCTCGGCCAGCCCGGAGCACCCCGGCCGGGTCCACCAGCTCACCTGCCGGCACCGATCGTCCATGTCGATCTTGAACTGTGTATCCACGCTCGCCTTGTTGCGGCGCATCCAGACGTCCCGGCGAAAGGTGGACTCGATCCGCTTCAGGTTGCGATAGCCGAAGTCATGTCGCAGGCACGCATCGGAGAAGTTGTACGGCCCTTGACCGACGAGGGGGGCGCTGCAGCCGTCGGTGCTCCAGTCCATGTACGACAACCCGTTCGTGGAGCGGTGCGAGCGGTTGTAGAGGAACTGCCCCATCCAGGTGGCGTTGATCTCACGGTTCAGTTCGCCCATCTGGCTTCCGTAGCTGGGCGCGGCCGAGGCCGGCCCCGCCGTCCATGCCATGACGGTCAGGACCACCGCCAGGGACAGCAGGACACTCAGGATCTTCCTCACTGCACCGCTCCCGCCGCCGTGTTGATGGTTTCCATGTCGATGTCTGCGGCCCGCCACTCCTCGACCGCGGCCTTCTCGACCGTCTGCATGTAGCCGGTCGACTCACGGCAGTCGCTATCGGCCTCGGCGACGGTCGCCTCCTGGACGAGCAGCGCATCGAGGTCCGGCACCGTCGCGCTGTCGACGAGGGCGCTGACGATCTCCTGCTCAGGCTGCGCCGGGTTGCCGTAGTCGTAGCCGGCCCCCCGCATGCACCGGCTCCACAGGGCCTCGGCCTGCTTCACCTCGGGGCGGGCCTCCACCGCCGCGCCGACCTCGACGCTCCGCTCGGCCAGCGTCACCTGGGCCTGCATGGCGGGCTCGACGATCGACGCAGCGGCCGCCTCCTGGCAGTTGGCGGGCTTGCCGGCTTCGGCCGGCTCTGTGGGAGCCGCCGCGCCGATGACCTCGAGGTAGCGGTTCTCCTCGGCCACGGGCAGGGTTTCGGCGTAGTCGAGGTTCTCCTCGTGCGCTGCCACCTCAGCGGCGACCTGTTCCTCGACGGCCTCCCGCGAGTGGCTGAGCACGATCCCGTAGCCGGCGGTGGCGTCGGGTTCCAGCCCGGACGCCGCGGGCTCGGGCGCGGCAGCCGGGGTCTGGTACTCGAATCCGGCTCGCGCGACGCAGTCCTGGACGGCTTGCTGGACGTTCGCCGCGAGCGTGTCGGAGAGCGCCGGCGTGGTCATCAGAGCAAGCGGGTCGGACGGCGGCTCGACCACCACGGTGGGGGTGGCGTCGAAGTCGACGGATGGGGGGGCGGGGTCCTCGGCCGCCGCTGTCGTCTGGACCAGCACCACTGTGCTCAGAGCCAGGACGCCAGCGGCCACCACAACCGATGTCCGTCTGATCAAGGGCATCTACATACCTCCGCGAGCCGTCTCGAGAACCGGTGCTCCCGCGGATCGGGGACCGGGTTTCTCGTGGAGCGCGGACGTTAAGGGAACCGAAAGTTCCGGGTCAGCGGCTTCAATCGCTCTGTGATCGAACCGTGACGTAGGGTTGATTGGTCACGGACCAGCCCCTAATGTGACTCGCTTTCGGCCGCGGCGGGTCCGCCACGGAGGAGTCCCGGTCAGACCCGCCGAGCGGTGGTGAAGCGGGGGCGGCCGGCGAGGTCGGGGTGGTCCTCGACGTCGCTGAACCCCCCGTGCGCGCGGACCAGCGACGGCAGCGAGCTCCCCTGCTGGTCGGCGTGCTCGATCCCGAGCCGGCCACCCGTGCGCAGCAGCCGGGCAGCGGTGATCAGCAGTCCGCGGACGACCTCCAGGCCGTCGGGTCCCCCCCACAGCGCCAGCGGCGGATCGTGGTCGGCCACCTCGCGCGGCACCCGCGCGCCGTCGGGCACGTAGGGCGGATTGGAGACGACCAGATCGACCGTGCCGTCGAGCTGGCTCAGCAACGAGGGGTCTGTCATGTCTCCTGGGACGACCGCCACCGGGGTGTCCCCTGCCGTCGCCCGGGCGACCGCGTTGTGGCGGGTCCACTCGATGGCACCCGGATCGTGCTCGACCGCCGTCACGCGGGCGCCGGGATGCTCGTGGGCGATCGACAGGGCGAGGGCGCCCGACCCGGACCCGAGGTCCACGACCAGCGGGGCGTCGATGCCGGCGAGCCGCTCGACCGCCCAGCCGGCCAGCTGCTCGGTCTCGGGCCGGGGCACGAACACACCCGGCCCGACGGCGAGCTCCAGATAGCGGAAGGGCGCGCGACCGGTGAGGTGCTGCAACGGCACGCGATCGGCCCGCTGGGCGAGCAGGGCATCGAACCGTTCCGCGACCTCGGCGGGTACGTCGTCGAGCACGAGCAGGCGGGCGCGCGGCACCGCCAGCACGTGGGCGAGCAGCAGTTCGGCGTCCACCCGGGGCGACTCCACCCCCGACTCGGCCAGGTGGCGGGCCGCCTCGGCCAGCAGCGTGCGCACGTTCAGGAGCCGGCCGCCAGCAGCTCGGCGGTGCGGGCGCTGTTCAGTGCGTCGATGACCGGGTCGAGGTCGCCGTCGAGCACCTGGTCGAGGTTGTGCGCCTTGTAACCGACCCGGTGGTCGGAGATCCGGTTCTCCGGGAAGTTGTACGTGCGCACCCGCTCGCTGCGGTCGACGGTGCGCACCTGGCTGCGCCGCTGATCGCTGGCCGTGGCGGCGGCCTCGTCGCGGGCGGCCACCAGCAACCGGGCGCGCAGGATGCGCAGCGCCGACTCGCGGTTCTGCAGCTGGCTCTTCTCGTTCTGGCAGCTGACCACGATGCCGCTGGGCAGGTGGGTGATCCGCACCGCGGAGTCGGTGGTGTTCACGCTCTGCCCCCCGGGGCCGGAGGAGCGGAAGACATCGATCCGCAGGTCGTTCGGGTCGACGGTGACGTCGACCTCCTCGGCCTCGGGCAGCACCAGCACGCCGGCGGCGGAGGTGTGGATGCGGCCCTGGCTCTCGGTGACCGGCACCCGCTGCACGCGGTGGACCCCGCCCTCGAACTTCAGCCGTGGCCAGACGGCCTCGTCGCCGCGCGCCTTGACCGCGACCGAGACGTCCTTGTACCCACCGAGCTCGGCGTCCACGGCGTCGATGACCTCGGCCGACCAGCCGCGGCGCTCGGCGTAGCGCAGGTACATGCGCAACAGGTCGCCGGCGAACAGGGCCGACTCCGCGCCGCCCTCACCGGCCTTGATCTCGAGGATGACGTCCTTGTCGTCGTCGGGGTCCTTGGGGAGCAGTTGCTCGCGCAGCCGCTCGCTCAGCTCCTCGACCCGCTGCTCGAGCGCCTCGGCCTCCGCGGCGAACGACGCGTCCTCGGGAGCGAGCTCGCGGGCCGTGCCGAGATTGCCGCGGGCCTCCTCGAGGGCGCGGGCGGTCTCGACCAGGGGCGCCAGGGAGGCGTACCGCCGGCCCAGGCGCCGGGCCCGCGTCTGGTCGGCGTGCACAGCCGGGTCGGCGAGCTCTCCCTCGAGGGAGGCGTGCTCCGCGAGCAGGGCGCCCAGCCGCTCGGGGACTGCTTCGGTACTGCCGGTCACTGCGCACCTCCTCTGGTGGGGAACCCGGCCGGACATGACGACGGCGCCCGCCCCACCCGGAAAGGGTGGGCGCGGGCGCCGTCGGAGGTGCTACTTGTCCGCTGCGGCCGTTGCGTCGGCCCCGGCGGCGGCACGCTTGCCGAACCGCTTCTCGAAGCGGGCGACGCGGCCACCGGTGTCCAGGATCTTCTGCTTGCCGGTGTAGAAGGGGTGGCACGCCGAGCACACCTCGACGGTCAGCTGACCGGTCGCCGACGTGCTACGGGTGGTGAAGGTGTTGCCGCAGCCGCAGGTCACCGTGGTGACGTTGTAGGCCGGGTGGATGTCGGACTTCATGTCGCCTCTTCCGAGAAAGTCTGGGTGGTTCGTGTGGTGGAACGCCGGCGGACGGGAGGTATTCCGCACCCGCCGGCGGGGCTCGGCCGAGAAGTATCCCCGACCGCCGTGACTAGTCGGCGCCCGGCCCCAGGGTGGTCTTCTGGATCTGCATCAGGAACTCGATGTTGTTCCGGGTCTTCTTCAGCTTGTCCAGGAGCAGTTCGAGCGCCTGCTGCGGCTCGAGGGCTCCGAGCACCCGGCGCAGCTTGATGATGATGGCCAGCTCGTCGGGCGACATGAGGATCTCCTCCTTGCGCGTGCCCGACGCATTGACGTCGACGGCCGGGAAGACCCGCTTGTCAGCCAGCCGGCGGTCGAGCTTGATCTCCGCGTTACCCGTGCCCTTGAACTCCTCGAAGATGACCGTGTCCATCGTGGAGCCGGTCTCGACCAGCGCCGAGGCGATGATCGTCAGCGAGCCGCCGTTCTCGATGTTGCGGGCAGCACCGAGGAAGCGCTTGGGCGGGTAGAGCGCCGTGGAGTCGACACCACCGGAGAGGATGCGCCCGCTGGCGGGAGCCGCCAGGTTGTAGGCGCGGCCGAGCCGGGTGATCGAGTCCAGCAGGACGACGACGTCGTGGCCCATCTCGACCAGGCGCTTGGCCCGCTCGATGGAGAGCTCGGCGACCGTGGTGTGGTCCGACGGCGGCCGGTCGAAGGTCGAGGCGATGACCTCGCCCTTCACCGAGCGCTGCATGTC
>JAOPWH010000265.1 GCA_025965795.1 Blastococcus sp.
TCACCGGCCCGGCGGGGCACCCAGGCCACCCGGGCCCCGGTAGCCCGGGCGAGGGCCACGAGTGCCGAGAACGCGCCCGGCACCTCGGCCAGCCGCTCGCCGGCGAGGACCACCGCTCCGGGTGCGCGGAGCGCCTCGACGGCGGGGCCGCCCCAGCTGCCCTCGGCGAGCGCCCGCAGCGACTGCGCCTCGGCCCCCGGCAGGGTGGTCAGCACCGTGGCCTGCAGCTTCTCCGCGGCACGCGTGGCGAAGGGGGCGAGGTCGAAGACCGGAAGCGACCGGGTGCGCACCGCGCGCCGCAGCCGCAGGAAGACGATCGGCGACTCCTCCTCCGGCTCGAAGCCGGCCAACAGCACGGCGGAGGCCTCCGAGAGGTCGTCGTAGGTGACCGCACCGCTGCCGGGGCCGGTGCCGGCCACCGAGGCGGCGAGGAACGCCGCCTCCTCCGCGGAGTGCGCCCGGGCACGGGCGTCGATGTCGTTGGTGCCGAGCGCGACGCGCGCGAACTTCGCGTAGGCATAGGCGTCCTCGACGGTGAGCCGGCCCCCGGGGAGCACGCCGACCCCGCCGTTCTCGCGGGCCTCCAGGAGACCGGCCGCGGCGGCCGCCCAGGCCTCGGGCCAGGAGGCCGGCTGCAAGGTGCCGTTGCGCCGCACCAGCGGGGTGGTCAGCCGTTCGTTGGAGGTCGCGTACCGGAAGGCGTAGCGGCCCTTGTCGCAGTTCCACTCCTCGTTGACCGCCGGATCGTCGCCGGCCAGCCGGCGGGTGACCTTGCCGCGCCGGTAGTCGGTGCGCTGGGCGCACCCGGAGGCGCAGTGCTCGCAGACGCTGTCCTCGCTGCGGAGGTCGAACGGACGGGCACGGAACCGGTACTGGGCACTGGTCAGCGCGCCGACCGGGCAGATCTGGGTGGTGTTGCCGGAGAAGTAGGACTCGAACGGCTCGTCCTGGTAGATCGCGACCTGCTCGAGGGCGCCGCGTTCGAACAGCTCGATGAACGGGTCGCCGGCGACCTGCTGGGAGAAGCGGGTGCAGCGCGCGCAGAGCACGCAGCGCTCGCGGTCCAGCAGGATCTCGGTGGAGATGGGCAGCGGCTTGGGATAGGTCCGCTTGATGTCGACGAACCGGGTCTCGGTGCGCCCGTTGCTCAGCGCCTGGTTCTGCAGGGGGCACTCACCGCCCTTGTCGCAGACGGGGCAGTCGAGCGGATGGTTGATCAGCAGCAGCTCCATCGTGCCCTGCTGCGACTTGTCGGCCACCTCGCTGGTGAGCTGCGTCCTGACCGCCATGCCCTCCGTGACCGGCATGGTGCAGCTGGCCACCGGCTTGCGCTGGCCCTCCACCTCGACGAGGCACTGTCGGCAGGCGCCGACCGGCTCGAGCAGCGGGTGGTCGCAGAACCGCGGGATCTGGACCCCGATCTGCTCGGCCGCCCGGATGATCAGCGTTCCCTTGGGGACGGCGACGTCGAAGCCGTCGATCGTGCAGTGCACGGCGTCCGGCGGTGTGTGCGGTCCCGGGAAGCCCGGCGGCACGGCGGCCGCCGGCTCGGGACTGGTGGGAGTGAGTGTCACGATGCGGCTCCGACGGGCTCGAGACGGAGGGTGCGGCCCAGCCGGGCCTGCTCCTCCGGGGGCAGCAGGGCGACGTAGTCGTCCTTGAAGTACTTCAGCGAGCTGGCGATGCAGCTCGTCGCGCCGTCGCCGAGGGCGCAGAACGAGCGGCCGAGGATGTTGTCGCAGGTGTCGAGCAGCAGGTCGAGGTCCTGCGCGGTCCCCCGGCCCTGCACCAGCCGCTCGAGGATCTGGACGAGCCAGTAGGTGCCCTCCCGGCACGGGGTGCACTTGCCGCAGCTCTCGTGTGCGTAGAACTCGGTGAACCGCAGGGTGGCCTCGACGATCGAGTCGGTCTCGTCGAACACCATCAGCGCGGTGGTGCCGAGCATCGAGCCGGCCGCGGCCACCGAGTCGAAGTCCAGCGGGACGTCGAGGTGTTCGGCGGTGAAGTACGGCGTCGACGAGCCGCCCGGCGTCCAGAACCTGAGCTCGTGGCCGGGGCGCACCCCGCCGGCCATCTCCAGCAGCTCGCGCATCGTCGTGCCCATCGGGGCCTCGTACTGACCCGGGCGGACGACCCGCCCCGACAGCGAGTAGATCTTCGGCCCCGGCGACTTCTCCGGCCCGAACGCCTTGAACCACTCCGCGCCACCTCGGACGATGAACGGCACGCTGGCGAGCGTCTCGACGTTGTTGATCACCGTCGGGGCGCCGTACAGCCCCGCGACGGCGGGGAACGGCGGCTTGAGCCGGGGCTGCCCGCGGTAGCCCTCGAGGGAGTCCAGCAGCGCCGTCTCCTCGCCGCAGATGTAGGCCCCGGCACCGGCGTGCACGATCAGCTCGAGGTCGTAGCCGGAGCCGAGCACGTCGCTGCCGAGGTAGCCGGCCGCATAGGCCTCCTCGACCGCGCTGACCAGCCGGCGGTGCGCGTGCACCGCTTCGCCGCGGACGTAGATGACCGCCAGGTGCGACCGGATCGCGTACGAGGCGATGATCACGCCCTCGATGAGCGAGTGCGGGTCGGCCATCATCAGCGGCAGGTCCTTGCAGGTGCCCGGCTCACCCTCGTCGGCGTTGACCACGAGGTACTTGGGCATCGCGGCCGGGCCGGTCGGGGTCTCGCCCGGCTTCGGCTGCGGGATGAAGCTCCACTTCATGCCGGTCGGGAACCCCGCGCCGCCGCGGCCACGGAGCCCGGAGTCCTTGACCATCGTCACGAGCTCGTCGGGCGCCATGGACAGCGCGGTGCGCAGGGCCGAGTAGCCCTCGAGCCCCTCGTAGGACTTCAGCCGCCAGGACTGGTCGGCGCCCCACCGGGTGGTGAGCACAGGAGTGAGAGGCATGGATCAGGCCTTTCCAGGGCCCTGGCCGGACGTGCCCGGCTCGGTTCCCGCAGGAGTGTCGGTGCCTTCGCGGCCGTCGGGCAGTCGCCGTCCGGCGGGCTCGGGCGCGTCGGGGTGCGAGCCGGCCGCGCCGGCCTTCTCGGCGGGACTGCCGGCGGCGGCGACACGGGCGTCGGCGGCCTCCTTGCCGAGGCTCTCGCCGGTGCTGCCGGACGGACGCACGGCCTGCCGGGGCGTACCGGCACCGGCAGCGGGTGAGGACGGCCGCGGCATCGCCGGAGCCGACTCCCCGCGCTCCTCGGCCAGGTGCAGGCCGACCAGGGTGGGGCCGAGCGCGCCCGGTGCATCGACCGCTGCCGCCGCCGCGGCGGCGTCGGGGTGCTGGGAGAACCCGGCCAGCTGCCGGGAGATGCCCCGGAAGTCCGTGAGCGGGGCGCCGCGGGTGGGCGGCGGCTTCTCGCCCCGGCGCAGAGCGGCCACGAGCTCACGGGCGCTCTCGACGTCCTGCTGGTCGTAGAACTCGTAGTCGACGGTGACGACCGGCGCGTAGTCGCACGCGGCCAGGCACTCGGCGTGCTCGAGGGTGATCGAGCCGTCCGCCGCCGTCTCGTCGTGGTGCACGCCGAGGTCCGCGCTGAGCGCGTCCATGATCCGCTGGCCGCCGAGCACGCTGCACAGCGTGTTGGTGCAGACGCTGACCAGGTGGCGGCCGGTGGGGCGGCGCTTGTACATCGTGTAGAAGGTCGCGACCGCGCCGACCTCGGCCTTGGTCAGCCCGAGCTCCTCGGCGCACAGCGCGACGCCCTCGGGGGTGACGTAACCCTGTACCGACTGCACCAGGTGCAGCATCGGCAGCAGCGCAGAGCGCGCCACCGGGTACCGCGCGATGATCTCGCGCGCCTCGAGGCGGGTCTGCTCGGTCAGCAGCGGCAGGTCGATCGCCGCGGGCTCGACGGGGCTGTCGTCCAGCCCCGTCGTCGCCGCGGCCTCGGGCGAACCGGGAAGTGCACTCATCAGCGGTCTACTCCGTGTCCATGGGTCGTCTCCGCGGCCGCTGCGCTCCGCGCTCGCTCCGTGACCACTCGCCTCCGCGCTCGCTCCGCTCCTCGGTCGCTGGCGCTCCCTGCGATGCCCACTCGCTGTCGGCTCGGTCGCTCGCTGCGATGCCCGCTCACCTGTCGACTCCGCCCATCACGGGGTCGATGGAGGCGATCGCGGCGATCACGTCGGCGATCATGCCGCCCTCGCTCATCGCGGCCGTCGCCTGCAGGTTCACGAAGCTGGGGTCGCGCACGTGGACGCGCCACGGGCGGGTGCTGCCGTCGCTGACCACGTGGTAGCCGAGCTCGCCGCGGGGGGACTCGATCGGCACGTACACCTGACCGGCCGGAACCCGGAAGCCCTCGGTGACCAGCTTGAAGTGGTGGATCAGGGCCTCCATCGACTGACCCATGATGTGCTGCACGTGCTCGAGGGAGTTGCCCATCCCGTCGGGGCCGAGCGAGAGCTGCGCGGGCCAGGCGATCTTGCGGTCCTCGACCATGACCGGACCGGGCTCCAGGCGCTCCAGCGCCTGGCCGATGATCTTGAGCGATTCGTTCACCTCGGCCATGCGGACCAGGTAGCGGCCCCACGCGTCGCAGGTGTCGGTGGTCGGTACCTCGAAGTCGTAGGTCTGGTAGCCGAGGTAGGGCTCGACCTTGCGCAGGTCCCAGGGCAGCCCGGCGGCCCGCAGGATGGGCCCGGTGACTCCCAGGGCGACGCACCCGGTGACGTCGAGGTAGCCGGCGTCCTTGAGTCGCGCCTGCCAGATCGGCTGACCGGTGAGCAGCTTGTGGAAGTCGGCCACCCGCCCGGGCATGATCTTGAGGAACTCGCGGATGTGCTCGACCGATCCCTCGGGCAGGTCCTGGGCCAGCCCACCGGGGCGGATGTAGGCGTGGTTCATCCGCAGGCCGGTGATCTCCTCCAGCAGGTCGAGGATCATCTCCCGCTCGCGGAAGCCGTTGGTCATCCCGGTGAGCGCGCCCATCTCCATGCCGAAGGTGGCCAGCGCGACCAGGTGCGAGGCGATCCGGTTGAGCTCCATCACCAGCACGCGGATGGTCTGCGCTCGCTGCGGCGCCTCGATCCCGAGCAGCTTCTCCACGGCCAGGCAGTAGCCGGCCTCGTTGAACAGCGGCGCGAGGTAGTCCATCCGCGTCACGAAGGTCGTGCCCTGCACCCAGTTGCGGTACTCGGTGTTCTTCTCGATGCCCGTGTGCAGATAGCCGATGACGACCCGCGCCTTCGTCACCGTCTCGCCCTCGAGGTCGAGAACCAGCCGGAGGACGCCGTGGGTGGAGGGGTGCTGCGGCCCCATGTTGACGACGAGGCGCTCCTCGCCCTGCAGGTCCGCGCCGAGGGTGACGTCCCAGTCCCCGCCGGTGACGGTGTAGACGCGGCCCTCGGTGGTCTCCCGGGAGCCGGCGTACGGGTCGGAGGTGGTGGTCATCGGTATGCCCCGTTCACCGGTAGGCCCTGCGTGTGTCCGGCGGCGGGATGGTCGCGTCGTGGTACTCCACGGGGACGCCGCCGAGGGGATAGTCCTTGCGCTGCGGGTGCCCGTCCCAGTCGTCGGGCATGAGGATCCGGGTCAGCGCCGGGTGGCCGTCGAAGACGACGCCGAACATGTCGAAGGTCTCCCGCTCGTGCCAGTCGGCCGTCGGGTAGACGCCGGTCACCGACGGGACGTGGGGGTCCTCGGCCGTGACGGCGACCTCCAGCCGGATCCGACGGCGGTAGGTCATCGAGGTCAGGTGGTAGACGACGTGCAGCCGAGGCCGCGCCGGCCCGACCGAGGGACCGCCGCTGTCGAGGTAGTCGACGCCGGAGACGCTGCTGCAGAGCTCGAAGCGCAGCGCCTCGTCGTCGCGGAGCGCCTGGACGAGGGTCAGCAGGTGCTCGCGACCCACGAAGTAGGTGATCTCGCCCCGGTCGACCAGGACGCGCCGCACCGCCGCCGCGTAGGTGGCTTCACCCACCGCCTCGATCAGGGCGTCGGTGACCTCGTCGAAGTAGCCGCCGTAGGGGCGTTCGGAGGTGTGCAGCGCGACCGCGCCGCCCGGCTCCACGCGCACCAGCCCACCGAAACCGGAGGTGTCGCCACTGCCGCTGACGCCGAAGGCGCCCTTCCGGAAGCCGCCGGAGGGAGCGGTCGCCGCGTCGTAGCCGGCCTCCTCACGGCCCGGCACGACCTCGCCGCCGTCGTTGCTCATCGCCAGGCCTTTCCGAGACCGGCCGGCCGCTCCTCGGGCAGCAGCACGGCATTGCCGCCGCGCTGCTCGATGCCGAACTGGCCGGTGCGCCCCTCGGCCGCGGCCTGCTCGTAGGCCCGGCGGGCGGCCTTGTCCACGCGCACCGTGGAGGGCATCTCGATGTGGAGGTCCTGGGCCGTGCCGTCCTCCTGTGCCCGCTCGAGCTGGCGGGCACGCTTGGGGCCGAGCGGCTCGTGCTGGATCTTGTGGTGCAGCTTGAGGATCGCGTCCATCAACATCTCCGGCCGCGGCGGACAGCCGGGCAGGTACATGTCCACCGGGACGATGTGATCGACGCCCTGGACGATCGCGTAGTTGTTGAACATGCCGCCGGAGCTCGCGCAGACGCCCATCGCGAGCACCCAGCGGGGCTCCGGCATCTGGTCGTAGATCTGGCGCAGGACCGGCGCCATCTTCTGGCTCACCCGCCCGGCCACGATCATCAGGTCGGCCTGGCGCGGCGAGGCACGGAAGACCTCCATGCCGAAGCGCGCGAGGTCGTACCGGCCCGCACCCGAGGCCATCATCTCGATGGCGCAGCAGGCCAGGCCGAACGTCGCCGGCCACAGGGACGACTTCCGCGTCCAGTTGACGAGCTTCTCCACCGTGGTCAGCAGGACCCCGCTGGGCAGTTTCTCTTCCAGACCCATCAGATGACCCCTAGTCCCACTCGAGTCCGCCGCGACGCCACACGTAGGCGTACGCGATGAACACCGTGCCGATGAAGACGACCATCTCGACCAGCCCGAAGACGCCCAGGCGGTCGTTGGCGACCGCCCACGGGTAGAGGAAGACGATCTCGATGTCGAAGACGATGAACAGCATCGCCGTCAGGTAGTACTTGACCGGGAACCGGCCGCCGGTGAGCGGCTGGTGCACCGGTTCGATCCCGCACTCGTAGGCGTCGAGCTTCGCGCGGTTGTACCGCCGCGGGCCGATGAACGGGGCGGCGGCCACGGAGAAGACCGCGAACCCGGCGGCCAGCGCGAAGAGCCCGAGGATCGGGACGTAGTTCGAGAGCATCACGGGAACCCTACGGTGAGGACGGTCACGGCCCGTGCAGCCCCAGGGCGTTCACGGAGCGTGTCGACAAGTATCCGTACTGTGAGCTTCAGCACCTCAGACCGCCGGGGCCAGCCGGGTGAGCGCGGCGACGACGCGATCGGTGGTGTCGCCGTCCCGGCCGTCGGTCAGGTTGCCCATCAGCCGGAGCGCGGCGTTCACGAGCACCGGCCGCTTGAGGCCGTGCGCGGTGGCGAAACGGACCACTTCCGGATGGCTGAGCACGGCCAGGAAACCCATGCCCAGGCGGTGGTGCCGGCCGTACTCCGCGCTCAGCCGGGCCGGATACCGCTGGAGGACCGCCTCGCGGGCCGGGCCCTCGGCAGCGGCGAGGGCCTCCGCGGCGGTCTCCCCCGCCATGCGGCCGGTCTCCATCGCGTAGCTGATGCCCTCGCCGTTGAACGGGTTGACCGTTCCCGCGGAGTCGCCGGCGAGCAGGAGGCCACGGCTGTAGGCCGGCTGGCGGTGCAGCGCCATCGGCAGCCCGGCTCCGCGCAGCGGAGTGACCGCGTACTCCTCGCCGAGCTGCTCGCTGTCCGGGAAGGTGGCCAGCCAGCGGCGCAGCGTTCCCCGGTGGTCGGACCCGGTGGCGCGGCGCGTGTCGAGCAGGCCGAAGCCCACGTTCGCCGTTCCGTCACCCATGCCGAACACCCAGCCGTAGCCCGGCATCGACTCCCGCGAGGGTCCCTGCTCGGTGAGGTCGAAGGAGATGTCGAGGTACTCGTCGACCGCGCGGGGCGTGCGGACGTAGCGGCGGACGGCGATCCCGAGCGGACGGTCCTCCCGCCGCACGAGCCCGAGCGACTTCGCCAGGCGGCCGGACAGCCCCTCGGCGGAGACCACGAGCCGGGCCCGGACCGTCATCGGCTCCTTGTCGGGGCCGGCCAGCGCACGGACGCCGGCGACCCGGCCGGCGTCGTCGAGCAGGGGCTCGGTGACCGTCACCCCGAAGTGCAGCCGCGCACCGGCGTCCTGGGCGTGCCGGGCGAGACGCTCGTCGAGCTCGCTGCGCCGCAGCACCAGGCTGTAGTCGGGCCAGCGGGACAGCCGGGGCCAGTCGACCTCGACGACCTGCCCTCCACCGTGCACCCGGAGCCCCTTGTGGCGCACCCAGCCGGCGGCCGGGGAGGTGTCGACACCCATGTCCTCGAGCGCCTTGACGCCGCGCGGGGTGAGGCCGTCGCCGCACACCTTCTCGCGCGGAAAGGTCGCCTTCTCCAGGACGACGACGTCGAGACCGGACCGGGCCGCCCACCACGCCGCACCGGAGCCGGCGGGGCCGGCACCGACGACGACGACGTCGGCGAGAAGGTCGGCGACGCGGTCGCCCGAACCCGGGCTCCGGAGGGCCGACGGCACGGGGGCACCTCCTCCCGGACTCCATCGCGCGGCTTGTGAAATGCTTCACAAAGTCTGCCGGCTCCGAGTCTAGGCCCGGGTGTGAGGAACGAGACAGCGGCCCCCTGACTCACCTCCCGCCGGTGTCCCCCGCGGGTGGCGCCGGCACCCGCGCGAGCGCTTCGCGGACCTCGGAATCGCTGGTCGCGCCGAAGTTCCCGTACGCCTGGCCGACGGCGCGGAAGGACGAGGGTGCCGAGAGACAGACGAGGTCGTCGACCTCCTCGGCCAGGGCGGCACAGGCGGCGGGCGAACCGATCGGCACCGCCACGGTGATGCCGGCGGGCGCCTGCCGGAGCACCGCGACGACGGCCGCCCGCATGGTCGCGCCGGTGGCCAGTCCGTCGTCGACCAGGAGCACGTGCCGTCCGCCCAACCGGAGAGCCGGCCGGTCGCCCCGGTAGGCGGCCTCCCGTCTCCGCAGCTCGGCGACCTCGCGGTGGCGCACCGATGCCCACGTGGCGTCGTCCACCTGGGAAGCGGCCAGGACCGCCTCGGCACGCACGGTCTCCACCGAGTCCCCCACGGCGGCGATGGCGCCCATCGCCAGCTCCGGCTGCCACGGCAGCCCCAGCTTGCGGACGACGAGGACGTCGAGCGGCGCACCCAGCGCGAGCGCGACCTCGGCGGCGACGACGACCCCACCGCGCGGCAGACCGAGGACGACGACGTCCCCGGGCACGGTGACGACCAGCCGCCGGCCGAGCAGGCGGCCGGCATCCCGTCGATCGACGAAGCGCTTCGAGAACACGAAGGCTTCAGCGACGCCGCGCGGCTACAGCGGCCCGGGCGATGAACTCGGCGGCGGCACCGGATCGGTCGGGGAGGGCGACGGCGACGGTGGCTGCGGAGACGGCGGGGTCGTCATGGATCGACGCTAGTAGAAGGATCCCTCTGCCGGGCCGTCCGTCGGAGTCGACTCCAGGACGAAACGTACGACCGGTGCTCGCGGCATCACACCCGGCGGGCCCGGTGCAGCGCGACGATCCCGCCGGTCAGGTTGCGCCAGCCGACGTCGCTCCATCCCGCGGCGCCGATCCGCGTCGCGAGAGCCGCCTGGTCCGGCCAGGCCCGGATGGACTCGGCCAGGTACACGTAGGCCTCCGGGTTGCTGCTGACCGCCCGCGCGATCCGCGGCAGCGCCTGCATCAGGTACTCGGTGTAGACCGTGCGGAACGGGCGCCAGGTCGGGCTGGAGAACTCGCAGACGACGAGCGATCCGCCCGGGCGGGTGACCCGCCGGAACTCGCGCAGCGCCGCGTCGGGGTCGGCCACGTTGCGCAGACCGAAGGAGATGACGACGCCGTCGACGCTCTCGTCGGCCAGGGGCAGCGCCATGGCGTCGCCGGCGATCTTCGGCACGGCCCGGGCGGCACCGCCGCGCAGCATGCCCTCGGAGACGACGCAGGCGATCGCGTGCACTCCGCCGGCCGCCAGTTCGACCGTCGAGACCGCCGTCCCCGCCGCCACATCGAGGACGGTCTGCCCCGGCCGTGGCCCCAGTGCATCGCGCGTGGCGCGCCGCCAGGAGGCGTCCAGGCCCGCCGAGAGCACCGTGTTGGTGACGTCGTAGCGCCGGGCCACGCGGTCGAACATGGCCGCGACGTCGGCCGGACGCTTGTCCAGGCCCGCCCGCAGGCCGGCGCTGTGTGCGGTGTCTCGCCGGTCTGCCACGGCGAGGACGCTACAAGGCTGCCTACGCTGGGGACGTGACAGCGGCCGCCCTGACCTCCCGGGATGCTGCCGCGCGCACCGTCACCACGGTCCGGAACGATCTTGCCGGGCCGCTGCTCGACCTCCTCCCGGACGCCGACGCGCTCTCCTGGGTGCGCCGCGGCGAGGGCATGGTGGCCTGGGGCGAGGCTGCTCGACTGGAAGTCTCCGGGCCCCGTGCGCTCGCCGAGGCCTCCGCCTGGTGGGCCGACTACACGTCCGGGCTCGTGATCGACGACGAGCTCGACGTGCCCGGCTCGGGGCCCGTGCTGTTCGCCGGCATCGCCTTCGATCCGGCCACGGGGACGTCGGCCTTCGTCGTCCCCGAGGTCGTCGTGGGCCGCCGCGACGGCGTGGGGTGGGTGACCACGGTCGGCGACGCGACCCCCCGCCTCCCGGTGGCCGCGCCGCAGGGGGACGACGGCGCCGCGCCCCGGCTCCGCTACGCCGACGGCGCACTGGACCCGGCCAGCTGGTGCGCCGCGGTCGCCGACGCCGTGCAGCGGATCGACGCCGGCGACCTGGCCAAGGTCGTCCTCGCCCGCGACCTGCTCGTCTCCGCCGACGTCCCCCTGGACCCGCGGCGGATCCTGCGCCGGCTGGCGGCCCGGTTCCCCGACTGCTGGACCTTCGCCGTCGACGGCATGCTCGGGGCCACC
>JAOPWH010000186.1 GCA_025965795.1 Blastococcus sp.
TGCGGTCGTAACCCCGCAGCACGACGTCGAACGAGTGCTGAACCTCGTGGGTCGGCAGCAGGTCGCGGCGGGGATCGGTCATGCGGTCATCCTCGCAGACGGGGACGCGCAAGTCAGCGTGTCGGCCCGATATCCGGTGCCGATGAGACGGCTGCACACCGGAGCTCCGTCCTCCTCGCCCGGACATGGGGCGAGGAGGACGGCGGCCCCCTGCGAGGGCAGGGGGCCGCGGTCTCAGACCCCGCGGAAGCGGTTGATCGCCTCGAGGTGCTTCTCCCGCTTCTCCGCGTTCCGCACACCCAGGCCCTCCTCGGGAGCAAGGGTCAGGACGCCGACCTTGCCCTGGTGGGCGTTGCGGTGAACGTCGAGCGCGGCCTGGCCGACCTCCTCCATGGGGTACACCTTCGACAGCGTCGGGTGCACGAGACCCTTGTCGATCAGCCGGTTGGCCTCCCACGCCTCCTTGTAGTTGGCGAAGTGCGACCCGACGATCCGCTTGAGGTTCATCCAGAGGTAGCGGTTGTCGTAGGAGTGCATGTAACCGCTGGTCGAGGCGCAGGTGACGATCGTGCCGCCCTTCTTGGCGACGTAGACGCTTGCACCGAATGTGTCGCGGCCCGGGTGCTCGAAGACGATGTCGACGTCGTCGCCCCCGGTCAGCTCACGGATCTTCTTGCCCAGGCGCTGCCATTCCTTGGGGTCCTGGGTGTCCTCGTCCTTCCAGAACCGGTAGCCCTCCTCGGAGCGGTCGATGATCAGCTCCGCGCCCATGGCGCGGACGATCTCGGCCTTCTCGGGGCTGCTGACCACGCACACCGGGATCCCGCCGCCGTTGAGCGCCATCTGCGTCGCGTACGAGCCCAGCCCGCCGGACGCGCCCCAGATCAGGACGACGTCACCCTGCTTCATGTCCGCCCCGTTACGGCTGACCAGCTGGCGGTAGGCGGTGGAGTTGACCAGGCCGGGAGCCACGGCCTCCTCCCAGGTGAGGTGGCCGGGCTTGGGCATCAGCTGGTTGCTCTTCACGAGCGCCAGCTCGGCGAGCCCGCCGAAGTTGGTCTCGAACCCCCAGATGCGCTGCTCGGGGTCCATCATCGTGTCGTCGTGGCCGGCCGGGTCCTCCAGCTCCACCGACAGGCAGTGCGCGACGACCTCGTCGCCGGGCTTCCACTTGTTCACGCCCTGGCCCACGCGCAGCACGACCCCGGCCAGGTCGGAGCCGACCACGTGATAGGGCAGGTCGTGCCGTTTCGCGAGGTCGTGCAGCTTGCCGTAGCGCTCGAGGAACCCGAACGTCGAGACGGGCTCGAAGATCGACGTCCACACCGTGTTGTAGTTCACCGAGGACGCCATGACGGCGACGATCGCCTCGCCCGGGCCGAGCTCCGGAGTGGCCACGTCCTGGATGTGGAGGGACTTGTTCGGGTCCTTCTCCTTGGTGGGCACGCCCTCGAACATGCCCTGCTCGTCCTTCCGGACGACGACCCCGCGGTAGGACTCCGGCAGGGCGAGCCCTGCCAGGGCGTCGAGCGAGTCGCTGAGAATGGCGTCCCTGATCTCGTTCACGCGGTACTCCCGGGTCGTCAGTGGCTCGGAGGTTGGGGCGGTGCGGGCGGGGGCCGGCAGGTGCAGGTGCAGGTGCAGCGATGTTACCGATGGGTAACCGGGGAGGCCACCCGGGTCAGTGGGTGGCAGCGGGCTCGACGAGCTCCACCAGGACCCCGCCGGCGTCCTTGGGGTGGACGAAGTTCACCCGGCTGCCGGCGGTGCCGCGCCGGGGGGCGTCGTAGAGCAGTCGCAGGCCGCGTTCGCGCAGCGTCGCGCTGACGGCCTCCACGTCGGCGACCCGGAAGGCCAGCTGCTGCAGCCCGGGGCCCGAACGGCCGATGAACTTCGCGATCGTCGACTCCGGCGTCAGCGGGGCGAGCAACTGGATGCGGGTGTCCCCGTCGCCGACGGCGAGCATCGCCTCCCGAACGCCCTGCTCCTCGTTGGTCTCCTCGTGCACCGACCGCACGCCGAACGCCCGGGCGTAGAAGGCGATGGCCTCGTCGAGGTCGGGAACGGCGATCCCCACGTGGTCGATCGTCGTGAACAGCTCGGGCGGCAGGCCGGTGGCGGCGTTCTCGGTCACGGCGGCATCCTGCCGCCAAGACGTCTGGGACGTCACATCGGTGTGGCCGTTCTCACGCCGACGGGTACGCGCTGCCGGACCCGGTGGCTCGTCGAGCCGGGCGCCCTAAACTGACTGACCAGCCGCTCCCGCGGTCCTGGACGACACGGCTGCCGACGTCGCGGCCGGCACTGGAGGCAGCATGTCCCGCTCGGTCATCGTCAGCGGCGCCCGCACGCCGATGGGCCGCCTGCTCGGCTCGCTGAAGGACTTCTCGGCCGCCGACCTCGGGGGTGTGGCGATCAAGGCCGCGCTCGAGCGGGCCGGCATCTCCGGCGAGCAGGTCGACTACGTGATCATGGGCCAGGTCATCCAGGCCGGCGCCGGACAGAACCCCGCCCGCCCGGCCGCCGTCGCCGGCGGCATCCCGATGACGGTGCCCTCGTTCACGTTGAACAAGGTCTGTCTCTCCGGGATCGACGCCATCGCGCTGGCCGACCAGCTCATCCGCGCCGGCGAGTTCGAGATCGTGGTCGCCGGTGGCATGGAGTCGATGACCCAGGCGCCGCACCTGCTGGCCAACTCGCGCAGCGGCACCAAGTACGGGGACACGTTGCTGGTCGACTCGATGGCCCACGACGGGCTGTCGGACACCTTCGACCAGGTGGCCATGGGTGTGCTGACCGAGCAGGCGAACAGTCGCTACGACCTGACCCGCGAGGAGCAGGACGAGTTCGCCGCCGCCAGCCACCAGAAGGCGGCACGGGCGTGGAAGAACGGCGTCTTCGACGAGGAGGTCACGCCCGTTCTCATCCCGCAGCGCAAGGGCGACCCGATCGAGTTCAAGGAGGACGAGGGCATCCGGCCCGACACCACGGCCGAGAGCCTGTCCAGGCTCAAGCCTGCCTTCGCCAAGGACGGCACCATCACCGCCGGCACCGCCTCGCAGATCTCCGACGGTGCCTGCGCGGTCGTGGTGATGAGCGCCGAGAAGGCGGCCGAGCTGGGGCTGACCCCGCTGGCCGAGATCGGCGCACACGGCGTCGTCGCCGGACCGGACGCGACCCTGCAGAGCCAGCCCTCACGGGCGATCAAGAAGGCCTGCGAGCGCGAGGGCATCGACCCCCTGGACCTCGACCTGGTCGAGCTGAACGAGGCCTTCGCCGCCGTCGCGATCGTCTCCACCCGCGAGCTGGGGATCGATCCGGAGAAGGTGAACCCCAACGGCGGCGCGATCGCGCTCGGTCACCCGGTCGGCATGAGCGGAGCCCGGATCGTGCTGGACCTGGCTCTCGAGCTCGGCCGCCGCGGCGGCGGCGTCGGCGCCGCGGCCCTGTGCGGTGGCGGTGGTCAGGGTGACGCCCTGATCCTGCACGTGCCCGCTCGCGGGTGACGTCCGAGGGCACCGCCGTCGCCGGCCCGGCCGCCGGAGCGTCGGGCGGACGGCGGAGCCGGCGGGGGGCAGACGTCCCGGCGCTCGTCGAGTCGGCGCGCAACGGGGACGCGCGCGCGGTCGCCCGGCTGATCTCGCTGGTGGAGGACGCCAGCCCGGCGCTCCGCGAGGTGGCCGCGGCGCTCTCCCCGCACACCGGTCATGCGCAGGTGCTGGGGCTGACCGGGGCGCCCGGGGTGGGCAAGTCGACGACCACGACGGCGCTGGTGCGCGCTCTGCGGACGGCGGGGAAGCGGGTGGGCGTGCTCGCCGTCGACCCGTCGTCCCCGTTCTCCGGCGGGGCACTGCTGGGGGACCGGGTGCGCATGCAGGACCACGCCGGCGACAGCGGCGTCTTCATCCGGTCGATGGCCTCCCGCGGGCACCTCGGCGGCCTGGCCTGGGCCACGCCGCAGGCGCTCCGTGTCCTGGACGCGGCCGGGTGCGACGTGGTGCTGATCGAGACCGTCGGGGTCGGTCAGTCAGAGCTGGAGATCGCGTCCCTGGCCGACACCACCCTGGTGCTGGTGGCGCCGGGCATGGGCGACGGGATCCAGGCGGCCAAGGCCGGGATCCTCGAGGTCGCCGACGTCTTCGTCGTGAACAAGGCCGACCGGGACGGGGCCGACCAGACGGTGCGCGATCTCCGGTACATGCTCTCGCTCGGTGGACGGCACTCCGAGGCCGGTCACTGGCGGCCCCCGATCTGCAAGACGGTCGCCTCCCGGGACACCGACAACGGTGTCGACGGCGTCCTGTCGCGGATCGACCAGCATCGCGAGTGGCTGGAGTCCTCGGGCGAGCTGCACCGGCGGCGCAGCGAGCGAGCGGCCCGCGAGATCGAGGCGATCGCGCTGGCAGCGCTGCGCGAGCGCATGGGTGACGTGCACGGATCGGCGGCGCTCGGTGCCCTGGCCGACCAGGTCGTCGCCGGAGCGACCGACCCTTACCGTGCGGCGGACGAGCTGGTCGCCCAGCTCTGAGGCTCGACCTCGGACGGACAGGGGTGTGCCGCGCCGGAGCACCGCGCGCGTCGAAGTCCCACCCGTCGGCCAGTCCCACGCTGCGGGGTGGGCATCGGCGAACGCATCGGCGAGCAGACCCAGCAGCTCCGGGTCGTCCTCGATCCGGTGGACCTGCCCTTCGAACTCCGCGCGCCGCAACGCGACCTGACCGCCGGAGAGCGGCACCTCCTCGCCCGTCGCGGTCAGGCCGACCACCCGCGTGGAGACCACCGGGGCGTTCGGGTCGTTCCGGGTCGAGTACATCCGGAAGGGTCCGAACGGGAACGCGTCGTCGTCCCCCCACACCGAACCGGAGAGCAGCAGGGCGAGGGCGATGAAGGACGCGGCCAGCCGGAGGAGCCGCCCGCCCGACGACAGCCGGAGCACCGGCGGGTCCGTCACCGGATCCGAGGCGGGAGGAGGCGGCACCGGGGCAGGGTAAGGGCGTACGGCGGGGCATTCAGCCCCCGGCGCGAGAAGGGGCCCCGTGTGGTATCGGATCGTGAGCGGCAGGGCAAGTTGCGGATGTCCGACGTCCTCGTGAGGATCGCCGGGTGAGTGGGGCGGCAGGGCGACCGGATGCTGTCGTCGTCGGATCGGGGCCCAACGGGCTCGCCGCCGCACTCCGGCTGAGCGCGGCCGGGCTGCGGGTGCAGGTCGTCGAGCGGGCCGATCGCCCGGGCGGCGGCATGCGTACCGAGCAGCTCACCCGGCCCGGCTACCTCCACGACGTCTGCTCGACCGTGCAGCCCATGGCCGCGGCGGGGCCGTTCTTCCGCGAGTTCGACCTGGCCAGCCGCGGTGTGCGGCTGGTGCAGCCGGAGATCTGCTACGCACATCCACTCGACGGTGGGCGGGCAGCGGTGTCCCGGCGCTCCTTGGAGGAGACCGCAGCGGGGCTGGGCGCGGACGGCCCGGCCTATCGGCGGCTCTTCCAGCCACTGGTCGAGCACGGCACCGACGTCGTCGACTTCTTCCTGACCAGCCAGTTGCGCCGTCCGCCTACGAAGAGCATCGCGCAGGTGGTGAAGTTCGCCCTCACCGGACTGCCCAATGTGCGCTCGCTGGCCCGGCGCCACTTCGACACCCAGGAGGGGCAGGCCCTGATCGCCGGCGCGGCCGCGCACGGAATGCTCGACCTCGCGCGGCCGCTGACCGCGAGCCTCGGACTGATGCTGGGCATGCTGGCCCATCACGTGGGCTGGCCGCTGATCGAGGGCGGATCGCAGAGACTCGCCGACGCGATGGTGGCTGCGCTCGAGGAGCAGGGCGGCGAGGTAGTCACCGGGCACGAGGTCACCGACCTGCGCGAGTTCGACGGCGTTCCGGCCGTGCTGTTCGACACCACACCGCGGGCCTTCGTCGCCATGGCGGGGGACCGGGTCAACCAGGGCTACCGCCGCTGGGTTGCGCGGTACAAGCACGGGCCCGGAGTGTTCAAGATCGACTGGGTGCTGTCGGAGCCGGTGCCCTGGACCAACCCCGAGGTGCGCCGCTCGGGAACGATCCACCTCGCCGGCACCCTCGAGGAGACCATGGCAGGAGAGGCCGCGCCCGCGGCCGGCCGGGTCACCGACAAGCCGTACGTGCTCGCCGTCCAGCCGACCGTGGTCGACCGGACCCGGGCGCCCGACGGTGGGCACATCTTCTGGGCCTACGTGCACGTGCCGCACGGCTCGGACGTCGACATGACCGAGGCGATCGAGAACCAGGTGGAGCGCTTCGCCCCCGGTTTCCGCGACACGGTCGTGGAACGGGCGACCAAGAACGCCGTGCAGATGGAGGCATGGAACCCCAACCACGTCGGCGGGGACATCTCCAACGGCGAGGCGTCCTTCACCCAGATGCTCGCTCGCCCGGTGCCGCGGTGGAACACCTACAAGACCCCGATCCGCGGGAGGTACCTCGCGTCCGCGGCCACCCCGCCCGGGCCGGCGGTGCACGGCCAGTGCGGCGACAACGCCGCCCGGGTGGCGCTCCGCGAGGTGTTCGGCATGCGCTCCACCCCGCCGCTGCGGCCGGCGAACGGGGGCGCGCCGGACTCGTTCCGGCACGGAGCCGTGTCAGAGTGAGCCGTGCAGTCGAGCGGGGGCGCGCCGCGTGCCCCAGGATCGTCGCTCCCGTGGACGGCGCGGGTCGGGCTCGTCCTCCTGGCGGTCGAGGTGGCCGCCTTCACCGTCACCACGATTCCCGGCGTCCGGGCGCATGAGGGCTTCTCCCCACTGATCGACGGGTGGCTGCAGGGTGGCGCGTACGTCACCGCCGCCCTCGTGGTGTCACTGCGGCCCCTCCTGTCCCGGATCGATCGCGCGATCTGGTGCTGGATGGCGGCCGCGGTGCTGTCCCGTGCCCTGGGCTTCGTGCTGTTCCTCGCCGTCGTCCGGACCGAGCAACCGTCGCCCTACCCCTCGGTCGCCGACGCCGCCTGGCTGGCGATGTACGTCTATCTGCTCGGCGGGCTGGTCGGACTGGCGCGGCTCCGCACCCGCGGGCTGTCCCTGAGCCTCGTGCTCGACGGCACCGTGGGTGCGCTCGCGGCCGCTGCGGTCGCCGTCGCGCTGCTCTACCGGTCGGTCGTGGCGCTGATGGCCCCTGGGACCCCGGGCGGCGAGGTCGCGGTGGATCTCGCCTACCCGGTCCTGGACCTGATGCTTCTCGTGGTGATCATCGCGCTGCTGATGATCTTCGGCAGCCGGACTCCACCGGCGGTGTGGGCCCTGGCGACGGGGATCGTGGTCTTCGCCGTCATCGACGGCGTCTTCGTCTACCAGTCGGCCACCGGCACCTTCCGGCCGGGCACGCTGCTCTCCTCGGCGGCTCTCATGGCGATGGCCGCCGTCGCCCTCGCCGCCTGGCTGCCCGACGACAAGCCGGCAAACCGCCGCGAGCCGCTGCCCAACGTCGTCCTGCCGGCGTTGTTCGCCCTCGTCTGCCTCGGGCTCCTCGTCTACGCCACCCGCCGGCAGGTCCCGGTCCTCGGGGTCCTGCTGGCCGGCGCCGGAGTGGCGGTGGCGATCGCGCGCACCGGGATGTCCTTCCGCGCGGTGCGGAGTCTGGCCGAGCACCGGCGCGAGGCGCGCACCGACGAGCTCACCGGGCTCGCCAACCGTCGCGCGTTCGACGAGCGGCTCGCGCGCGCCACCGCCGCCCGTCCGCCCGAGGGGCGGCTCGCGGTGCTCGCCATCGACCTCGACGACTTCAAGGCGGTGAACGACACCCTCGGCCACCACTACGGGGACGAACTGCTGCGCCTGGTCGCCCCGCGCCTGCGGCAGGTGGTGCGCAGCGAGGACACCGTGGCGCGCCTGGGCGGCGACGAGTTCGCCGTCCTGCTCGCGGGCGCCGACGCGGAGCGGGCCGCCCAGGTGGCCGAGCGGCTGCGGGCCGGGTTCCGTCGTCCGTTCCGCCTGGGGCCCCGGGCGCAGACCGTGTCGGTGAGCGTCGGCATCGCCGTGGCCCCGGACGACGGGCAGGAACCGGTGGAGCTGCTGCAGCACGCCGACCTGGAGATGTACGAGACGAAGCGCGGCCGTTCCGGCCGGGCGCGGCACCACGGCGCGCTGCATGCCGCGGGCCGGGCCCGGTTGGAGACGACGGACCGGCTGCGGCGGGCGATCGACGACGGCGAACTCGTGCTGCACTACCAGCCGCAGGTGTCGCTGCAGACCGGCACGGTGGTGGGCGTGGAGGCGCTCGTGCGCTGGCAGCACCCGGAGGCGGGCGTGCTCCTGCCCGCCGCCTTCCTGCCTCAGGCCGAGAGCGCCGGGCTCATGCCGATGCTGACCCGGGCCGTCCTCGCGCAGGCGGTCCGACAGGGAGCCCTCTGGCATGGCGCCGGCAACCCGGTGACGGTCGCGGTCAACCTCTCGGTCACCAATCTGCTCGATCCGCAGTTCCCCGGGCTGGCCATCGCTCTGCTGGCCGATGCGGGGATGCCGGGGAGCGCGCTCGAGCTCGAGCTCACCGAGGATCTCTTCATGGCCGACCCCGCACGCGCGAGGACGGCGATCCGGACCCTGCTCGAGGCCGGTGTCAGCCTCGTGATCGACGACTACGGCACCGGGTACTCGTCGTTGGGCTACCTGCGCGACCTCCGCGACATCCGGGGGCTGAAGCTCGACCGCTCGTTCGTCACCCACATGGACGCCGACCCGCGGGCCGAGGCGATCGTCGAGTCGACGGTCACGCTCGCCCATTCCCTGGGCATGGCCGTCGTGGCCGAGGGCGTCGAGACGGCCCCGGTGCGCGACCGGCTGGCGGCCCTGCGATGCGAGCTGGCCCAGGGGTTCCTGTTCGCCCCCGCACAGCCGGCGGACGAGGTCGTCTTCGGCGTCCTGGAGCCGGCCCGTCCGGTGCCCTGAGCCGAGTCGGCACGACGCAGGGCACGGGACGGGCGTGCGTCAGGCGACCGGCTGGTTCGCCAGGGCTGCCTGGATGAGCGCGGCGAGCGTGGTCGTGCGGATGTCCTCCTGCTGGCCGTTCGCCTTCGTCACGGTGAGAGTGAGTGTCCGCCCCGGCGGTGTCGCGGTGGGCGCACCGGCGTAGAAGCGGTAGGTGAACTGGCCGTAGCTCGACATGATGCCGCTCGAGGACACGAATGCCCCGGTCGCGGTGTCGGTGGTGGTCATGGCCACGAGGGGCGTCTTCTGCAGGTCGACGCGCTCCTGGGCGCAGCCGTTGAAGACGCCGACGTCCACGACGACGAGCGGCCCGAGGGTGTTCGTCTGCACGCTGGGGGTCCAGCTGTTGATGGTGGCGCAGGGCGCGCTGTCGATGACGACGCCGCCGCCACCCCCGCCACCCCCACCGCCTTTCGCGAGGGCGGGGGACGGGAACGCGACGAGCAGAGCCGCCGTCGCGGCGAGCACGGGGCCGAGTGCGGGCCGGGACCTCATCGAAAACCTCCTGGTCGTGCCCCCGTCTCCGGAGGGAGCAGCGGTGGAACTCTCGACGAGCCGGCGTCTGGCCCACCATGCGACGTCGGTCCTACGACCATCGAGTGGCGCTGAGAATCGAGTCCCGGGCGATCCGGCGCCGGCCGGTAGCGTCTCGCGCATGGTGCGCGCGCTGGGGCTGCCCTTCGACCCGATCGAGCGGGCCGGTGCGACGTGGGAGCAGCGGTTCGGGCCGGCGTCGGCGATGCGTGCGGCCACGTCGGTCTTCCGGGTGCAGCAGATCCTGCTGGCGCGCTTCGACGAGGCCCTGAAGCCGCACGGCCTGAGCTTCGCCCGGTACGAGGTGCTCGTGCTGCTCACCTTCAGCCGCACCGGTGAACTGCCCCTGAAGGTGATCGGGAGCCGACTCATGGTGCACCCGACGAGCGTCACCAACGCCATCGATCGGCTCGTCGCGGCCGGCTTCGTCGCTCGGCGGCCCAACCCCGCCGACGGGCGCGGCGTCCTGGCGGGGATCACCGACCGTGGCCGGGCTGTGGTCGAGGTGGCCACCGAGGCCCTCACCGGCCTGGACTTCGGCCTCGGCACTCTGCCCGAGGCCGAGCGGGAGAGCCTGTTCGACATCCTCAAGCGCGTTCGTCTCGGTGCCGGTGACGTCGACGGGGTGGGTCCGAGCGCTGCGCTCGACGGCAGATAGTTGGAAGTCCTACTATCTCGGGCATGAGCCTCGACGCACGGCAGCGGTGGCAGCAGCGGTATGACGCGGCCCTCGCCGCCGGCCGGGTGCGCGACGCCGACTTCACCACCCTCTCCGGCGTCGAGGTTCAACCCGTTTACGGCCCCGCCGACGAGGCGGAAGTCCCCGGCTTCGAGCGGATCGGCTATCCCGGCGAGTTCCCGTTCACCAGGGGGCTGCACGCCACCGGCTACCGCGGGCGGGCCTGGACGATCCGCCAGTTCGCCGGCTTCGGCAACGCCAAGCAGACCAACGAGCGCTACAAGATGATCCTCGCCGAGGGCGGGGGAGGGCTCTCGGTGGCCTTCGACATGCCCACCCTGATGGGCAAGGACTCCGACGACCCCCGGGCGCTGGGCGAGGTCGGCCACTGCGGCGTCGCGGTCGACTCGGCCACCGACATGGACGAGCTCTTCGACGGCATCCCTCTCGACGAGACCACCACCTCGATGACGATCAGCGGCCCCGCCGTCCCCGTCTTCTGCATGTACCTGGTGGCCGCCGAACGGCAGGGGGTGGACCTCGGCAAGCTCAACGGCACGCTGCAGACCGACATCTTCAAGGAGTACATCGCGCAGAAGGAATTGCTCTTCGCCCCCGAGCCGCACCTGCGCCTGATCGGCGACCTCATGGAGTACTGCGCCGAGAACATCCCGGCCTACAAGCCGATCAGCGTCTCCGGCTACCACATCCGCGAGGCCGGCTCGACCGCCGCGCAGGAGCTCGCGTACACCCTCGCGGACGGGTTCGCCTACGTGGAGCTGGGGCTCTCCCGCGGCCTGGACATCGAACAG